>NZ_MLYN01000049.1:0-106109 GCF_001866675.1 Streptomyces sp. MUSC 14
ACACCTTATGGTGTGGGCCTTTCTGCGTTTCCGTGGCATTTTCCGGCGTCTATGCTCGACGGCATGCGCTATGACCTGATCGTCTTCGACAACGACGGAGTGCTTGTCGACAGCGAGCCCATATCCAATCGCCATCTCGCGGCCTATCTGACCGAGTTGGGGCACCCGACCTCGTACGAGGACTCCATCCGGGACTACATGGGCTCGGCCATGCACCGGATCCATGAGCTGGTGTTGGAGCGGACGGGGCAGCGGTTGCCGGACGACTTCGACGACGTCTTCCACGCGCGGGTGTTCGCCGCGTTCGAGCGGGAGTTGGCGCCCGTGGCCGGCGTGTCGGACGTACTGGAGAAGCTGGCCACGGACGGGGTGCCGTACTGCGTGGCGTCCTCCGGGAGTCATGCGCGGATCCGGGTGGGGCATCGGACGACCGGGCTCGACCGGTGGTTCCCGGAGGAGCGGATCTTCAGCTCGGAGGATGTCGGGCGGGGCAAGCCGGCGCCCGATCTCTTCCTGTACGCGGCGCAGCGGATGGGGGTGGCTCCCGAGCGGTGCGTGGTCGTCGAGGACTCCCCGCTGGGCGTGCAGGCGGCCGTGGCGGCCGGCATGGACGTCTGCGGGTTCACCGCGATGACGCCGACGGCCAAGCTGAGCGCTGCCGGTCAACTCTTCAGTGACATGGGCGAGTTGCTTGACCTGCTGATATGACCTGAGCCATCGGTCGGGGCCTGACAATTGTCATGCGGACCTCCGGACGATCGTTTCTACTGGTGGCCCCCCTGTGGCGGCGAAGCTGAGGGCATGACGAAGAACACGGGGAACCAGAGCCGGAACGAGCAGCGGACGCAGAACCCGAGCATGCTGGACAACTTCCGGCCGTTGCTCCTGGACGTGGCGGTGCCGCTCGGCTCGTACTACCTCTTCAAGGACGCCTTCGGGATGAGCACCTTCGCGGCGCTCGCCTGGAGCAGTGTGGTGCCGGCGGTGCGCACCGTGTGGAGCCTGGTGCGCGAGCGCAGGACGAACGCGCTGGCCGGTCTCATCCTGGTCGTCAACGTCGTCTCGCTGCTGCTGAGCTTCGTCTCCGGCGACCCCCGGCTGATGCTCGCCAAGGACAGCGGGGTCAGCAGTGTCGTCGCCATCGGCATCCTGGCCTCGGTCTGGCTCGGCAGGCCGATGATGACCGCGGGTATGAAGCCCTTCCTGGTGAAGGGGGACGTGGAGAAGGAGGCCGCCTGGGAGCGGCTGACGGCCGGGGGGCCGGCCGGGGTGTCGGAGCGGGCCGTGGCCTTCCGGAGGAAGGAGAAGGCGTTCTCGGTCGTCTGGGGGCTGGTGCTCCTCGCCGAGTGCGTCGCCCGGATCGTGGGCGCGTACACCATTCCCGTGGACACGATGGTGTGGCTCGGCAGTGTCATCCTGGTCGGTGCGATGGTGATCGGGTTCGTGGTCGGCGGTGGGCTGGCCGCCGGGCCGATGGACGAGATGCTCGCCGCCGAGGTGGCGGACGGCAGGGCCCGGCAGCAGGAGCAGCTCGCGGTGACCGCCGCCGCCTGAGCCGCCGGACGGCTCGATGAAGCTGAGGGAAATTCATCTTTGGCCGGATCTACCCACAGGTAGCCCGGGGCCCTACGCTCGCCGCCATGACTGATGTGCTGCGGCGCGGTAGGGCCTCGCTGGCGTTCGGCTTCTTCGCGCAGGGCGCCACCTTCGCGCTGCTCGTGACGCGGATCCCGGCCATCCAGGACCGGTACGGCATCTCCGACGCACTGCTGCCGGTCTTCCTGGCCGCCGTACCGATCCTGGCCGGGGTCGGCAGTGTGACCACGGAGCAGCTGGTGAAGCGCGTACGGCCGAGTCGGCTGCTGCGGTACTCCCAGCCGGTGGTGCTGCTGGCGTTGCTCGGGGTGGGAGCCGGCGGGCGGCTCGCCGAACTGGCGGTGGCGCTGGGCGCGTTCGGGCTCGCGGTGGGGGCGCTGGACGCCTCCATGAACATGCTCGGGGTGAGCCTCCAGCGGTCGTACGGGCGCAGCATCATGCTCAGCTTCCATGCCGCGTACAGCCTGGGCGGGATCCTCGGGGCCTCGCTGGCCTGGGTCGGGGCGCACTGGCATCTCGCGCTGTGGGTGTCGTATCTGCCGGTGGTGGCGGTGCTGCTGCCGGCGACGTTCGTGGGCAGCCGGTGGTACGTCGACGGGGAGCCGGCGGCCGTGGGGGAGGGGCAGGAGCAGGGGCAGGGCGCGGGGGTGGTGTTCAAGCTGCTGCTGCCGCTGTGTCTGGTGATGACCTTCGCCTATATCGGGGATTCGACCGTCTCCAACTGGAGCGCGAAGTATCTGAAGGACGTGCTGGGCAGCAGCGAGCAGCTGGCGACGGTGCCGTACAACGTGTACATGGTGACCACGCTGGTGGGGCGGGCGCTCGGGGACCTCGGGGTGCGGCGGTTCGGGGCCGTGGCGGTCGTACGGCTCGGGACGCTGGTGGCGGCCGGCGGGTTCGCGGTGGTGGCGTCGGCGCCCGGGGCGTGGGTCGGGATGCTCGGGTTCACCCTGCTGGGGCTGGGGTTGTGCGTGCTGGTGCCGCAGACGTTCGCGGCGGCGGGCAGGCTGTTCCCGGGGGCTTCGGACGCGGCCGTCGCGCGGCTGAACATCTTCAATTACGTGGGCTTTCTGGTCGGTTCGCCGTTGGTGGGTGCGCTGGGCGATGCGTGGAGCTATCGCGGGGCGATGCTGGTGCCGATGGTGTTGGTGCTGGTGACGCTGGGGTACGCCAGGTCCTTCGCGGCTCAACAGGACCGATACGGTGGCGGGCATGAGCGGCCGCGCACAGCTGATGTGGGACGAGGCAGTAACGGGCTATGACTTCGGCCCGGACCATCCGATGGATCCGGTCCGGCTGGCACTGACCCGGAAGCTGGTGGGCGCCTTCGGGCTCGACCGGGAGCTGGAGGTCGTCGCGGCGAAGCCGGCCGGCGAGTCGACGCTGATGCTGGTGCACCGCGAGGACTACATCGAGGCGGTGAAGGCCGCGTCGGCGGACCCGGCGGGGGCGCGCGGGGCGTACGGGCTGGGTACGGTCGACGATCCCGCGTTCGCCGGGATGCACGAGGTGTCCGCGCTGATCGCCGGGCAGTCGGTGGCGGCGGCGGAGGCGGTGTGGCGGGGGGACGCCGAGCACGCGGTCAACTTCGCGGGCGGGCTGCACCATGCGATGCCGGGCGGCGCGTCGGGGTTCTGCATCTACAACGACGCGGCGCTGGCCATCGCCCGGCTGCTGGAGCTGGGGGCCGAGCGGGTCGCCTATGTGGATGTGGACGTGCATCACGGGGACGGGGTGCAGGCCGCGTTCTGGGAGGATCCGCGGGTGCTGACGGTCTCGCTGCACGAGCATCCCCGCACGCTGTTCCCGCAGACCGGGTGGCCGGAGGAGGTCGGGGCGGGGGCCGGGGAAGGGTCCGCGGTGAACGTGGGGCTGCCGGCGGGGACCGGGGACGCGGGCTGGCTGCGGGCGTTCCACGCGGTGGTGCCGGAGCTGATCGCCGACTTCCGGCCGCAGGTGCTGGTGACGCAGCACGGGGCCGACACGCACTTCGAGGATCCGCTGGCTCATCTGGCCGTCTCGCTGGACGCGCAGCGGGCGGTGCAGGTCGCCTGTCATGAGCTGGCGCACGAGCACACCGACGGGAAGTGGGTCGCGCTCGGCGGGGGCGGGTACGCGGTGGTGGAGGTCGTGCCGCGGTCCTGGACACATCTGGTGGGAGTGGCCGCGGGCCGGCCGGTGGCGCCGGAGACGGTGATTCCGGAAGGGTGGCGCCAGGAGGTGTTCGCCCGGACCCGGCAGTTGGGGCCACTGCGGATGACCGACGGGCGGTGGCCGGTGAGTTGGGCGTCGTGGGACGCGGGGTACGACCCCGCCGACCGGCTCGACCAGGCGATCCTGGCGACCCGGCGGGCCGCGTTCCCGCTGCGTGGCCTGCTGCCGTAGCGGATTACGCCAACTGTGCGGAATTACCCTCGTTCCTGACTTGTCGTCACCCATGATGCGCGAGCATCTCAGCCGTGGTGACCGCCGAGGCTCTGTGTGCGCATCTGGTGGCCGTGCGGCTGGCCGGGGAGGTGGGGACCCCCCGGGAGGTCAGCCTGCGGAGTTATCGGCTGTTCGCTGCCCGGGATCCGCGCGTGTTGATCGGGATCGATCCCGAAGGGGTATGGAAACAGCCGGAATTGCTTGCGTTGATGTCGGAGAAGTGCGGTGTTTCAGCCGACCCGCAGCGCACTTCCGGTCTTGATGTGATCGATCCCGGGCGCACGGTGGCCGCGCTGGATGCCTTCGCCGAGCGCATCGGGGAGGCGGCCGGGCGCCGGGCCCCCGTGCTGTTCGGGACCGGGCACCCGCAGCGCCTGCTCGGGTTCTACGCCGGCTTGGCGGACGCGCTCTCGGCGGCGGGGTGTGAGGTGCTCACCCCCGCGCAGGGTCGCTGTGTCGACATATTGACCCGGTTCGGTCTACGTACCCATTACCTCGACTACGTACGAGGGGTTGCCTTGGTGCGGGAACCAGGAGGCGAGCGCCCCGGTTGTGAGCCGGGTGTCCACAGTCATTCTCCGCTGCCGGTTCGGGTCGTCCTGGAGGCCGCCGCAGCGGCCGGCGGACCGCTGCCCGCGCTCGTCGTCGGAGACCATGGCTGGGTCTGCGGTGCAGGTCAGCTGGGGTTCGAGGCCATTGGGCTCGGCGATGTCGACGATCCCGCGCTGTTCGTGGGAGAGGTCGAGGGGGCCCTGGCCGTCGCCGTTCCGGTTGATGACGGCGTGCGGTCCGCGTACTACCGCCCGCTTACCCGCTACGTACTCAAACGAGCGTGTCTGTCACAGTAGGCCAGCGATGGGTGCACCTCTTCCCCACTCGCATCACCCGCCCCTACATTGGGGAGTGAGCACGCAGCGACGAAGAGTCACCGGAAGGGGAAGCCGGTGGCCGTCGAGTGCGGAAGGTTCAGGTGTGTCATGGCAGCTGGCGAGAGGCCTCTGAACGAGGTCGTGTTCCTTACCGTGGCGGAAGTGGCCGCGGTGATGCGAGTGTCGAAGATGACCGTGTACCGGCTGGTGCACAGCGGTCATCTGCCCGCGATCCGGGTGGGGCGGTCCTTCCGCGTCCCGGAGCAAGCGGTACACGAGTACCTTCGCGACAGCTATGTGGGGGTGGAAACGGCCTGACAACGCCTCCGGAAAGATCCGGAGCACCCTCGATTACGACCTCAGCGCTCGGTTGGGTAGGCTAGCCCCTCGTAGGTCGTGTGGGCCCATGGCGCCCAAACAACCGAGTGATGAGAAGTGAGCGAGGGTAGTCGTGGGCTCTGTTATCAAGAAGCGGCGCAAGCGGATGGCCAAGAAGAAGCACCGCAAGCTGCTCAAGCGCACGCGCGTTCAGCGTCGCAACAAGAAGTAAGCGGCGCGCGAGAAGCGTGTCCCTGTGGCCTCCCATCCTGGTGGTGGGGGGCCACAGGCATGTCCGGACCGTGGCGCCGCGGTTCCGACCGGTGAAATTCCGTCACCTCATGCATCGGGGGGTCATCACAGCGCAACATCGACCCGCTAAGTTGGCCGCACGCACACCGTACGAGGGAAGGCGCTGATCTTGGGGAAGGTCGTGCTCGTCACCGGAGTGGCCCGGCAGCTGGGCGGCCGGTTCGTGCGGCGGATCCAGCGGGATCCGGAGGTCGACCGGGTGATCGCCGTGGACGCCGTGCCCCCGGCGCACCATCTGGGCGGGGCCGACTTCATCCGGGCCGACATCCGGCTGCCGACGATAGCCCGCGTGCTCGCCGAGACCGGCGCGGACACGGTCGTCCACCTCGATGTGACGGGCACGGCGCTGGGCGCCGGCAGCCGGGCCATGGTCAAGGAGACCAACGTCATCGGCACCATGCAGCTGCTCGGCGCCTGCCAGAAGTCGCCCGCCGTCAAGCGGCTGGTGATCAAGTCCAGTACGAACGTGTACGGCTCCGCGCCGCGCGATCCGGCCGTGTTCACCGAGACGACCTCGGCGAAGTCGCTGCCGAGCGGCGGGTTCGCGAAGGACACCGTCGAGGTCGAGGGGTACGTGCGCGGCTTCGCCCGGCGGCGCCCGGACGTCGCGGTGTGCGTGCTGCGGTTCGCCAACATCCTCGGGCCGGCCGCGGACACCCCGCTCGCCTCGTACTTCGCGCTGCCCGTGCTGCCGACCGTGTTCGGCTACGACCCGCGGCTCCAGTTCGTGCACGAGGACGACGTCGTCGAGGTGCTCCGGATCGCCTCGCACGAGCCGCGCCGGGGCACGCTCAACAGCGGCACGTTCAACATCGCCGGGGACGGTGTGCTGCTGCTCTCGCAGTGCTCGCGGCGGCTCGGACGGCCGACCGTGCCGTTGCTGCTCCCGGCGGTCACCTGGGCCGGTTCGCTGGTGCGTACGCTCGGTATGACGGACTTCTCACCGGAGCAGATCCGGCTGCTCACGCACGGGCGGGTGGTGGCCACCGGCCAGATGCGCGAGACGCTCGGCTTCACACCCCGGTACACGACGGCGGAGACGTTCGCGGACTTCGTACGCGGCCAGGGCCCGGGGCTGTTGCCGCCGGAGGCCCTCGCCGGAGCCGTCGACCGCATCGCCTCGCTGGCCGCCAAGGGCAGCGGTCACCTCCCCCCGCACGGCGCCAACTGAGGAGCGCAGCAACGATGGCGGACGCCAAGGTCATTCCGTTCGACGACGACCGGTCCCGCGGGGGTGCCGCGGCGCGCCCGGCGCGGCGCCGGGGGGTGGGCAGGCCGCGCGGCGGGTCGGACGATCCCGGGGAGCTGGGCGAGGTCCAGCCGCTGCCGGGACGGTCCCGGGTGCGGGAGGATGGGCGGGTGAGCCGCACGCAGGGACCGGGGGAGCCGGAGAAGCCACAGGATCCGCGGCCCGGTGCCGGAGGGCAGGGCGCGGGTCTGGAGCGGCGTGTGGCGGCGGGGCTGGCCTTCCTGCGGCGCCGGCTGACCGGGGACTACGACGTCGACGACTTCGGTTACGACGAGGAGCTGACCGACCAGGTCCTGATGTCGCTGCTGCGGCCGGTGTACGAGAAGTACTTCCGGGTCGAGGTGAAGGGCATCGAGAACATCCCGGCCAAGGGCGGGGCGCTGATCGTCGCCAACCACTCCGGGACGCTGCCCCTGGACGGGCTGATGATGCAGGTCGCCGTGCACGACCAGCACCCCGCGGACCGCCATCTGCGGCTGCTCGCGGCCGACCTGGTCTTCGTGCTGCCGGTCGTGAACGAACTCGCCCGCAAGCTGGGTCACACCCTGGCGTGCGCGGAGGACGCCGAACGGCTGCTGGCGCAGGGGGAGCTGGTCGGGGTGATGCCGGAGGGGTTCAAGGGGATCGGGAAGCCCTTCGGCGAGCGGTACAAGCTCCAGCGGTTCGGCCGGGGCGGTTTCGTCTCCACGGCGCTGCGCCAGGGGGCGCCGATCATTCCGTGCTCGATCGTCGGGGCGGAGGAGATCTACCCGATGATCGGCAACGCGAAGACGCTGGCGCGGCTGCTGGGCTTCCCGTACTTCCCGTTGACGCCGACGTTTCCGTGGCTGGGTCCGCTGGGCGCGGTGCCGTTGCCGACCAAGTGGACGATCCAGTTCGGCGAGCCCATCCCGACGGACGGATATCCGCCGGAGGCCGCGGAGGACCCGATGCTGATGTTCAACCTGACCGACCAGGTGCGGGAGCAGATCCAGCACACGCTGTACAAGCTGCTCGTGCAGCGGCGGTCGGTGTTCTTCTGAGATCTTCGTTCTTCTGAGCGTCTGTACGACAGCGGGGACGCCCGCTCGGGTTGGGCGTCCCCGCTGTCGTACCTCTCGCGGTGTCGTGCGGGCTAGTTCGTGTTCTCGCCGTCGATGCCCAGGCCCGGGAGGAGGCCGGGGAGGAGCGGCGGGAGGGTGACGTCCGGGGCGGCTGGGGTCGTGGGTTTGCTGGTGGGCGGGGTGCTGGTGCCGTTGCCGGTCTTCGGGGGGCCGAGCAGGCCACCGGTGTTGCCGCCGAGCAGGCCCTCGCCGTTGTCGCCGGTGAGCGAGCCGCTCGGGTCGTCCGTGCGGGCGTGCTTGCCCGTGGAGGGGGACGAGCCGGAGGAGCTGGGCGAGGCGGAGCCGCGGTGGGCGCCCGAGCCCGTCGCCGAGCCGGAGCCCTGGCGCGTGCCGGTGCCGGGGTGGGCCCCGGGCTTCGGGAGGCGGGCCTCCAGCGGGGCGACCTCTTGGTCTATGGCGGCGAACACCGACGTGACCTGCTCTTTGACGTCCCCGAGCTGCACCGGCAGCTTGCCGCTCAGCGCGCTCCACGCCTCGCGGTGGGACCGGGCGAAGGTCGACAGGGCCTGGATGGGGCCCAGGGAGCCCGGGTCGGCCACGTACGCCTCGTGGAGCAGGCGGTGGCCTTCGGTGACGTCGCGCTGCATGCCCGAGAGCGTGCGGCGGATCTCGCCGAGGGACTCGTGGTCGAGGTGTCCGCCGCGGCCTCGCTCCAGCAGCCGACGGGCCTCGCTGAGCCGGGTGGAGGCCTGGTCGAGGTAGGTCTGGCCGCGCTGGTCGTCGCCGTCGGACAGGTAGTTGAGCTTGAACTCCTCGATGCCGCGTTTGAGGCCGTAGAGGGAGTCACCGGGCAGGGCGTCCGAGCTGGCCGCGGCGACTCCGCCGAAGGCTCCCGCGGCCACGCCGACGCTGAGCCCGCCCGCGGCGAGCCCTTTGGTCAGCCGGCTGCGCGGGCGGAGTCTGCTCAGCGGGCTCGCCCGGTGTGCGCCCCTGGAGCGGGAAGATCGCTGTTCGGGTACCGACGCCTCCGCCGCTCCGGTGCCCTCCTGGAGCATGGCCTCCATCGCGGCCACCAGCTGGGCGCGCTGGACGACCTTGACCTCGGGGTCGAGCTGCGGCTTGGGCAGTGCGCCGAGGCCCGAGGCGAGGGCGAGCAGCTTGCCCTGCCCGGACTGGTCCTCGGTGTCCGGCGGTCCGCCCGCCGGTGCCGGCTGCTCGGCCGCCGTGTCCCGGTCGGACTGCTCATCCAGGGCCTGGGCGAAGGCGTTCGCCCGCCGGTGCGCCGATACGTTCGCGATCACTGGCGGCACCTCCTCTCGTCATCACGGTCGACTCCCCAGGGGGTCCTGAGGGTTGCACGCCCGTGACCGATCCACACGATCGAGTGATCAGGGTCGGCCAGGACGTGACCACAGGGAGCCTGTATCCCGCACAACGACTGGCGCGGCACTTGGGTTACGGACGGCGGAGAGGCGGATCGGAAAGACAACGGGCTTTCACGCAACGTGAGTTGGTGGTCGCCCGCGGTCGCGATCGGTTCAGCGCGCGTCGTCCGGCAGGAGCCGGGCGAGGGTGCGGACGGCGCGGTACTGGAGGGTCTTGATGGCACCCTCGTTCTTGCCCATGACGCGGGCGGTCTCGGCGACCGAGAGGCCCTGGAGGAAGCGGAGTGTCACGCACTCCTGCTGCTGGGGGTTGAGCCGGCGTACGGCGTCGAGCAGCGCGGCGTTCGACAGCGACTCCAGGACGGAGTCCTCCGGGGAGCGCTCGACCTCGTTGGCGTCGAGCATCTCGCCGGTGGTGACCTCCAGGCGGAAGCGGCTGGACTTGAAGTGGTCGGCGACGAGGTTCCGGGCGATCGTCACCAGCCAGGCGCCGAAGTCGCGGCCCTGCCAGGTGAACGTGCCGATCCTGCGGAGCGCCCGCAGAAAGGTCTCGCTCGTGAGGTCCTCGGCCGTCGCGCGGCCGCCGACGCGGTAGTAGATGTACCGGTACACCGTGTCGCTGTACTGGTCGTAGAGCCGGCCGAAGGCCTCGGCCTCGCCGGCCTGGGCGCGCTCGACCAGGTCCATCATCCGGGCGCTGTCGCTGTCGGCGGCCGGTCGGCGGGCGGTGGCCGCGCCGGTGGCGCGGCCGCGTCTGCCCACGGTGGCGCTGCCGTCGGCCAGTGCGTAGCACGGGCCAGCGGGCATGGCGGTGGCGAAGGCGGGGACGGCGTACGCGGTGGGGACGAGGCCGCGCAGCGTCTCTTTGACCGTTGCGAGTGTTGCGCGCAGCGTAGCCAGGCCCGAGGCGTCAACCCCGACGTGTGGGTACACGGGACTCCCAGAGGCAGAGCTTCCATCACGTGCAGTGCGGGACCGTTCACCCGTCGTAGCGACGGAGGGGTACCGGTTTGCGTCTGAGGAGAATAACGCTTCGTGCAGGCACTGCTACACCGAGTTGCTCAAATCATCGATTGCGTCGCTTCTGTTACCGATTGACGTCACATCAAGTGCCGTATCTTGATCGGTTGTTGATCGAAAACAGGCCTGTTTCGGTGAGGTACAGGGCGTGTTGAAATGGCCGCGGCATAATTCGGGCGCGCGGCCGGGTGACGGGTGCGGCTCGCGGTGACGGGCGCGGCGCGGTGGTGGAATGTGGCTCGGTGCCGGACGCCGGGACGGCTGGGGGGTGTCGTTCGGATCGTCCCGGCGTCGCGGGCCCTGGCACGCACTCGCCCGGGGGGCACCCCCATGACCTCGCTCGGGTCGGCCGGCGGGTGCCGTTCCTGGCAGCCGGCCTGATCCGAACGACATCCCCTAGCGGCGCCGTCGGCTGATCGCGATGGCGGCCGCCGTGCCGCCGGCGACCGCGCCGACGCCGGCCGCGGCGGGGATGCCCACCTTCGCGGCCTTGCGTCCGGTGCGGTAGTCGCGCAGGCGCCAGTCCTTCTCGCGGGCGTGCTTGCGGAGCTTGGCGTCCGGGTTGATGGCGTAGGGGTGGCCGACCAGGGAGAGCATCGGGATGTCGTTGTGGCTGTCGCTGTACGCGGCGCAGCGGGCCAGGTCCAGGACCTCCGCGGCGGCCAGCGCGCGCACCGCCTCCGCCTTCGCCGGGCCGTGCAGCGGCTCGCCGACCAGCCTGCCGGTGTAGACGCCGTCGACCGACTCCGCGACCGTGCCGAGCGCGCCGGTGAGGCCGAGGCGGCGGGCGATCACCTGGGCGATCTCCACCGGGGCCGCCGTGACCAGCCAGACCTTCTGGCCCGCGTCCAGGTGGGCCTGGGCGAGCGCGCGGGTGCCGGGCCAGATGCGGTCGGCCATGTACTCGTCGTAGATCTCCTCGCCGATCGACTCCAGCTCGGCGACCCGGTGGCCCTTGACGATCGACAGCGCCGAGTCGCGGGCGTCCTGCATGTGCTCGGGGTCCTCGACGCCGGCCAGCCGGAACCACGCCTGCTGCCAGGCGAACCGGGCGAGGTCGCGGGTCTCGAAGAACTTCCGCTTGTAGAGGCCGCGGCCGAAGTGGAACAGCGCGGCGCCCTGCATCACGGTGTTGTCGAGGTCGAAGAACGCCGCTGCCCTGGTGTCGCCGATGACGGGGAACTCCGGTTCCTCCGGTGCGCCCGGCGGAGCCTCCTGTGCGTCCTGCGCCTCCTGCGAGGACTTGCGGGCGGCCTCCGCCGAGGCCTCGCCTGCCAACACGCTCCGCGCCGTGGCGGAGCGCCTACGGGGAGTGAGCCATCCGAGAGCGGCCATGTCGTGAGCATAGCCAGTTTGTTCGGTGCTTCCGGAGTCGAGAGGTTGGAAGGGTGTGAACTCTCCGCTACCGGGCCGTTAAGGGGGCGGGGGAGGGGCGGGAGAATGGCCGGTATGAGTCCTCTCTTCCGACGCAAGGCCGCCCCGCACGAGCGGCTGATCACCCTCGTCCGCAAGCCGGGCTGTCATCTGTGCGACGACGCCCAGCAGGTGATCGAGAAGGTGTCCGGCGATCTGGGGGTGCCCTTCGAGCTGAAGGACATCACCCAGGACAAGGCGCTGCACGACCAGTACTGGGAGCAGATCCCCGTCGTACTCGTCGACGGTGAACAGCACACCTTCTGGCGCGTGAACGAGGAGCGACTGCGCCGCGCACTGACCGACTAGTCCAAACCAGCCCGAAAGTCGCTTAGGATCGACGGCGGTTTGGTCTCGGGGGCGGGATTTGTGAGGAGAGTGTGCGGTTTTGCCCCCAGTACCGAAGGAACGCGTGCGGGAGTGCGCCGGTTCCCGTCGAGGGCGCTCCGGTTGCGTGACCCCGGTCACTTCTGCCGGGCAAATCGGACACCATCTTTGTGCACGCGTTCACAAAGACATAGCCTGCATTCGACGGGGCGGTCTGGGGACGTATGACCGCCTACAGCCCCGCTCTACCCGCAGGAGCACCGTGGCAACTGGCCGAACACACCGACCGGCGACCCGTAGCCGAGGGATTCCCGAGGCCACCGTCGCCAGGCTTCCGCTGTACCTCCGCGCGCTGACCGCGCTGTCGGAGCGCTCGGTACCCACGGTCTCCTCCGAGGAGCTGGCGGCCGCCGCGGGGGTCAACTCCGCCAAGCTGCGCAAGGACTTCTCGTACCTGGGTTCGTACGGAACGCGCGGTGTCGGCTACGACGTCGAGTATCTCGTCTACCAGATCTCCCGTGAACTGGGTCTGACCCAGGACTGGCCGGTTGTCATCGTCGGTATCGGTAACCTCGGCGCCGCGCTGGCCAATTACGGCGGGTTCGCCTCCCGTGGCTTCCGGGTGGCCGCGCTGATCGACGCGGATCCGGCGATGGCCGGGAAGCCCGTCGCCGGCATCCCGGTGCAGCACACGGACGACCTCGAGAAGATCATCGAGGACAACGGGGTCTCCATCGGCGTCATCGCCACCCCGGCCGGCGCCGCCCAGCAGGTCTGCGACCGGCTCGTGGGCGCCGGGGTCACCTCCATCCTGAACTTCGCGCCGACCGTGCTGACCGTCCCGGACGGCGTCGACGTACGCAAGGTCGATCTCTCGATCGAACTCCAGATCCTCGCCTTCCACGAGCAGCGCAAGGCCGGCGAGGAGCCCGCCCTGGAGACCGCCGCGGGCGACGGCGCGCAGCCCGCGGCCGCCTCCCGCGAAGCGGCGCCGACCGCCGCGCCCGCCGCATCCGCCGACCAGGGACCCGACGGGGACGTACCCGCCGTGATGCCGGCATGAGCCTCCTCGTCGTCGGACTGAGCCACCGCAGCGCGCCGGTGAGCGTGCTGGAGCGGGCCGCGCTGAGCACGGACGCCCAGATCAAGCTGCTCCAGGACACGGTCGCCGCCGAGCCCGCCACCGAGGCCGCGCTGCTCGCCACCTGCAACCGCATCGAGCTGTACGCCGACGTGGACAAGTTCCACGCGGGTGTCGCCGAGCTGTCCACGCTGCTCGCCCAGCACAGCGGCGTCGGCCTGGAGGAGCTCACCCCCTACCTCTACGTGCACTACGAGGACCGGGCCGTCCACCACCTGTTCTCGGTGGCCTGCGGCCTGGACTCGATGGTCGTCGGCGAGGGGCAGATCCTCGGCCAGATCAAGGACTCCCTGGCCACGGCGCAGGAGCTGCACACCGCGGGCCGCCTCCTGAACGACCTGTTCCAGCAGGCGCTGCGGGTCGGCAAGCGCGCCCACTCCGAGACCGGCATCGACCGCGCGGGCCAGTCCCTGGTCACCTTCGGCCTGGAGCAGCTGGCCGCCGGGACCGAGGTCCCCGGCTGGGCGCGGGGCAAGAAGGCGCTGGTCATCGGCGCCGGATCGATGTCCTCGCTGGCCGCCGCCACGCTCGCGCGGGCCGGGGTCGACGAGGTCGTCGTCGCCAACCGCACCTTCGAGCGCGCCGAGCGCCTCGCGCAGATACTGACCGAGGCCGACGACAGCGCGGTCACCGCGCGCGCGGTCGGGATGAGCGCCGTGCCGGGCGAGCTGACACGTGCCGACGTCGTCGTCTCCTGTACCGGGGCGACGGGCCTGGTGCTCACGGCGGAGGCGGTCGCGCAGGCGGTCGAGGGCCGCACCGGGGAGCCCGCCGTCGCCGCTTTCACGGCCGTGAGGACCGAGGCCCCGCTGCCGGCCGCCGGCGCCGGCGACGAGAACTGCCCGCTGGACCTGGCCGCCGTACCGACCGGCTTCTCCGTCATGGGCGAGGCCGCCGTGGCCGGCATGGACGCGGCCACCCTGGAGCAGCACGCGGCCTGGGTCGCGGGAGGGACCATCGAGCGTCCCGGCCGCCGCAGCCCCGAGGCCGACGCCGAGCTGATCACCGCGCTCGCCGCGACCGTCGCCACGGTCGGCCGGATCCCCGAGCGGCGCAGGCCCGAGCCGCCGGCCGAGCGTCCGGCGCCCTTCTTCTTCCTCCTCGACCTGGCCATGCCCCGCGACATCGACGCGGCCGTGCACCGGCTGGCCGGGGTGCGGCTGGTCGACATCGAATCGCTCGCGGAGTCCTCGGCAGACGCCCCGATGGCGGCCGACGTGGACCTGGTCCGGCGTATCGTCTCCGACGAGGTCGCGGCCTTCGGCGCGGCACAGCGGGCGGCGCACATCACGCCGACCGTGGTCGCGCTGCGCACCATGGCCGCCGACGTCGTCGCCGGAGAGATCGCACGGCTCGACGGCCGGCTGCCCGACCTGGACGACCGCCAGCGCGGCGAGATCCGCCAGGCCGTGCACCGGGTCGTGGACAAGCTGCTGCACGCGCCGACCGTACGGGTCAAGCAGCTCGCGGCCGAGCCCGGCGGCGCCGGGTACGCGGACGCGCTGCGCACCCTGTTCGACCTCGACCCCGAGACGGTCGCCTCCGTCTCCCGGGCCGTGGACAGCACAGACACGAAGGACCGACCGGCATGACTGAGAAGGCACTGAGGCTGGGGACCAGGCGCAGCAAGCTCGCCATGGCCCAGTCCGGGCAGGTGGCGGAGGCCGTCCGTCAGGTGACCGGGCGGCCCGTGGAGCTGGTCGAGATCACCACCTACGGCGACACCTCCCGCGAGCACCTTGCGCAGATCGGCGGCACCGGCGTCTTCGTCACGGCGCTGCGCGACGCGCTGGTGCGCGGCGAGGTCGACTTCGCGGTTCACTCGCTCAAGGACCTCCCGACCGCGCAGCCGGAGGGGCTGGTCCTGGCGGCCATACCGAAGCGCGAGGACCCGCGGGACGTGATCGTCGCCCGGGACGCGCTGAAGTTCACCGACCTGCCGCGGGGCGCGCGCATCGGCACCGGTTCGCCGCGCCGCATGGCGCAGCTGAACGCGTACGCCCGCGCGCACGGCCTGGACATCGAGACGGTCCCGATCCGCGGCAACGTCGACACGCGCATCCGGTACGTCCGCGACGGCGAGCTGGACGCGGTCGTGCTGGCCGCCGCCGGACTGAACCGGATCGGCCGGAGCGACGAGGTGACCGACTTCCTGTCGGTCGACACGGTTTTGCCCGCCCCCGGCCAGGGGGCACTGGCGATCGAGTGCGCCGCGGACAACGCGTCGCTGATCGCCTCGCTCGGTGAGCTCGACGACCCGCTCACGCGGGCCGCCGTCACCGCCGAGCGGTCACTGCTCGCCGCCCTGGAGGCCGGCTGCTCCGCCCCTGTGGGCGCGCTGGCCGACCTCCTGGCCGACGGGCAGATTGTCAAGGAAATGCGCCTGCGCGGCGTCGTCGGCACGACCGACGGCACCCGCACGGTGCAGCTGTCCACCACCGGTCCCGTGCCCCAGACGGAGACCCAGGCGATCGCCCTCGGCCGCGCCCTCGCGGCCGAGATGCTCGCCCAGGGCGCGGCCGGTCTGATGGGGGAGCGAGCACAGTGAGCCCCACCGCCCTTACCGCCGGCCTCGATCACGGGCACGTCACCTTCCTCGGTGCCGGACCCGGGGATCCGGGACTGCTGACTCTGCGCGCCGTGGAGGCGCTGTCGCACGCGGATGTCCTGATCGCCGAGCACGAGGTGCTCGACGTGATCCGGACGCACGCGCGGCAGGGCGTCTCCGTCGTGCCGACGGAGGCTTCTTCCATGTCGCCGCCGGGCATGGGCACGCCGCAGCTCACGGTCGTTGACGGCACGTCAACAACCGCCGCTGCCCCGTCTCCTGCCCGGGATGCGGCTCATCTTGTCATGGAGGCCGCGCGGTCCGGCAGGCGGGTCGTCCGTGCGGTGTCCGGGGACCCGGGACTTGATACGTACGCGGCCGAGGAAATGCTCGCCTGCGCCTCCGCCGGGGTGCCCTTCGAGGTCGTCCCGGGCGTGGCGGCCGCGGTCGGTGTGCCGGCGTACGCCGGTGTGCCGCTGCGGGACGCGCAGGGCGCGGACGTCCGGTTCGTGGACGCCCGTACGGCCTCCGACCGCTGCTGGGCGGAGGTCGGCGCCTCCGACGGCACGGTCGTCGTCTCGACGACCCTCGACTCGGTCGCCGCGGCGGCGGGCGAGCTGGTCTCGGCGGGCCGCAAGCCGGACACCCCGCTGTCGGTGACGGTCGCCGGTACGACGACGCGCCAGCGCACGTGGTCCGCCACCCTGGGCACGATCGCGCAGACCCTGAAGCAGGCGAAGGTCCTGCCGTCGCCGGACGGCGGCCGGCCGGTGATAGCCGTGGTCGGCGAGCGTTCCGCCGCCGCCCAGCGCGACCAGTTGTCCTGGTTCGAGTCCAAGCCGCTGTTCGGCTGGAAGGTGCTCGTGCCGCGGACGAAGGAGCAGGCGGCCTCGCTCTCCGACCAGCTGCGGTCCTACGGCGCCGTGCCGCACGAGGTCCCGACGATCGCCGTGGAGCCGCCGCGCACCCCGCAGCAGATGGAGCGGGCGGTCAAGGGCCTGGTGACGGGCCGCTACGAGTGGATCGCGTTCACGTCGGTCAACGCGGTGAAGGCGGTCCGGGAGAAGTTCGAGGAGTACGGCCTCGACGCGCGTGCCTTCGCGGGCATCAAGGTCGCGGCCGTGGGCGAGCAGACGGCGAAGGCGCTGGTCGCCTTCGGCGTGAAGCCGGACCTGGTGCCGAGCGGCGAGCAGTCGGCCGCGGGCCTGCTGGAGGACTGGCCGCCCTACGACCCGGTCTTCGACCCGATCGACCGTGTCTTCCTGCCCCGCGCGGACATCGCCACGGAGACCCTGGTCGCCGGTCTGATCGAGCTGGGCTGGGAGGTCGACGACGTCACGGCCTACCGGACCGTGCGCGCCTCGCCGCCGCCGGCCGAGACGCGGGAGGCGATCAAGGGCGGCGGCTTCGACGCCGTGCTCTTCACGTCCTCCTCGACCGTCCGCAACCTGGTGGGCATCGCGGGCAAGCCGCACAACGTGACGGTGATCGCCTGCATCGGCCCGGCGACCGCGAAGACCGCCGAGGAACACGGCCTGCGGGTCGACGTCATGGCCCCGGAACCGTCGGTGCACAAGCTGGCGGAGGCGCTGGCCGAGTTCGGCATGAAGCGCCGCGCCGCCGCGGCGGAGGCCGGGGACCCGGTCACCCGGCCGAGCGAGCGCCGGCCGGGGGCCCGGCGGCGTCGTTCGACGACCTGACGCGGTACGGCGGAGTGCTCCTCGCCGGGGCACTCCGCCGGATCCTCTTCCTGGACGTCTCGTCGGGACTCCCGTGGCCGTGCAGGACGGTGTGGGCGGAACTGGATCTCGCCGGCCCCCATGCGTGTGTCTGCCATGCTGGCCGGTATGACTGAGGGGGATCGCGGCCGGCGGCGTGAGCGGACGGCCTGGATACGGCGTCGTGCCGTCGCGGTGGTGTTGACGTGCATCGGGGTGGGAGCGGCTGTACTTCATGTCCTGACGCCCGGCCTCAGGATCGACGGTGTCACGGTGATGCTGCTCGCCGTAGCGGTCGTGCCGTGGCTCGGAGACCTGTTCCGCAGCATCGAGGTGCCGGGTGTCGCCAGGATCGAGTTCCGGGACGTCGAACGCCGGGTCGAGGCCGCTCAGCGGACGGCGGACGCGGCGCTCGTCGGTGACGGCCCCGAGGGCGTGGCCGCGGATGACACCGCCGCCTGGGAGACGGTCGAGGAACTGGCCACCGAATACGTGGCCGTGCGCCTTGAGCAGCGCAGCGGTGCGGCACGGACGCGTCGCATGGACCAGATCTTCGCCCGGATGGTCCGCGCGACCCAGCGTGTGGACGACTTCGACACCGGCGAGCTGCTCCGCTCCCGGGACGCCGGACGGCGCCTGGCGGCCTACGCGCGCCTGTACGCCCTGCCCGAGCCCGGACTGCTGAGCGAGCTGGTCGAGGCGGTGGCCGGCGAGCCGCTTCCGTTCAACCAGTACTGGGGGCTTCGGGCTGTCGGGAAGGGTGTGGAGGACGCGGGAGCTGACGGCGTTCCGCCCGGCGTGGTCGGTCGCCTGCAGGAACTCCGGTCCCGGGTGCTCCTGCGCAGCGACCGGGGCGAACTGGTGGACGGGATCCTCGCGGATCTGGGTGGCGGACGCTGAACGGCGGACGGGTGCCGCCTCGCACCCGTCCGCCGCATGTGCCGGTCAGGCGATCAGGCCGCCGTCCCGCCCGCGTAGTCGCTCGCGAACGTCGTCTCGATCGTCTGGGCCACCGGCTGGGCGACGCCCGTGCCGGTGAGGATGATGCCCAGCTCCCGGTTGTTGCTGAGGGAGTTGCTGCTGATGTTCATGGAGCCGGCCTCGACCGCCTGGGTGGACAGGCCGTAGTCGGCGACCATCGCCTTGGCGTGGATGTAGAAGCCGTTGGGGTCGGAGTAGCCGACCACCGTGCCGCCCGCCGCCTTGATCGCGGAGACCTCGCTGGAGTAGCTGGCGGGGTCCTCCAGGACCACGCGGACCTTCACGCCGGCCTTGGCGCGGGCCACGATCGCGTTGACCACCGTGCTGTCGCTGAACTCGAGCTCCTGCACGTCGAGGGTCTTGGTCGCGGAGTTGACGAAGGAGACCAGGCGGCTGCGGGCGTCCGTGGGGGACCAGAGCAGGTGGTCGCCGTCGCCCGGGGTGACCGAGGTGCCGGCGTAGTCGGCGTCGAAGACCTTCTCGATCGCGGCCACGTCGCGGGTGTCGTCGGTGAAGACGCCGTAGTCCCGGCCGGTGGTGTAGTACTGCGAGGTCAGGTTGCCGGTCAGCACCAGGGACTTGGTGCCGTCGACCGTGATCGTCTTCTGGTGGGTGTAGGTGAAGGAGGCGGACGACCAGACCACGCCCACGCCCGCGCCGGTCAGCGTCGTGTAGGCGGAGTTGTTGGCGGACTTGTGCTGCCGGTCGAGCACGACCCGGACCTTGACGCCCTTGTTCTCCAGGGCCACGAGGTCCTTGACCGCGGTGGTGTCCTCCAGCTCGTACATCGTCATGTCGAGCGAGCTGGTGGCCGAGTTGATGAAGTCGTAGATCTGGGGCTGGCTGGTGGTCCGGGAGAAGGCGAACGCCGAGTAGCTCGCCGCGTTCGCGGGTACGGCGGTGGCGACGACGGCGGCGCCGGCGGCCAGGGCTATGCCCGTGCGGGTGAGGGCCTTCCACAGCATGCGTGACTCCTGGGGTGAGCTCACGGAGGGGTTGGTGCCATGTCGCGTGCATGACACCACGCGCGTAGAACGCTGGGGAGGCCGCCGGTTCCAGAGACAGCCAGGGGAGCGCAAAGACTTCGTATCCGGGGGCCGCTATGCCCGTGAATGCGATGTCTGTGGACCCTCTGTGCGCCGCTTGCCGGGCCGACACCGTGTTGGCAAAGGCGGTCGCCGGGCGGGCGTAGCGTAGACGGCATGACGAAGTACGGATCTTTTCCCGGTACGCGTCCCCGGCGGCTGCGGACCTCGCCCGTCATGCGCCGGATGGTCGCCGAGACCCGCCTGCACCCCGCCGACTTCATCCTCCCGGCGTTCGTTCGCGAGGGCGTCGGTGAGCCGGTGCCGATCGCGGCGATGCCCGGGGTCGTGCAGCACACCCGGGACAGCCTGAAGAAGGCCGCGCTGGAGGCCGTGGAGGCCGGGATCTCCGGGATCATGCTGTTCGGCGTGCCGGAGGAGTCGAAGAAGGACGCCCTCGGGACGCCGGGCACCGACCCGGACGGGATCCTGCAGGTCGCCATCCGGGACGTGCGCGCCGAGGTCGGCGACGACCTGCTCGTCATGTCCGACCTGTGCCTGGACGAGACCACCGACCACGGGCACTGCGGCGTGCTGGACGCCGAGGGCCGCGTCGACAACGACGCCACCCTGGAGCGGTACGCCGAGATGGCCCAGGTCCAGGCCGACGCCGGAGCCCATGTCGTGGGCCCCAGCGGGATGATGGACGGCCAGATCGGCGTCATCCGTGACGCGCTCGACCAGATCGGGCGCGAGGACGTGGCGATCCTCGCCTACACCGCCAAGTACTCGTCCGCCTTCTACGGCCCCTTCCGCGAGGCCGTCGCCTCCTCGCTGACCGGGGACCGGAAGACGTACCAGCAGGATCCCGCCAACTGGCGTGAGTCCCTGCGGGAGTTGGAGCTGGATCTGGCCGAGGGCGCCGACATGGTCATGGTCAAGCCGGCCGGGCCGTACCTCGACATCCTGGCCCGGGTCGCGGACTCCGTGGACGTGCCGGTCGCGGCGTACCAGATCTCCGGTGAGTACTCGATGATCGAGGCCGCCGCCGAGAAGGGCTGGCTGGACCGGGACCGGGCCATCTTCGAGACCCTGACGGGCATCAAGCGGGCCGGCGCCCGCACCATCCTCACCTACTGGGCGACCGAGGCCGCGCGGAAGCTGCGCTGACCGCGACCGACCTGCCGGGCTCACCAGTCGGCGATGTCGCCCAGGCTCTGCTGCCAGTACGTCACCGTCAGCGAGCTGTCGTAGTAGAACCCCTTCGCCGGCAGGGCCGGGGTCGCGGTGGCGCCGCCGTCGCTGTTGGGGGTCATGCCCTGGAACATCAGCGTCAGCCTGCGGGCGGTCGTCCCGCCCTCGCCGCTGCCGTCGCCGGCCGACAGCCGCACGCTCGCGTACCCCGACTCGCCCGGCTTCAGGGTCGTCACCGCCTGCGGCTGGGTGTCCTTGTCCGCCTGCGGCGCCCACTGCATCTCGTCGAAGCGCACGATCGGGTAGTACGTCAGCTCGCAGGTCCTGCGGCCCGTGTTCGTCACCGTGAGCAGCATGTGGTTCAGGGGGCGGCTCATCGGCCGGGCGGTGACGTGGGTGTTCGCGCCGTTGCACAGCACGGGCGAGGAGCCGGACGAACCGGAGGTGCCGGAAGATCCGGTCGTGGTTCCGCTGCCGCCGGTCCGCGAGCCGCCCGCCGTGCTGCCCGACGTGCCGCCCGACGTGTGGGTACGGGTCGCGTGCGTACCGGCGTTCGTCCCTCCCGCGGCCTTGTCCGGCGTCGGCGCCGCCGTCGCCGTCGGTGACACCGAGCGCGAGGCGCCCTCGTCCTTCGTCCCCGTCCCGTCCGCACCGCACGCGCTGAGCGCGAGGGCGGTCACCGCGGTGCCGGCGGCGGCGAGCAGACGGATGTGGCGCATACGCATGGCAAGTCCTCTTTCGGGCTGGGCCTGTTGACGTGTTTGGATGAGTCACAGCCTGTGCGCCGTCCCGTCCCGGCGGCCAGTGATCACGGCCGATCCGGGACGCCGGAACGCCGGAACAGGCATTGACCTGCGGAAACAATCCCTGCCTGGAACGCCGGGCTGGGACGAGGGGGGAGGGGGAGAAGGTGGCGGACGTCAGCACGGGGAGCGGTTTCGCGGATCTCCTGCGGGAGTTGAAGAACCGCTCCGGCCACAGTTACGGAACGCTCGCCAAACGGCTCCACATGAGTACGTCGACGCTCCACCGCTACTGCAACGGGGACGCCGTACCGGCCGACTACGCCCCCGTCGAACGCCTCGCCCGCCTGTGCCGGGCGACGCCGGAGGAGCTGGTGGAGCTGCACCGCAGGTGGGTGCTGGCGGATGCGGGGCGGGGGAGGAGGGAACCGGCGCCGGTCCAGGAGACAGCGGCGGTGGCGGCGGAGCCGGTGGCGGACGAGGTGCCGGAGGCGGTGCCCGTCCAGGGGCCCCGGGAACTGGTGCCGCCGGTGTCGGACATCCCCGGGCCGGCGCCGGCCGACGGGCCCCGGTCCTGGCTCCGCCCCCGGCGCCGTACCCGGACCGTCCTCCTCGCCGCCCTCGCCGTCACGGCCCTGCTCGGTACGGCGGCGCTCGCCCTCACCCTGCCCTCCGGCGGGGCGGAGGCGGACGCCGAGGGTGCCGGGCCGGGGGCCGCGGCCGGCACCGGCCCGGCCTCGGTACGGCAGCACACGCCGACGGCCGGTGCCCCGCACGCCCCCGGCTCCGCCCGCGGGGCGTCCGCCTCCCCGTCCGGCGCCTCCACCGCCGGCGCCCCGTCCGACGGCGGCCCGAGCGCCTCGCACTCCGCCCCCGGCGCCGCCGACGGGGCGGACACCGCCGCCCCGCCCCTCGCGGTCACCACCCACCCCTACTCCTGGGAGAGCCCCTGCTCCCAGCACTATCTGATCGACCGGGCGCCGAGCGACGTCTCCCCGCCGCCGCTGGAACAGGACGCGCCCGCCTGGGTGGCCGTGCACAAGGCGGTGTCGGCGGGGGAGCAGTACGTCACGCTCACCGTGCAGGGCACCGGCGGGGACACCGTCGTCCTGGAGGGGCTGTCCGTGCGCATGGCGGGCCGGCGGGCGCCGCTCGCCTGGAACGACTACGCCATGGGCTATCCGGGCGTGGGCTGCGGCGGGGGCGTGCCGACGCGCTCCTTCACGGTCGCGCTCGACGCCCTGCGCCCCCAGGTCGTACCCGAGTCCGGCCACCAGGGCTTCCCGTTCAAGGTGAGCCGGACGGACCCCGAGGTCATCTACGTCACGGCCGACGCGTCGGCGTACGACGTCAGCTGGTACCTGGAGCTGGCGTGGTCCAGCGGGGGCCGGCACGGCACGCTGCTGATCGGGGACGAGGGCCGGCCGTTCCGCACCAGCGGCGACAACGGGCGGCCCGCGTACGCCTTCCCGCTCGGCGGCGACGCCTGGAAACCGGCGACGCAGACGAACTGACCCCGGCCCCCGGACGCCGGGGTCAGTCCCAGGAGAAGGTCCAGGTGTGGCCGCCGGCCAGGCCCTTGGCGTACTCCCGCAGGCCGCCTCGGCCGCCCTCGGCGAGGTCGGGGCAGAAGGCGAAGTGCTCGGCGGCGAGGGTCTCCGCGTCGGCGTCCGTGGCGGGCGGGGCCGCGACGGACACGACCAGGACGTCGAGGCCGAGCCCCACCACCCGTATCCCGAAGCGATCCTCCCACGAGCGCAGGACCGCGCACGGCCGGGCCACGTCATCGTCATGGTACTGCGGCCCGGTCCAGCCGATCGCCGCCGGTATGTCGGCGGAGCGGCGGGCCGGGACCAGGGCGAGATGTGCCTCCTTGAACCGTTCGGACGCCTTGTCCGTCAGCGCGTCCGCCACCCGGGCCGCGCGCGTGTCGGGGTCGGCGGTCGGGGCCGGCGCGGGCGCGAGCCCCGGCCAGTCGGCCCCGAACGGCTCGAGCCGCCCGCCGGCCTCCTCCTCGGCCCAGTCCTCCCAGTACTCCGCGAGGACGTCCTCGGCGTCGTGGTCGCCCGGATACGAGGTCTCGCCGGGCAGCAGCCCCCAGTTCCCCGGGCCGCCCGGCTCGGGGCCGCCCAGGTCCACGAGCACGGGCAGCAGACCGACGCGGGCGCCGGGCACGCCCAGGGCCTTCCAGGTGCCGGGCGCGGCCGGCTTCTCCGCGTGCCACAACAGGGGTTCGTGCCAGGGGCCTTCGTCGGTCGCGTCGACCAGCCGGCCCGGAGGCAGCCGCAGCCCCAGCGAACGGCCGCTGGGGTCGAGGGCCAGCCGGGGCAGAGGGTTCGGAAGAGTCGCCATGAGGGTGACTGTAGGGTGCGGCACTGACAATCCTGTTGGCGGACCGAGCCGATGAACCACCTGCTCCGGCAGCCCCTCTTAGCAGGTGGTGCGGTGACGGGAAGGACGGAAGCGGAACGTGCGGTTCGGGCGTAACCCGGTGCGGTGGCACATCGTCCTGCTCACCTTGTGGACGATTCTCTGGTTCTTGGTGGCCGAACGCCATGCGCCCGTGTCCTGGCACTACCTGAGAACCGGCCAGCAACTGCTCTTCAACCAGCAAGCCGGCGGCGGGCTGGCCCTCTACGCCAACCACCCCGAACTCCAGATCGGCCCGGTCAGCTTCCTGGTCGCCGGACTCTTCGCACCCTTCCCGCTCGCCGTCGGCGAGAAACTCGCCGACGCGTTCATGTCCGGCCTGGGCCTCTACATGCTGGTCCTGATCGGCCGGGCCGCCGCCGACTACAACCGGGGCACGGGCCTCAACCACAAACGCCTGCAACAACGCGTCCTGATAGCGGGTGCCGCCTTCATCCCGATGTGGGTGGAGGTCTCGGTCCGCTTCGCCCATCTCGACGACGTCCTGGCCCTGTTCTTCACGACGCTCGCGGTCCGCGCGCTGGTACGCGGAAACGCCACGGCGGTGGGCGTCTTCCTGGCCCTGGCGGTCGACTCGAAACCGTGGGCGGTGGGCTTCCTGCCGCTCCTGCTGGCCCTGCCGCGCGGGGTCCGCCTGCGCGCGGCGGCCTGGGCCTTCGGCCTGGTGGCGGTGGCCTGGCTGCCCTTCTACCTGAGCCACCTGGACACCTTCGCGGCGGCCCGCTTCGCCATCCCCAACCAGCCGGCGTCCGCCCTGCGCTGGTTCGGTGTGAACGACCCCGCGACACCGCCGTGGGACCGCCCCGCCCAGATGGCCCTGGGCCTGGCCCTCGGCGCACTGGCCGTACGCCGGGGCCGCTGGCCGGCGGTCGTCTTCCTCGCCGCCGACGCGCGCATCATGCTGGACCCGAGCGTGTACACGTACTACAACGCCTCGGTCCTCCTGGGCACGCTCATCTGGGACTCGATCGGCCAGCGCCGCCTGGTCCCCTGGGTCAGCTGGATCGCCCTGATCGCG
Organism: Streptomyces sp. MUSC 14; assembly: GCF_001866675.1. Taxonomy (NCBI): domain Bacteria; kingdom Bacillati; phylum Actinomycetota; class Actinomycetes; order Kitasatosporales; family Streptomycetaceae; genus Streptomyces; species Streptomyces sp. MUSC 14. The sequence continues at coordinate 24,758 of NZ_MLYN01000049.1, forward strand.
CTCTACGGCAGCGTCCTGGTGATCCCCTCGGACTCCACCCAGGGCCTCATCCGGCTGGCCTTCTGCATCGCCTCGGCGGCGTACGTCCTGCTGTGGCCGCAGCGCACGCCACGGGGGCGGCGGGGCGGCCGCCGGCCCCGCGGCCCGGCGCCGGTCCCCGGCCAGGGCGGCGGAAACGAGATGCGGGACCGGCCGGTGGGCGGGGCCGTGCACTGACTGCCGTACGGTGCCGTCAGACGAGGGTCGTGATGCAGAACGGATGCCCCGCCGGGTCCAGCAGCACCCGCCAGCGCTCCGGCTGCGGCTGGAACTCCGGCTTCGTGGCGCCCAGTTCGAGCACGTGCTGCTCGGCGCTGTCCAGATCGTCCACACCCAGCTCGATGTGTGCCTGTTTCCCCTGCGCCGGGTCCGGCCAGGTCGGCGGGCGGTAGTCGGCGACGCGGGTGAAACCGAGTCCGGCCGCGCCCTCCTTGCCGAGGAAGAAGAAGTCGTCCGTGGAGAACAGGGTCGGGTAGCCGAGCAACTCACCGTAGAAGCGGGCGAGTTCGGCCGGGTCGGCGCAGTCGAAGGTGACGGCGGCGTAGCGGAACGCGGGTGCGGGAGTGGTGTCTGTGCTCATGCGGGAGACGGTAGGACACGACCAGGACAGTTACGGTCCTGGTCACGCACGGCCGTGTGCGAGACTTCGGCCGTGATCGCCGCGTCCGCCCGCCTGCTGCGGCTGCTGCCGCTCCTGTCCTCCCGCCCGTCGTGGACGTGTGCCGAACTGGCCGAGCGCATGGAGGTCACCGACCGCACGGTCCGCCGGGACGTGGCGCGGCTCCGGGAACTCGGCTACACGGTGGACTCCGAGGCCGGCCCCTGGGGCGGATACCGCCTGCGCGCCGGGTCCCAGGTCCCCCCGCTGATCCTCGACGACGAGGAGGCGCTGGCCGTGGCGGTGGGGCTGGGCGAGGCCGCGCTGGGCGGCGACCAGGCGGCCCTGTCCGCCATGCTGAAGCTGCGCCAGGTCCTGCCGCGCAGGGTCGCGGACCGCCTCGGCGACCTGGACGACGCCTTCGTACGCCTGCCGGGTACGGACGCGCCCCGGCTCCGCCCCGGCCTGCTGCTGGAGCTGGCGGCGGCGTGCCGGCGCGGGGAGCGCGCCCGGCTGTCGTACACGGACGGGGAGGGCCGCTCGACCGTCCGGGAGATCGATCCCTACCGCCTGGTCCACACCGGCCGGCTCTGGTACTTCGTCGCGCGGGACGTCGCCCGGGACCAGTGGCGCACCTTCCGCGCCGACCGCGTCGACCGCCTCCAGCCCACCGGCCGGCCGGCCGACCTCACCGACGCGCCCGATCCGGCCCACCTGGTCTCCCGCAACATCGCCACCGGCCCCTACCCGCTGACGGCGACCGTCCGCCTCCCGCTCCCGCTGCGCGGCGCACTACGGCTCGTCCCCGCCACGATCGGCACCCACCACCCCGACGGCCCCGACGCCACGACCGTCGAGATCGGCGGTCCGGACCCGGACGGCCTCGCCCGCTACCTCCTGAGCCTGGGAACGCCGCTGCGGGTCCTCGCGCCGGACTCGGTACGGGAGGCGCTGGCGCGGCGGACGCGGGAACTCCTCGATGCCCAGGGGTGAGGCGCCGATACAGCCATCGCGTCCGCGTTGATGCGTCAGAGCTTCTCCGGCGTCCTGATGCCCAGCAGGGCCATTCCCCGGTGCAGGGTGCGGGCCGTCAGGTCGCAGAGGAAGAGGCGGTTCTCGACCTGCTGCGGGGTGTCGGCCTTCAGGACCGGGCACTTGTCGTAGAAGGAGGTGTAGAGGGACGCCAGCTGGTACAGGTACGCCGCCAGCTTGTGCGGGGCGTACTCCGCCGCCGCCTCGAAGACCGTGTCACCGAACGCGTCCAGGTGCAGGCCCAACGCCCGCTCCGCCGCGTGCAGTTCCAGCTCCGGGTGGGCGGCGGGCCGTACCTCTCCCGCCTTGCGCAGGATCGAGCGGATACGGGCGTACGCGTACTGGAGGTAGACGGAGGTGTCGCCGTTCAGCGAGACCATCTGGTCCAGGTCGAACTTGTAGTCCCGGTTCGGCGACGTCGACAGGTCCGCGTACTTCACGGCGCCGATGCCGACCTGCTGCGCCCGCTCCTGGATCTCGTCCTCGGTGAGGTCCTGGGCCTTCTCCCGCACGACCTCGGCGGCCCGCTGCACCGCCTCGTCCAGCAGGTCCTCCAGCCGTACGGTCTCGCCCGCACGCGTCTTGAACGGCTTGCCGTCCGCGCCCAGCACCGTGCCGTAGCCCATGTTGTGCGCGGTGACGTCGTCGTTCAGCCAGCCCTGGCGGCGGGCCGCCTCGAAGACCATGCGGAAGTGCAGCGACTGCCGCACGTCGACCACGTACAGGATGGTGCTCGCGTGCAGGTCGAAGACGCGGTTGCGGATCGCGGAGAGGTCGGAGGCCGCGTACCCGAAGCCGCCGTCCGCCTTCTGCACGATCAGCGGCACCGGCTGGTCGTCCTTGCCGCGGATGTCGTCGAAGAAGACGACGAGCGCGCCCTCCGAGCGGACCGCGACGCCCGACTCCTCCAGGAGCCGCGCCGTCTCGGCCATCATGTCGTTGTACGCGGACTCGCCGACGATCTCCTCGTCACGGATCTCCATGTCCAGCTTCTCGAAGACCGAGTTGAAGTAGACCTTCGACTCGTCCACGAACTGCTGCCACAGCTCCAGCGTCTCCTTGTCGCCGGACTGCAGCGCGACGACCCGCCTGCGCGCCCGCTCCTTGAACGCCTCGTCCGCGTCGAAGACCGCGCGCGAGGCCTTGTAGACCCGGTTCAGGTTGGACATGGCCTGCTCGCCGTCGACGTCGGCCGCGGGGGCCAGCTCGCCGGGGTTCTCGAACAGGTACTGGATGAGCATGCCGAACTGCGTGCCCCAGTCGCCGATGTGGTGCCGGCCGATCGTCTTCTCGCCGGTGAAGTCCAGCATGCCGCGCAGGGCGTCGCCGATCACCGCGGAGCGCAGGTGGCCGACGTGCATCTCCTTCGCCACGTTCGGCTGCGCGTAGTCGACCACCGTCGTGCCCGGGTGCGCGGCGAGCGGCACGCCGAGGCGGCCCGTGTCGTCCGCGTACCGCGCGGCCAGGTTCGCGGTGATCGCGCGGTCCGCCAGCGTGATGTTCAGGAAGCCGGGGCCCGAGACCTCGACGTCCTTGATCAGCTCGTCGCCGGTCACCACCCGGCCGACGACCGTCGTCGCCAGCTCCCGCGGGTTCGCCTTCGCCTTCTTGGCCAGGGCCAGGATCCCGTTGGCCTGGAAGTCGGCCCGGTCGCTACGTCGCAGCAGCGGGTCCGCTCCGGCGGCCTCCGGCAGGGTGGCCGAGAGCGCGGACGCGAGGTGCTGCTGGACGGAATCGCTGAGGGACGTGACCGAGGCCATAGGAGTGGGTGCCGTTCTCCTCGTGGGGATGGATAGACCCAGTCAGTATCCCACGGAGGGTAAAGGGGTTTTCGCGCGCGCGAGCGGGTCTGTGAGAATGAGAAGGTCACCCCGATCAGATGGAGTGCCTCCCCGTTCCAGAAAGAAGGACGTGCCGATCGTGGCTCAGAGCAGCACCGAGACCGCCGACTGGGTCTCCCGTTTCGCGGATGACGTCATCGAGGAGTCGGAGCGCCGGGCCCCCGGGAAACCGGTCGTCGTCGCGTCCGGCCTGTCCCCCTCCGGGCCCATCCACCTCGGCAATCTCCGCGAGGTCATGACCCCGCACCTGGTCGCCGACGAGATCCGCCGCCGTGGGTACCAGGTCCGGCACCTGATCTCCTGGGACGACTTCGACCGCTACCGCAAGGTCCCGGCCGGCATCGCGGGCGTCGACGACTCCTGGGCCGAGCACATCGGCAAGCCGCTGACCTCGGTCCCGGCGCCGAAGGGCTCGTCGTACCCGAACTGGGCCGAGCACTTCAAGGCCGCGATGACCGCCTCGCTCGCCGAGCTGGGCGTCGAGTTCGACGGGATCAGCCAGACCGCGCAGTACACCTCCGGTGTCTACCGCGAGCAGGTCCTGCACGCCATGAAGCACCGCGCCGACATCGACGCGGTCCTCGCCCAGTACCGCACCAAGCCGAAGACCGGCAAGAAGCCCCAGCAGAAGGCCGTGGACGAGGCCGAGCTGGAGGCCGAGGAGGGCTCGGGCGCGGCGAGCGAGGACGACGGCTCGTCCGGCTCCGCCGGGTACTTCCCGTACAAGCCGTACTGCGGCAACTGCGAGAAGGACCTGACGACCGTCACGTCGTACGACGACGAGACCACCGAGCTGGCCTACACCTGCACCGCCTGCGGCTTCACCGAGACCGTCCGGCTCAGCGAGTTCAGCCGCGGCAAGCTGGTCTGGAAGGTCGACTGGCCGATGCGCTGGGCCTACGAGGGCGTGATCTTCGAGCCGAGCGGTGTCGACCACTCGTCGCCGGGGTCGTCGTTCCAGGTGGGCGGCCAGATCGTCGGGATCTTCGGCGGCAAGCAGCCCATCGGCCCGATGTACGCGTTCGTCGGCATCAGCGGCATGGCGAAGATGTCCTCGTCCCGCGGCGGCGTGCCCACCCCGGGCGACGCGCTGAAGATCATGGAGCCGCAGATCCTGCGCTGGCTCTACGCCCGCCGCCGCCCCAACCAGTCCTTCAAGATCGCCTTCGACCAGGAGATCCAGCGGCTCTACGACGAGTGGGACAAGCTGGCCGGGAAGGTGGCCGACGGCTCCGCGCTGCCGGCCGACGTCGCCGCGTACACGCGTGCCGTGGGCACGGCCGCCGGCGAGCTGCCGAAGACCACCCGCCCGCTGCCGTACCGCACGCTCGCGTCCGTCGCCGACATCACCGCCGGACACGAGGACCAGGCCCTGCGCATCCTCTCCGAGCTGGACCCGGAGCAGCCGCTGGCCGCCCTGGACGAGGCCCGGCCGCGCTACGACAAGGCCGAGGCCTGGATCAACACGCACGTCCCCGCCGACCAGCGGACCATCGTGCGCGAGGAGCCGGACGCCGAACTGCTGAAGTCCCTCGACGAGGCCTCCCAGCAGTCCGTACGCCTGCTGCTCGACGGCCTCGCCGAGCACTGGTCCCTCGACGGGCTGACCCACCTCGTCTACGGCGTCCCCAAGGTGCAGGCCGGCTTCTCCGCCGACGCCACGCCCAAGGAACTGCCGCCGGAGATCAAGACCGCCCAGCGGACCTTCTTCGCCCTGCTCTACCACCTGCTCGTCGGCCGCGACACCGGCCCGCGCCTGCCCACGCTGCTGCTCGCGGTGGGGCAGGAGCGGGTGCGTCGCCTGCTCGGCGCGTAGGGGTCCGGCACGTAAGGCCGGATCAGTAAACGGGTAAGGAAAAAGGGGGCCCTCCGGAAGGAGGGCCCCCTTTTTTCCGATGCCGATTTTCCGTCGCCGGTTTCGCAGCCGGTTATGCGATGTGGTCCTCTTCCAGTTCCGCGGTGTGGCGGTTGGTGAAGCGATTGACCATCCGGTTGGCGTCGTTCGCCGCGAGCGTGATGCCGAAGGTGGCCTCCACGTCGTCCTTGAACTGGGCGCCGGTCGGGTAACTGCCGTCGATGGACTTGCGGAAGACCAGGTAGAAGTCCTCCTCCGTCGGCTGCGGTTCCGGTATGCCGCCGCCGTCACCCAGCTCACGCGTACGGTTCGGGCCCACCGGGATGGGGAAGCTGCCCGTCTCCTCCGGAGAAGGCTGCTGGAAGTCCTCCGGCTGCTGCTCCTCGTACCACTCCCCGTACTCCTCCTCCGGCACGTACCGGGGCTCGGGCGCCGGGGCGTACGCGGGGTCGTAGCCGCCGTGGTACTCGGCCTGCTGCTGCGCCTGGAACCAGGGACTCTGGTCGTCCGCCTCCGCGGGGGGTTCGGCGCGCTGTTCGCTGCGAGGCACCGCCTGCTGCGGGACGGGCGCCGGCCCGGTGGGGCGTTCGGCCGGGGCCACGGCCGACGCCGGCAACTGCGGCTGCTGCGGCACCGGAGGCAGCAGTACCGGCTCGATGCCCGCCGCGGCCAGGCCCGCCGGAGCCGTCTCCGTCAGCGGCACGCCGTACCGCGCCAGCCGCAGCGGCATCAGCGACTCCACCGGAGCCTTCCTGCGCCATGCGCGGCCGAAGCGGGAGTGGAGGCGGGCCTGGTAGACGAGACGCTCCTGCTCCAGCTTGATCACCTGGTCGTAGGAGCGCAGCTCCCACAGCTTCATACGGCGCCACAGCAGGAACGTCGGCACCGGAGACAGCAGCCAGCGGGTGATCCGCACGCCCTCCATGTGCTTGTCGGCCGTGATGTCCGCGATCCGGCCGACCGCGTGCCGGGCCGCCTCGACCGCGACCACGAACAGGATCGGGATCACCGCGTGCATCCCCACGCCCAGCGGATCCGGCCAGGCGGCCGCGCCGTTGAACGCGATCGTCGCCGCCGTCAGCAGCCACGCCGTCTGCCGCAGCAGCGGGAAGGGGATGCGTATCCAGGTCAGCAGCAGATCCAGGGCCAGCAGGACACAGATGCCCGCGTCGATGCCGACCGGGAACACGTACGAGAAGTTCCCGAAGCCCTTCTTGATGGCCAGCTCACGGACCGCCGCGTACGAGCCGGCGAAACCGATGCCGGCGATGATCAGGGCGCCGGACACCACCACGCCGATGAGTATGCGGTGCAATCGAGTCAGCTGCGGTGGCGCGGCCACGCGTACTCCCCTCCCCTTGCCTGTTGTTGCGCGCAACAGGGTGGCACACGCGTACGGAGAACGTGGCACCGGTCGGGGGATCCGCCACTCCCCGGCCTGCCGTCACCGGCCGGAGAAAACGGGCGAAACGGGCCGGTGATCAGCCCTTCTTGTCCGCCGACTTGGACGGGGACGCGCTCGAAGAGGGCGACGCGGACGGGGACTTGGCAGCCGAACCCGACGCCGACGCGGACGCCGAGGCCGAGGACGACGACGAACCGGACGCCGAGCCGCCGTTGGCCTTCGTGACCGACGCGACCGCCTCCTTGACCGCCTTCGTCGCCGCCTGCGTCAGGTCGTCCGCGTCCGGAGTCTTGTCGCCCGCGAGACCGGCGCCGTTGTAGTCGAGCGTGACCACCACGTTCTCGACCCGGGCCACCACCGTCTGCTGCTTGAAGAGGCCTTCCTTCTTGCTCAGGTCGTAGCGCACCGCCGTCGCCTCCGAACCCGTGCCGGACAGCGGCACCTCCTTGGTGTTCTTCGCGCCGTCCACCCCCTCCGCGTCCTTCACCTGCTGCGCGAAGTACGTGTGCGCCTGCGCCTCACCGGTGCCGCGCGTCGTGTCCGAGTCGAAGCGCAGCAGCGACACGTTCAGCCAGCGGAACTGCGAGCCCTTCACACCGTTGTTGTCCAGGCTGCTCCACGAGCAGGACGAACGCGACGACGCATCGTCCGAACCGCCCTTCTTGCCCGAGGTGCCCTTCGGCACCAGATCCGACAGCGTGCCCTTCGACAGCACACCGCACGGGTCCGGAAGATTCTTGTACGCCGCCGCCTGCACCGTCGGGGACGCGCTCGCCGACGACGAACCCGACGCGTCCGCCGACTGCTTCGCGCTGCTGTCGCCGCCCTTGCTCTTCGCGTCGCCCGAGCCCGACGAACAGGCGGCGGTGATCAGCACCGCGGGAACGGCTGCCGCGCAGACAAGCGCACGGCTCAGGCGCTTGCCACGCCTCACTTGCTGGGCACGGTCGTCTCGCTGCACTGCTCGCTGCATGGTTCCTTCACTACGCTCGGTGTTCGTGCGGGTTCCTGCGGGGCCACCGTACGCGGTGAAGGAGCTGTGCGGTTCGTGTTCACGTTCTTTGCGAGCGAGGGAACGAGAGGCGCAGGGAGACGTCAGCCGCCCAGCGCGTCGTCCAGCTTGGAAGCCAGATTACGGGCCCTGTCCTGCATTTCCTTGCTGTCCGGGACCGCCCCCATCGCCATCGGCTGCTCCTCGTACACGAGCGTGACAAGGACGTTGGACGTGCGGAACACCACAGTCACCGTCCGCTGCTGAGCCGTCGAACCGGACGACGCGAGCTGGTCGTCCAGATACGCCTCGTCACCGAGATCGGTCAGCACCCGCGGCTGGAGATCGGCCGGAGTGCCGGAGGGCGACGGCGAGCCGGACACCGAGCCGGAAGCCGAACCGGACGGAGAAACCGAGGGGGAGCCGCTCGGCGACCCCGACGGGGAGGCGGAGGGGGAGGCCCCGGCCGACGGAGAGGTGCTCGGCTCCGGCAGATCGGCGGCCGACTCCTTGTCCCCGAACAGCTTCTTCGCCTGGTCGTCGTCGCTGACCGCGTTGTCGTACGACACCACGCGCTCGAAGTCGACCGACAGCCGGTCGGTGGCGTCGCCGGAGTCCACCTTCCAGTGACAGCCGACCTTGCGATCGGTGTCGTAGGTCAGCTCCGCGTCGCCCTGGTAGGCCTTGTCCCGCTGGTCGGGGTCGGTGATCTCCTTGATGCCCGGCAGCAGGCTGTCGAGCGAGTCGTGACCGACCGCGCCGCACGGTTCGGGCAGCGTGCGGTACTTGCCCGGCTGCGCCGCGACCGTCGTCGTGCCCGCGTCGCCCGGGTTCGCGTTGTCCGTCGTGCCGCTGCCGCCGGAGCCGCTCGTGCAGCCGGCCAGCAGGGCCGCGAGGAGGGCGGCTGCGCCGGGTACGTACGCCTTCCGCTGCACGGTCGGGCTCCTCTCGGATGGGTGTGCGCTCGCTTGCTGCTCCAGTGTCCCCGCTGGTTAATCGCTTGCCGCAGCGGGGCGCCCCCTGGAGACAATGTGTATCGCACGCACTGCCGCGCCCGCCGGTCCCCTGTCGCATTTCGCCGACCATGGCGCCGTTTTTGCGCTTTATCGTTTTTGTCGCTTCTAAGTCTTTTGCTATCGCCCACGGGGGAATGAGGAACGTATGTCGTACGTGGAGATACCGGGCGCGAAGGTCCCGATCCGGATGTGGACGGACCCCGCGACGGTGGAGGACGTGGCCCTGCGCCAGCTCCAGAACGTGGCGACCCTGCCGTGGATCAAGGGCCTGGCCGTGATGCCGGACGTGCACTACGGCAAGGGCGCGACGGTCGGCTCGGTCATCGCGATGGGCAGCGCGGTGTGCCCGGCGGCGGTCGGAGTGGACATCGGCTGCGGAATGTCCGCGGTGAAGACCTCGCTGACCGCCAACGACCTGCCGGGCGACCTGTCGCGCCTGCGGTCGAAGGTCGAGCAGGCGATTCCGGTGGGGCGGGGGATGCATGAGGATCCGGTGGGGCCGGGGGACTTCCACGCTCTGGCGACCGCCGGGTGGGACGACTTCTGGGGGCGGTTCGAGGGGGTCGCGGAAGCGGTCAAGTTCCGTCAGGAACGCGCCTCGAAGCAGATGGGAACGCTCGGAAGCGGCAACCACTTCATCGAGATCTGCACGGATACGACCGGCGCGGTGTGGCTCATGCTGCACTCCGGTTCCCGGAACATCGGCAAGGAACTCGCCGAGCACCACATCGGCGTGGCCCAGAAGCTGCCGCACAACCAGGGCCTGGTCGACCGCGATCTCGCGGTCTTCGTCTCGGACACCCCGCAGATGGCGGCCTACCGCAACGACCTGTTCTGGGCGCAGGAGTACGCCAAGCACAACCGCACGCTCATGATGGCGCTCCTGAAGGACGTGATCCGCAAGGAGTTCAAGAAGGCCAAGCCGACCTTCGAGCCGGAGATCTCCTGTCACCACAACTATGTCGCTGAGGAGCGGTACGAGGGCATGGACCTGCTCGTCACCCGCAAGGGAGCGATCCGGGCCGGCTCCGGCGAGTACGGGATCATCCCGGGCTCGATGGGCACGGGCTCGTACATCGTGAAGGGCCTCGGCAACGAGAAGGCCTTCAACTCGGCCTCGCACGGCGCGGGTCGGCGCATGAGCCGGAACGCGGCGAAGAAGCGCTTCTCCACGAAGGACCTGGAGGAGCAGACCCGGGGCGTGGAGTGCCGCAAGGACTCCGGTGTCGTGGACGAGATCCCGGGCGCCTACAAGTCGATCGACCAGGTCATCGACCAGCAGCGGGACTTGGTCGAGGTCGTGGCGAAGCTGAAGCAGGTGGTGTGCGTGAAGGGCTGAGGCCCCTCACGCCCGCTCACCCTGTGCGGCTACTTCCCGTGCCGCACCGCGTAGATCATGACGAAGGCCACGATGTGGATCCCGAAGAGGAAGTAGCCCAGGAACCACCAGACCCGGCGTTCGTCCTTCTTCTCCTGGGCGAGGCGGCGTTGTTCCAGGGTTTTTTCGAGGGAGTCGAGGGCGTCGACGGGCTCGGGGGATTCGGTGCTCTCAGGCATCACAGTTCCCTGTGGACCTTGGTGTTGGAGGCCTGGGCGCGGGGGCGCAGGACCAGGAGGTCGACGTTGACGTGGCTGGGGCGGGTGACGGCCCAGGCGATCGTGTCGGCGACGTCGTCGGCCGTGAGGGGTTCGGCGACGCCCTCGTAGACCTTGGAGGCCTTCGCCGTGTCTCCGCCGAAGCGGGTCAGGGCGAACTCGTCGGTCTTGACCATGCCGGGGGCGATCTCGATGACGCGGACCGGGCGGCCGACGATCTCCAGGCGGAGGGTCTCGGCGAGGACGTGCTCGCCGTGCTTGGCGGCGACGTAGCCCCCGCCGCCCTCGTAGGTGCCGTGGCCGGCCGTGGAGGAGAGCACCACGATCGTGCCGTCGCCGCTCGCCTCCAGCTTCGGGAGCAGGGCCTGGGTGACGTGCAGGGTGCCGATGACGTTCGTCTCGTACATCGTGCGCCAGTGCTCCGGGTCGGCGGTGGCCACCGGGTCCGCGCCGAGGGCGCCGCCCGCGTTGTTGACCAGGACGGCGATCGAGGTGAAGGCGCTCGCGAACTCGTCCACCGCCGTGCGGTCCGTCACGTCCAGCGGGTACGCCGTCGCCGAGTGCCCCGCCTTCGTCAGCTCCTCGGCGAGCGCCTCGATGCGGTCCTTGCGGCGCGCGGTGAGGACGACGCGGTACCCGGCCTCGGCCAGCTGCCGGGCCGTGGCGGCTCCGATGCCGCCGCTCGCACCGGTGACGACGGCGATGCGGGACGCGGGGGCCGGGGCCATGGGCTGCTCCTGTGATCGTTCGGGTGGTCCGGTGGCGGTGCTCCGTCCAGCGTAGGTGAGGGTCAGCCGCCGTTCCGTGGGGCCCACATGATCACGGCCATGCCGGCCAGGCAGATGAGGGCGCCCGTGAGGTCGTAGCGGTCGGGGCGGTAGCCGTCGGCGACCATGCCCCACAGGATCGAGCCGGCCACGAAGATCCCGCCGTACGCGGCGAGGATGCGGCCGAAGTGGGCGTCGGGCTGGAACGTGGCGACGAAGCCGTACGCGCCGAGGGAGAGGACTCCGCCGGCCATCCACAGCCAGCCGCGGTGTTCGCGTACCCCCTGCCAGATCAGCCAGGCGCCGCCGATCTCGAAGAGCGCGGCGACGACGAACAGGGCGGCGGAGCGGAGGATCGGCATGCTTCTCAGCTTGTCATCCGCTTGTCACCTGTTGGAGGGCGCCTGGGCGGCGGCTGCGGTGGCATACATCCCCGTGACAGCCAGGGCGGCCGGAGTGCGAGGTGAGTGGCGTGCGGATGCGGGCTCGGGCAGTGGTGTCGGGGGCGTTGTCGGTTGTGGTGTGCGCCGGGGTGGTGCTGGTGTGCGGGGGTGCCGCTCCCGCTGCGGCTTCCGCTCCCGAGGCCGATCTGGCGTTCCACGGGGTGGCGCGGCTGGACGGGGGAGCGGTCGATCTGCGGCTGACCCCGTGGAACGGCGGGCCCGCCGCCGTGTCGGAGGCGACCGTGCGGCTGCGCTGGTCGGTGCCGCTGGCCGCGGCGCAGCAGTTGCCGGCCCGGTGTGTGCGGGAGGACGAGCGCACGCTTCTGTGCGGGACGGGTGCGGTGGCCGTGGACGCGGCGGGGGAGCTGCTGCGGGTGCCGGTGCGGCTGGCCGAGCGGTCGTCGGAGGTCACGCTGGAGGTCGAGACGGTGTGGGCGGGCGGCGCGGTGGACAGGGACGGGTCGAACGGCCGGCTGAAGGTCCTCGTGCTGGACACCGGGGACGCGTACACCTTCTGAGGTCCGGTTCCGCGGTCCGGGCGGCCTATGCCGGGTTCTCGGTGTCGTAGGTCTCGCGGGCCGCCCGTACGTCGTCGAAGTGGGTCTCCGCCCATGCCTTCACGGCGGTGAGGAGGCCGGCGAGGCTGCTGCCGAGCGGGGTGAGGGCGTAGTCGACGCGGACGGGGACGGACGGGGTGACGGTGCGGCTGACGATGCCGTCGCGTTCGAGGGTGCGCAGGGTCTGTGTGAGCATCTTGGGGCTGACGCCCGCGATCTTGCGGCCGAGGTCGCTGTAGCGCATGGGGCCGGGTGCCAGGGCGGCGACGACGAGGCTGACCCACTTGTCGCTGAGGCGGCCGAGGAGCTGGTTGGTGGGGCAGTCGCGCAGGAAGGCGTCGTAGTCGGCGCGGGCCTGTTCGCGTCGCTGGGCCGCGGTGATCGTCGGCATGTCGATCTCCTTCGGGTCGGATACGCACTCTCAGGTAACTACTTACCAATGGATAGTAGCTCTCCTACGGTTGGTGATGCGGCGGGAAAGTGCCGTATACACCATCAGTTGGGGAGATTTGTCATGCGTGCAGTCGTGGTGCGGACGTTCGGCGGCCCGGAGGTCGTGGAGGTCGCGGACATGGCGGTGCCGGAGCCGGGGCCCCGGCAGGTGCGGATCAAGGTGGCGGCCGGTGCGCTGAACCCGGTGGACGCGGCCGTGCGCACCGGGTTCTTCGGCGGGGCCGGCAAGACGCTCGGGCTCGGCTGGGACGTGGCCGGGACGGTGGACGCGGTGGGGTTCCCCGCCTCCTGGCGGGTCGGTGATGCGGTGGTGGCGCTGGTGCCGGGGGTGGACGCGCCGCTCGGGGCGCACGCGGAGTACGTCGTGGTCGACGCGGACGCGGTGGCCGGGGCGCCGGAGTCGGCCGACGCGGTGCACGCGGGCACCCTGCCGCTGAACGGGCTGACCGCGGTCCAGGCCCTGGACCTGCTGGAGCTCGCGCCGGGGGCCACGTTGCTGGTGACCGGGGCGGCGGGCGCGGTCGGCGGGTTCGCGGTGCAGCTGGCCGCGCGCCGGGGGATCGAGGTCGTCGGGCAGGCCCGGGCGGGCGACGAGGAGCTGGTGCGGTCGCTGGGGGCGGCGCGCTTCACGGCCGACGGGGCCGGAGCGGGGGGTGTGGACGCGGTGCTGGACGCGGCGGTGCTCGGCGAGCGGGCGCTCGCGTGGGTGCGGGACGGCGGCGCGTACCTGGGCGTACGGCCCGGCGAGCACCCCGGCGCGGTGCGCGGCGTGCGGACCGGGTCGGTGGCCGTGCGGCCGGACGGTGCGCGGCTGGCGGAGCTGGCACGGCTGGTGGACGAGGGGGCGCTGACGCTGCGGGTGGCCGGGACGTTCGCCTTCGAGGACGCGGGCGAGGCGCATGCGCGGCTTGCGGAGGGCGGTGTGCGGGGGCGGCTGGTGCTGGTGCCGTAGGGGGTGGAATGCCCGAGGTGGGGTGGCCGTTGGAGAGGTATAGTTGAACGGTCAACAATCTGGAGGGTGAGCGACCATGCAGTTCGGGATCTTCACGGTCGGCGACGTCACGCCGGACCCCACCACGGGGCGGACCCCGACCGAGGGCGAGCGGATCAAGGCCATGGTCGCCATCGCCCGGAAGGCCGAGGAGGTCGGCCTGGACGTCTTCGCGACCGGTGAGCACCACAACCCGCCGTTCGTGCCGTCGTCGCCGACCACCATGCTCGGCTACATCGCGGCGCGGACCGAGCGCCTCGTCCTGTCCACGTCCACCACCCTGATCACCACCAACGACCCGGTGAAGATCGCGGAGGACTTCGCGATGCTCCAGCACCTGGCCGACGGGCGGGTGGACCTGATGACGGGCCGCGGCAACACCGGGCCGGTGTACCCGTGGTTCGGCCAGGACATCCGGAAGGGCATCGACCTCGCCATCGAGAACTACGCCCTGCTGCGCCGGCTGTGGCGCGAGGACGTCGTGGACTGGGAGGGCACGTTCCGTACCCCGCTCCAGGGCTTCACCTCGACCCCGCGGCCGCTGGACGGCGTACCCCCGTTCGTCTGGCACGGCTCGATCCGCTCGCCGGAGATCGCCGAGCAGGCGGCCTTCTACGGCGACGGCTTCTTCCACAACAACATCTTCTGGCCGGCCGACCACACCAGGCGGATGGTCGAGCTGTACCGGGCCCGCTACGCCCACTACGGGCACGGCACGCCCGAGCAGGCGATCGTCGGGCTCGGCGGCCAGGTGTTCATGCGGAGGAACTCGCAGGACGCGGTGCGTGAGTTCCGGCCGTACTTCGACAACGCGCCGGTCTACGGCCACGGGCCCTCGCTGGAGGACTTCACCGAGCAGACCCCGCTGACCGTGGGCTCGCCGCAGCAGGTGATCGAGAAGACGCTGGCGTTCCGCGAGTACGCCGGTGACTACCAGCGCCAGCTGTTCCTCATGGACCACGCGGGGCTACCGCTGAAGACCGTGCTGGAGCAGCTCGACCTGCTGGGCGAGGAGGTCGTACCGGTGCTGCGCGAGGAGTTCGCCAAGGGCCGGCCGGCCGGGGTGCCGCAGGCGCCCACGCACCGGTCCCTGCTCGCCGCCGCGGTGGCGCCGCGGGTGTAGCCACCACCTGCGGTACCGCTCGTCGAGAAGCCGCGCGGGACGCCGTGGCGGAGGCCGTCGGGCCGATGGTCGTCACGCCGGGTCGTGCCGGAGGCGCGCCGTTGTCGCACCGACCGGGCGGCGGCTGAAATGACCGCTTTTCCGCCTGCCCTCCCCACGCTCGGCCGCGCTCGCGCGGGGACCCCCACCCCGGCTCGGCGGCTGAGAAGCCGCCCTGCCGGGCGGGGCGGAGATGGTGAGAGGACGGAAAGGCGCGGGCCCGGGTTCCAGTGTGACGGTGAGAGGGCGGTAAAAAGGGTGATCGTACGGCCGCCCGTCCCAACCGAACCGCCGGAGGGCTTGGCAAACTGGGGGCGTGCCCCAGACTGTGCTGCTCGCCGAAGACGACCGTGCCATCCGCCATGCCCTGGAGCGTGCGCTGACGCTGGAAGGGTATGCGGTGACGGCGGTCGCCGACGGCGTGGAAGCGCTGGCCCAGGCCCACAAGACGCCGCCGGACGTCCTCCTGCTGGACGTGATGATGCCCGGCATCGACGGGCTCCAGGTCTGCCGTGTGCTGCGCGCCGAGGGCAACCGCACCCCGATCCTCATGCTCACGGCCCTCGTGGAGACCGCCGACCGCATCGCGGGCCTGGACGCCGGCGCCGACGACTACGTCGTCAAGCCGTTCGACGTGGAGGAGGTGTTCGCGCGGCTGCGTGCGCTGCTGCGGCGTACCCTCCCGGTGCCCGCCGGGGCGAGCGGCACCGGCGGCGGGAGCGACTCCGTGCGGGCCGACGTCCAGATCTCGGACCGGCAGGTCGAGGCCGCCGGCATCCGCATGGACCTCCAGGCCCGCCGCGCCTGGCGCGGCAAGCGCGAGCTGGAGCTGACCCGCACCGAGTTCGAGCTGCTGGAGCTCCTCGTGCGCAACGCCGGCATCGTGCTCGACCACTCCACCATCTACGACCGGATCTGGGGCTACGACTTCGGACCCGGCTCCAAGAACCTCGCCGTGTACGTCGGCTACCTGCGCCGCAAGCTCGACGAGCCCGGTGCCCCGCAGCTGATCCACACCGTGCGGGGCGTGGGTTACGTGCTGCGGGAGGACTGAGTGGGCCGCCTCAAGCGGCTCAGGCGGTCGCTGGCCGGGCGCCGGCCGGGGCTCGTCTCCCTGCGCACCACCTTTGTCGTCTCCTTCGCGGCCGTCACCGCGGCGGTCACGATCCTCGTCGGCATCCTGTCGTACAGCTCCGCCGCGCGGCTGGTCCGGGTCGACCAGCAGTCGGTGTTCTCGCAGGTCGTGCAGGACGTACGGGACGAGGTGCGGCAGCACGAGATGGTGCCGGAGGACTTCTCGTCGTCCCGGCCGGGGCACGACCTGGTCCGGCCGGCGCGCACCGACGTCCAGGTACTGGGCGCACAGGGCCAGATAGTGGACCACGGCAGCCCGAGCCTGCCCGTCACCTCCCGCGACAAGGCGATGGCCCTCGCGCAGACCGCCGGGAAGGTGGTCGAGCACAAGGACGTGCCGGTGGACTCGGACCTGTACCGGGTCGCCACCATCTCGCTCGGCGACGGCCGGGGCGCGGTGCAGATCGCGCAGGAGTTCAGCGACACCGAGGACCTGCTGCGCACCCTTCAGCAGCGCACGCTGATACTGATGGCGGCGGTCGTGGTGGCCGCCGGTCTGTTCGGCTGGTGGCTGGCGCGCCGGATCACCCGGCGCCTGGTGATCCTCACCTCCGCCGCCGAGGACGTGGCCCGCACCCGCCGGCTGGGCATCGACGTGCCGGTCACCGGGCTGGACGAGGTGGGCCGGCTGGGCCGCGCCTTCGACCGGATGCTGGGCCGGCTCGCGCAGTCCGAGGAGGACCAGCGCCGGCTGGTCCAGGACGCGGGGCACGAGCTGCGCACCCCGCTCACGTCCCTGCGGACGAACATCTCGCTGCTGCGCCGTATCGACGAGCTCCCGCCCGAGACCCGTGAGGACCTGGTCGCCGACCTCGGCCAGGAGGCCCGCGAACTGACCGACCTGGTCAACGAGCTGGTCGACCTCGCCGCCGGGCAGTCCGACACCGAGCCGCCGCAGCGCGTCGACCTCGCCGACATCGCCGAGGAGGTGGTGGGGCTGGCCAAGCGCCGTACCGGCCGCGAGATCGTGCTCCGCACGAGCGGTGACACGACCACCGACGGCCGGCCGGGCATGCTCCAGCGGGCCATGTCCAACCTGGTGGAGAACGCGGCCAAGTTCGACCGGGACCGTACGTCGCCCATCGAGCTCAACGTCACCGGGCCGGCCCGCTCGGGGACGGTCCGGGTCGAGGTGCTGGACCGGGGGCCGGGTATCGCCGAGGGCGACCTCATCCGCATCTTCGACCGCTTCTACCGGGCCGCCGACGCCCGCTCCCTGCCGGGCTCGGGCCTCGGACTGTCCATCGTCCGCGAGGTCGCCATGGCGCACGGCGGAGCGCCGTTCGCCTTCCGGCGCGAGGGTGGCGGCGCGGTCATCGGGTTCACTGTGGGCGGCGGGATCGTGTGAAGCGGAGAGCGGTGGCGGCGGCTGAAGACCATCAGCCGCCGCCACCGCTCTCCAGCCGTCGCCGCCGTCGCGTCCTACGACTTCCCGCCCATACCCGGCAGTTCGAGGAACCCCTCCGCCCGGGCCGAGGCCAGGCCGATGCGCGGTATGTCGCTGGACTTGGCGAACAGCAGGAACCGCGGCTCCCAGACCGGGCGGTACTTGGCGTTGGCGCGGTACAGGGACTCGATCTGCCACCAGCGGGAGAAGAAGGTCAGGACGGAGCGCCACAGACGCAGGACCGGACCGGCACCGAGGCGGGCGCCGCGCTCGAAGACCGCGCGGAACATCGCGAAGTTCAGCGAGACCCGCTGGATCCCCAACTCCTTCGCCTGGACCAGGAGTTCCACGACCATGTACTCCATCAGGCCGTTCTCGCTGTCGCGGTCGCGGCGCATCAGGTCCAGGGACAGGCCGTGCTCGCCCCAGGGGACGAAGCTGAGCAGGGCGCGCGGTTCGTCGTTCGCGTCGCGGCACTCCAGCATCACGCAGCGGCCGTCCCCGGGGTCGCCGAGCCGGCCGAGGGCCATGGAGAAGCCGCGTTCGGTGGCGCCGTCGCGCCAGTCGTCGGCGCGCTGGACGAGGCGGTTCATCTCCTCTTCGGGGATGTCCTCGTGGCGGCGGACCCGGACCGTGTAGCCGGCCCGCTTGACCCGGTTGTGGGCCTGGCGGACGACGCGCATGGCGCGGCCCTCCAGGGTGAAGTCCGCGATGTCCACGATCGCCTCGTCGCCGAGTTCGAGGGCGTCCAGGCCGTGGCGGGCGTAGATCGTGCCCGCCTCCTCGCTCGCCCCCATGACGGCCGGGGTCCATGCGTGCCGGCGGGCCTCCGACAGCCAGGCGTCGATGGCACCGGGCCAGGCCTCGGGGTCGCCGATCGGGTCGCCGGAGGCGAGGGAGACGGCGCCGATGACGCGGTAGGTGACGGCCGCCTTCCCGGTGGGCGAGAAGATGGCGGCCTTGTCGCGGCGCAGCGCGAAGTAGCCGAGGGAGTCACGGGCGCCGTGCTTGTCGAGCAGCGCGCGCAGCTTCTCCTCGTCCTCGTCGGTGAGCAGCCGGCGCCCGCGCGGGGAGCGGAAGCAGGCGTACAGGACCAGGCAGAAGACGCCGGCCAGCAGGATGTTGATGATGATGTCGACCCAGCGGGGCGCGTGCACGGAGTCGACCCGGTCGGCGAGCGGGCCGACGCTGATGCCGCGCAGCAGGGTGTACGCCAGCTCTTCGAGGACCGGCGCGTGGTGCAGCTTGTTGGTGGCGTGCACGAGCAGCGTGCCGAGGCCGCCGGTCACCAGGACGCCGCCGACGCCGACGGCCAGGGCGAGCTTCGGGCTGGAGGGGTCGCCGATGGCGTTGAACTCCCGGCGGCCGATCAGCAGCGCGGCCACGAAGAGGCCGGTGAGGCCTGTGGAGACCCAGTTGAAGACGTGGCCGCTGAACGGGTGCTGGGTGAGCGCGAGGACGTACAGCACGAACAGGGGGCCGGCGAGCAGCATGTTGACCACCCACCCGGCCCGCTTCCCGCGCCGCATCACCAGCGCCAGGAAGATCGCCGCCGCGGCCGAGACCAGGCCCGCGGTGGCCAGGTACGGCGTGAAGAACTTGCCGGCGTGGTGGACGTGGGCGTGCACGTGGCGTGCGGTGAAGAGTTTGCCGTCGTTGTGTTCCTGTACCTCTTTGCGGAACGGCAGCGACATCACCGCGATGACGTTGAAGACGGCGATCAGCCGCAGGTACCAGACGGTGGCCGAGGCCGCCGCCGCGCGCAGCCGGGGGCTGGGTGCGGGCAACTGGAACTCGCGGCGACCGCCGCGTTGGGCGGGGACCTGCGCGTCGATCACGGTCGACTGCTCTGCGGGCATGGTGACTGGTCACCTTGGGTCGGGAGGGACAGGGCAGACGTCGACCCTACAGTTCGTAGGGTAAACGTGGATGCGCGTGTGCGCGGCCCCGATGCGGCGGCATTCACCGGATTCACACGGAGCGGACGGCGATGGTCCGGGCGCCGGGGCTATCGGGAGCGTACCGGCATCCGCTCTTACCTGGATCTGCCTGTTCCCGCCTTCCTGGGAACTCCCTGTGCTCGCCTTACCCGGCCCTTTCTGTGTCCCGGCTGTGCGTCTTACCGGAAATCAACCGGATTTGCCCGTACCGCGCCGGGCTGCCGCCAGGTGCCAGGCCAGGTTGCCCACCGCCGCGCCGGCCGCCACCGCGGCGACGATCACCCCGCCGGTCGCGAGGCCGTCACTGAACAGGTGCGGGCGCCGGTCGAGGCTGTGCAGCCCGAAACCGCAGAGCTCGTACACGCCCACGGCGGCGACGATCAGGCTGACGACCAGCAGGGTCACCGTGGGCGCGAGGCTGCGCACGCCCGCCTCCTCGTCGGCTTTCGTCTCGGTGTCCTGCATGGGTCCCCCGTTGAACAGACGTGTGGCCGCTGGCGGTTGGGAACCTACAATACGTAGGGTTTCCGGGTGGTGTCGCCGGGCCGGGATGTCACCGGTGGGGGTGGTGGGCGTTCTCGTGACCGGTTCTGCGGTGAGGTCCTCCGTGCCGGACGGCGTCGAGGGCCTCGCGGTGGCGGTGCCGGTCGGGACCGGCCCCGCCACCTGCGAGGGGTGCCCCGTCGCCGTACTAGTCGACGCTGACCGGACCGTCGTCGTCCGAGGGCCGGCCCTTGCCCGCGCGCAGCTGGAGCAGGCCGCTCGGATTGGTGCCCCCGGCGGCGCCCACGGTGTCGGTCTTCTCCTTGTCCTGGCCGCCCAGGTTCTGGCGGACCGAGTCGAGGATCGTCAGGCCCTGGGAGACCAGGCCGGCGGCGATCTCGCCGAGGCCGTCGGCGCCGTTGAGGACGTTGACGTTGGCGCCCGCCAGGCCGCCCGCGGCCTCCTTCACGATCTGCGGGAGCTGGTCGATCAGCATCCGGTCCAGCGCGACCCGGTCGTAGGAGGCCGCGGCCTCCGCCTGGATCTTCATGCGCTGGGCCTCGGCGGCGGCGAGGATCCGGACCCGCTCGGCCTCGGCCTGAGCGGGCTTGACGACCTCGGCCACCAGCTGCTGTTGCCGCAACTCGGCCTGCTTCTGCGCCAGTTCGGTCTGCGCTTCGAGCACCTCCTGCTGGGCGTGGGCCTGCGCCAGCGGACCGGCCTGGGAGGCGTGCGCCTGCGCACGGTCGACCTCGGCCGAGTACTCGGCCTGGACGACGGCGGTCTGCCGGGCGTACTCGGCCTGCTTGCGGGCCGCCGCCTGCTCCGCCTCGACCGAGGCCTGGGTGGCCTGCGCCTGGGCGATCTGGGCCTGGCGCTGGATGGCCGCCTTGTGCGGGGCGGACATCGCGGCGATGTAGCCGGTGTCGCCGTCGTCGATCGACTGGATCTGCAGCGAGTCCACGATCAGGCCGATCTTCGCCATCTCCACCTTCGAGGTGTCGAGCACCTCGGCGGCGAGCTTCTGCCGCTCGGTGACGATCTCCTCGACCGTCATCGAGCCGATGATGGCCCGCAGGTGACCGGCGAAGATCCGGCCGGTCAGGATCGACATCTGCTCCTGGTCGGACAGGAAGCGCTGGCCGGCGTTGATGATGCTCTCCTGGTCGTTGCCGACCTTGAAGGCGATGACCGCGCGCACGTGCAGGGAGATGCCCTGCTTGGTCACACAGGTCTCGGTGACCTCCGCCTCACACATCGACAGCGTGAGGAAGCGGACCTTGCGAAAGACCGGAAGCACGAATTTGCCGTGGCCCGTGACCACGCGGAACGGAGCGCCCCCCAGTCCCCGCCTGCCTCCCGAGATCAGCATCGCCTCGTCGGGAGCGGGAACGCGGTATCCGAACATGCCTGTACTCCTCAGCTTGCGCCGGCGGTGTCTCCGTCGAGCGCGTCCAATGGATCCACCCACTCGATGACGCCGACCTCGCGGCATCCGCGAGATTCGATCACGAGGACCGTGGCGCCTGCGGGCAGGGGACTCTCGGACCAGGCGAGGAAGGTCTCGGAGCCGCCTCTGACCCGCACCAGCACCTCGCCGGGCCCGGCGGTTCCGCGGGTCCCGATGAGCACCTTGCCCGTGCAGCCGATCACGGCCTCGTCCTGCGACATCACCGGCCGTCCTCCTCGTCCTGGCCCCAGGATTCCGACGATAACCCCACTGCGGCCGGTTCCCAACGGGCGCGAGGGTGCGGCGTAGCGGGCGGGCACGGGGGGAGGCGGTACGGCGGCCGGGGCGCGCCTCGGCGAGGGCCGTTCCCGGGCCGCGGCCGACCGTGTCGCCGGAGGAGTCGCCGTCGAGAACGACGGGACGGAGTGGGGGAGTTGAGACAGCCGTCGTCGGCCCTGGGGCGGCGGTGAGGGCCGGTTCCGTCCCGCGGGGCCGTCGGGCCTCAGCCGACGGCGTACGCGTTGTAGACCGTCGTGGTCGAGCTGTCGCCGTGGGTGTCGGTGACCGTCGAGCGCAGGCCGACGCGGCCGGAGGAGGGGTTGTGGACGGCCATGGTCCACGTGCCGCCGGACAGCTTCGCGGCGGCGGCGTGCCAGGTCGTGCCGTTGTCGGCGGTGTACCAGGCCCGCACGGACTTCACACCGTCCGACAGCTGCTGGATCGTGCTGTCGTCCGTGCCGTTGCGCTGCATGCCCAGGACGACGGTCGTGGTCGACCCGGGGGCCGCCTGGTTCCTGGAGTTCAGCGCGTCGGGCCAGAACCGGGTGATGTAGTCCCGGATCTGCTGGTTCCTGCCCGGGTCCGCGTAGAAGGTCAGGCTGAGGCTCGCCGTGGTGGACAGCGAACCGGACGGCAGGCCGCGCCGGCCGCTCTCGTACAGCGTGTACCAGCCCGCACCGGGGAGCACCGGATGCCCGTCGATCTCCTGCCCGGGGCCGTAGGCGTGCGAGTAGAGCGTCCTGCCCGCGTGGGTCAGCTTCACACTGCCGCTCGCCAGCGTCCCGCCGTCGGGCAGGGTCGGATCGGCGAACGGATTGACGGACCCGGGGTACAGCTGCTTGTACCAGGTGTTGGGCAGCCGCCCGCCGGGCCCCCAGACCGCGTGACCGAGGGTCAGCGAGGTCGTCCGGCCCGCCGCGTAGCCGTGGAACCCGCCATAGACGAAGTCGTTGCCCTGCTGGCTCACCTGCCACTGCCCGGCCGGGAGATGGGCGGTGAAGGAGTTGGGCAGCTCACGCTGGAACTGGAGCGAGTTCGGACCCCACGAGCAGGAGCCGCCGCTCGCCGAAGAGTAGTGGAACGAGAAGTCCGCCTGCCCGCTGTCCGGGCCTGAGCGGGCGGACACCTTGAGGGCGGTCAGCCTGGACTGCGGAAGCGTCGCGGACACCCCGGACGGCACGCCGCCCGTGTGCGTGGCGGACGCCACCCAGAAGTCCCCGCCGGTCGCCGACCGCGGCTGGTAGGTGGTGCCGTAGGACAGCTCGTACGCCTTGCTGCTCGACGGGATGACGTACAGGTCGCCCGCCGGTGCCGACGTGCCCATGCTGGCCGGGCCGTTGTCGGAGGCGCAGACGTACGCGCTGACCGTCTGGTCGTATCCGCTGCCCGGGTTCGGGCTGAGCGAGACCTTGACCGCGCGGCCCTGCCGGGCGTCGAACGTCGTCTTCGTGGTGCCGGAGACGGTCACACTGCGCCCGCCGACCGTGGCGCCCTCGTCCCGGGCGTCGACGACGGACGTGACGAGCTCGTAGCTGCCGGCGGGCAGCGACGTCGCCTTGTTGCTGTCGATGAAGCGGAAGTCGTTCGTCTTCGTGTTGTAGACCGCCACCTGGGCGTACACCGGCTTGCCGCTCCGGTCCAACGTCGTGACGGTCAGTGATCCGCCCGCGGCCGACGCCGTGGAAGCACCGGCGAGAAGAACCGGACCGAGCGCGATGACGACACTCGCTGCCGCTGTGATTCGCCGCATCAGACCCCCCAATAGGTGCGCGACAAAAGTGAGTCACGGTAGCGCAGGGGTGACACGTACACATCACTGACCCCTCGGACACAGCGAGGGCGGACCCGAAAGCCTCCCCAAACCAAACGAAACCCGCAGCTCAGGGCCAAACCAAGCAATACGGCTGATGCCCCGCCTCATGCAGCCGGTGTGAGAAGTCCTGCCACTCGTGCAGCGAGTGGGGGCGGGAGGGGGCTGACCTGCGGTTTCGCCGGGAAATGTGCGTTGACCTGGGAGAACTCCTCTCTGTAGTTCTCACGGTTCAACGCCGTTTCCCAGGCTCATGTGCCCTGGATGTGCCCTCGGCGACCACGACCGTCGAGGGCCGACAGCCGGATCAGTCGGCGACGATGTTCGCCGTGAGGATACGGACGGCTTCACGAGTATTGTCCGCGGCGAAGCGGACCTCTCGCACCTCCTGGAACGGCTTCCCGGGCTTGGGCGCCACAGAGTACGGCTCGCGCAGCTTGACGCTCAGGGTGGTGGAGTCACCGATTGGCATCGCCAGGATGCCGTCGTTGATCTGGACGGCTCTGCGATAGCCGCTGTGCCGGGTCGTGCGGACCGATTCGACGAGGTCAAGCGGGATCGCGATCTGCACGAAGTGGGCAAACCGCAGCACCATTTTGCCGTCGCCGACGCTGTGAGGGCGGACGGACAGTGCCGCAATGAAGCCGAGCACCCAGAGGGTTCCGTAGATGGAGAGCGCCAGCAGGATGATGCGCACCACGGACCAGGGGACGAGGAACTCGACGGCGAGGATCTCCAGAGGCACGAGAAACACCATTGCCCACATGATTGGCTTGATTTCCGAGCCGTAGGTCAGGATCTGGTGTCCTTCGGGTGCGTCCGGCTTGCGGCGGATCCAGCGCCAAAGAGCGCGGAAAAGGCCGAATTCCATCCCCATCGCCTTGGCCACAGGGGCAGGGAGCACGGTGGATAGCGCCTGGTTGAGGGCCTCCTGCCCGTCGGCACCCCGGCTCCGGGAGGTCTTGTAGGCCCGCGTGGCAAGGGTGAACTCGGTGATCACGATCCCGGCCAGGAGGAGTTCGAGTAGCAGTCCGACCGCCACCGCCTCGCCGAGGCTGAACACGCCTGTCCATACGAGGCAGACCTGGGCGAGGACAACGGTAGGTGCCGCCCATCGGGCGGTGGTCGCCAGGAACCTCCGCAACGTCAACCAACTTTCCTCTCGGGGGTGTTAAGTTCACTGGTTATTATCCCCGCTGGCTCTTCGCGGCTAAGCGCCGCGAAGGCCCGTACTGGCTGCTTTCTTTCGCAGACGCGGCCCGAAAAGAGAGCTTTCCGGACGAGCCGCACTCACTGTTTCTGCCAGTCCTCTTCCACGACAATCCAGTTCTCGCCAGTGAGTTTCTGTTCGAGGAAGGAATAGGGGAGGAGGCCGTAGCCCTGGACCCCCCAGCCGGTTCCCCAGCTGTTCCGGACGCGGAAGGCTCCCGAGCCGGTACCCCGGTCGTAGGGAGCGGTGTCCGCCTCGTCGTCGTAGCCGGTCAACAGGACCACATGAGGTCCCACCGACTGCTCCGTGGGCAGCTGTACAGGAATGACACCGCCGTTCAGCAGGGACATGGAGATCGACGGACAGAGCCGGATCTCCACGCTCACAGGGATGCCCAGCGCGATGTACCGGCGCGCCAGGTCGAGCAGGCCAGCCCCGTCCGGCGCACGCAGCGGACGCGCGATCGGGCGGGAGTGCCACGCGCTGACGTGGCAGTGCTCGGGCGGATCCCGGTCGACCCGGGTCGGACCGAGTTCGTCGTACGGCCAGGCTGCCTCCTCGCACAGCCCCGACTCTGCCCAGGCGCGGAAGCTGTGTTCGAGACGGGAGCCCTTGCGGTCCGCGGAACCGGCGAGCCGGCGTGAGAGCCGGTAATTGAAAAGGACTGAGGGGGTGAACTCCAGCTGCTTGGCCCGGCGGGCGTAATAGCCGGCGATCGCCGTGGTGACCGCGGCGGTGCACAGGGGGACCTGCCCCTGGTCGATCACGGGTGGCATCCAGCCGGACAGGTCCATCCGGTGAGGGACGCTTCCGGCCGTCCACCAGGGAGGCACGATCCCGGACAGCCAGTCGGCGTCGGCGGCTTCGGAGACCGCGGAGTCGGCGTCCTTGCCGGTAGGGTGTGCCGTCGTCACGACGGGTCCCGGGGTGTGTCGGGGCCTTTCCCGGCGTTCCGTTTCTGGACCGTCTGGTCGATCCGCTTCTGGCGACGAGTGACAGCGGAGTAGAACTCGTTCAGGGCGGCCTGGTCGAAGTTGGACTCGGGCCTGCGCTCGGGCAGGAAAGCACCGGTGTCCGTGCCGCGGACGAGCAGGGCGCTGTCCTCGCCCGCGGTGGGGGAGACTCGCGGTGTGATGTAGTCGATTGCGAAGTTGAAACGTCCAGTATCGGTCTGGTTGGGGCCCGAAGCGTGGGCCATGGCCAGATGGTGCACAGAGCACTGGCCAGCGTCAAGGAGAACGTCGACAGCCGCCGCCTCATCGATGTCGACGGCGATCTCCTCACCGCGCATGATGTCCTCTAGGCCGGAACCACCGAACCGATGTGGCAACGCGCCGCGCAGATGTGAACCCCGCGCGTAGCGCATGGTGCCGTTGGCGACAGTGGTGTCGGTGAGCGCGACCCAGACGCGTGCCGCGTGCTGCTGGTAGCCGTCCAGGCCCAGGTAGACGGCGTCCTGGTGCCAGGCGAGTGAACTACCGCTGTGCGCGGGCCTGATGAAGAGGTTGGTGGACCACACCAGCAGGTCGGGTCCCAGCAGTGACTCGACGGCGCCGAGGATCGCGGGGTGGTGCACGATCCGATCGGCCCAGGAGGCGACCAGGTGGATCTTGGGGAAGGCGGCGTACCGTGCCAGGGCGCCGCCCACTGCGCTCACGGCACGCAAGTAGGTTTGGCACTCGGCCAGCGCCTGTTCGGCCTCGGCACGCGTGAGCGCGTCCACAGGGAAGGCGAATCCGTCGGTGCGGAACCGTGCCGCCAAGTCGGGAGCGGTCGTGGTCATCGGGCAGCCACCTCCGGGACGGGCACGATCCCGTACTCTTTGGCGTCCTGCCGCATCCGGTCTAGCAGGGCGAGCGCGTCGTCCCGCTTGGCATCCGGAGCCTCGGGGGACCGCAGGTAGTCGGCAAGACGCTGTCGGTCGGGTTCGGGCATGGTGCCCTTCAGCTGGTGCAGGGCGGCGGCGCTGGTGCGCTGCGGGAAGTACAGAGCCTTGGCGGTCTCCAGGAACAGTTCCGCGTTGTCCTTGCTCACCACCCTCCGGCGCAGCGCCGCGTCGATCGCAACGCGGATGTTGACCATGGGTTCGCACACCGGACGCAGCGACTCGCTGTCGAAGGTGATGGCGACCTCGTCGTCATCCTCCAGGGCGCCAGAGGCGTACATGCTGTACACGGTTCCGACTCCGGTCATGCCGTACACGTCGAGTTCGGCGGCTCGGAGGGCGCCCATGCTGGACGAGCCGTAGACGCGGACCCCGCGGTCCATGGCCCGCAGGATCTCCTTGGGGGAAATCGAGAAACTCTGCAGGAACTTCCCGTCGATGATGCCGATGCGGTTCGGCGGTTGCTCCTGCGCCATGAGGGTGTCGATGTCCCCGCGCTCGATGGGCGGCAGGAACTCGGCGCCGGGAAGGCGGGCCGCAGCCTCCTCGGGCGGCAGGCTGGGGCCGACGAACACGACCGTACGCATGATGTCTTCTTCCCTCACTGGGCGGAACCGGCGGTCAGCAGCTGCTGTCGGGCCGAGTTGATGGCGGCCAGGGCGTTGTTCCACGCCTGGGCGGCCCGAGGACCAAGCTTGTTGCGGTCGACAGTCCAGGACTCGATGCCGGGCACGATGACCCGTACGACTGTGGCGGGTACGCCGGGCGCTGACAGGTCGACGGCGATGGCCTGGTCAAGGCCGCGAGCCCGCAGACGCTGGAGCAGTAGCCGTACGTCGTCCATGACGTCCGTGCTGGGATGGGACGGGACATTCTGGAAGCGGATGGGGCGTGCGGACGGCTTGATGGCCCAGGAGTCGGGGTTCGCGCGGTTGCTGCGCCGCACGTGGTAAAGCGCCTTCTCGACGGGTTGCCCGGCGGCGGTGATGTCCTCGCGCATGGCCTGGATGTCCACCACGCGGGACTGGGCGACCTCGCTGATGGCCCGTACGACGGCGACCTCGGCGTCCGGGTGAGTTCCGATGCCATGGTGGGAGCGGGAGAAGGAGTCAGCGACGTATTCCGACACCACCGCCTGGAAGCTCGGGATGCCCGTCGCCGAGGTGATGTTCTTCACCTCGATGGCGATCCCGGCGTCCAGAAACTTTTCCATGAAGAACTGTGCCCGTGGCGGAAGTGTCGATGGATCGAGGCTGGGGTGGCGCTCTTGCGCCCAGGCCCGAATAGCGTCCCCTACGGGGCCGCCTTCGTCGTCGGCGGCCAGCTTGCCGAGGCGGTTGGAGATGAGGTCGGCCATGGTCCAGTCGTCGCGCTCGACGAGCTCGCACAGGGCGTGGCAGATGGCCTCTTCCAGGGAGTTACCGGATGCGATCCCGTTGGTCGTGGAGACGGGGTAGCAGGGGACCTCGTGGTAGCTCATGTAGTAGCCGGCCAGGAACTGTGGCACGAGGACATTGCGCTCGTGCATCAGGTCGTAGCCCTCCACCCAGGAGATGGGGGTGTCGATGCGGTAGGCGTGGTGCAGCTCGAAGTTGCACGACCGGGGGTCGAGCACGGCACGTCCGGACTTTTCGAGTTCCGGGTAGGAGGCGATCGCGGTCGGCCGTAGGGGCAGGGAAGCGGCGAAGCGTTCGGCAGCCTCCATGATGGCCGACGTCTTGGCGTCGATCTTCGTCGCGCCCTTGCCGTTGTAGACGGAGATGATGTCGAACGACCGCGGGGCGATGGCGTTGTAGACGGGGATACCGACTCGGTCGAGACCGGTGATGTCGGCGACCCTGGTCACGCCGATCCGCTTCAGGTGCGGGGCCATGCGTGCGTAGGTGGTCTCGGCGGTGATCTCGCGGTGCGGGCCGTTTCCGGTGATCTTGGGAACGCTGGAACGCAGTTTCAAAGCAAGGGCTCCTTGGATGCGCTGTACACCGGGCAGGTCAGCGGCTGCCGACGGGTTCGAGGCGGGATGTGCCGTCGCCGAAGTAGCTGTAGGTGTAGGCCAGTTCCTGGCCGGTGGTGATTTCCACGGGTTCCGGAAGCGCCCAGACGGCAGTGTACCAGTGGCTACGGGCGCAGCCCAGCCAAGGGGCCGTCGACAGGGTGGCGTTCGGCCCGAGCTGAGCCTCGAAATGCACGACGATGGCGTTGGCTTCGCCCGCGCGATCGGCGGTGAGCGTGCACTGGGTTTCAAGCGGGCGGATCAAGTCCTGGTGCAGGTCGACCTGGTACAGCTCGGTCGGCTTGGACAGGAACTCCCAGGTCTGCACGGTCTCCGGGCGCTCGTAGAAGCCGATGGAGCGTCGGCTGTCTGACTCGGCCATGGGGCCGAAGTCGATGCCGAACATCTCCTTCCAGCGCGCGAGATGAGCTTGGGTGACCCGGTGCTTGTCGAGTACGTCGTCGGGAATCCGGGTCAATGTTGCGAACGAGGTGAGCCAGCCTGGGACCAGGCGGGGGGTGTCCGTCATCAGTCGGCGCCGGGCGTCTTGGACGGTCTCCCAGATTTGCATGTCCAGCGCTTCGTTGCCGACGATGTCCGTCAGTAGGACATCGGCCCGCTCTGGGAGTTCGAGCTGCGGCGACCAACCTGGGATGAATTCGATGCGGTCGGCTACCCCGTTGCGCTCGGCGATCCGCTGGGCCAGGTGGACCATGCCGGCTGGCTCGACCGCGTAGACCTTGCGGGCTCCCGCCTGCGCGGCGGTGATTGCCAGGATGCCGGAGCCGGTCCCCAGGTCGAGGACGATATCCCCCTCCCGGACCGTCTCGCGAACGGCTTGTTGGAAGGCGGCCTTGCGCACTGGGTCGTCCAGCATGGCGATGTGGACGAACGCAGCGTCGTAGCCGCCTTTGGGGAACGGCTGGTTGCTGAATCCCGCGGTCGCATCGGTGCGCAGCAGGCCCGCCTGGTGGAGCGAGACCACGGTGGCCAGCGCTTCCTGAGCGGCCCGGGGCCCCTTCAACCGGGGGCTGAGCAGTGTCAGCGCCTGGCCGACCGTGCGGGGCTGGTGAAAGAGATCGAGGAGGCCGAGCGCGTCATGGCCGAGTTTGAGGATACGGCTCTCGAAGTGGATCTTCACCTCGTTGCTGGTGTCGACCTCCGCGATGAAGGACGGCGCCCGGTGGAGCACGGTGTCGGGTGAGAGTTTCGGCATGTGCTGATCACTGTCCTCGTGGGTGTGTAAGTCGGGCGGCCGCCTGCACCAGGGCGGCGGAGATGGCCGGCTGGAAGTCGCCGAGCGAACCGGCTTCCCGGCGACCTTCGGTGAGGGAGATGCCTTCCTTCGGCTCGACGATCTGGTAGCCGTCCTCGCGTAGTTGGTCGGCGTTGCGGCGTACGGCGGGCTTGGACCACATGGCTGCGTTCATGACGGGCGCGATGATCACGGGGCACTCGGCGGCGAGGAGGGTGGCCGTCAGGACGTCGTCGGCGATGCCGTGCGCGGCCTTCGCCAGGAAGTTCGCGGTGGCCGGAAGCACCACCAGCACGTCCGCCCAGGAACCGAGGGCGACGTGCGCGGCGCCGCCGCCTGTGTGGTCCTCCCAGTCGGTCACCGGGGCGTGGCCGGTGACGGCCTCGATCATGCGCGGCCCCATGAGGGCGTGCGCCTGCGCGGTCATGATGGTGCGGATCTCCTGGATCCCCACGGTGCCGCGCAGCCATGCGTTCACATGGGGGACCGCGACGGCGGAGAAGGAGCCACACACCCCCCACAGCAACCGCACCTCGGCGAGCGCCTCCTCTGGGCTGCTGGCGCGCTCGCTCATCGGCCGATCACCTCTTCGGGAGTGCCGACGGCACGCAGGACGCCGGGAAGGGCTAGTTCGCCCTGCCGCAACAGCGCCTCGGCGCCCTGCTGATCGGACGCTGACCAGGCGCGCAGGGCCACGTGCTGGAGGATGCCGGCGGCGAGGTGTGCGGCCAGCCGTGCATGCTCGTCCTTGCTCAGCTGAACGCCCCGGGTCGTCTCGTAGCCCCTGACCGTCTCTTCGGCCCGCCGTTCCTGGAGTTCCCGCGCGCCCATGGCCGCGGCGGACTGCACCAGGTCCCGCAGCAGTAACGCGAGGTCGGTCATGGGGTCGGCGATGCCGGCCTCCCGCCAGCCGAGCACGCGTGGAACCGTGCTGGGGACGCAGGAGCCGGTTGACAGCCGACCATGCACGACGGCCTGTGGACAGGCATCGGGCCCTGGTACTGAATCCGCGTCGGCGAGACACCGGATGCGTGGGGCTGTGTTTTGGTCCAGCCGGTCGCGCGCGGCGCGGATGCCCGCTGCTGCATCCGGTGCCGCGTCCAACCAAGCCGGGCGGGGCCTGACCGGCAGGGCGCGCACCTGTGTGACGGGGATGGCGTGCAGGTGCGCGAGGAAGATGCCGAGCTCGCGGAATACCCGCACGTCGTTTGGGCCGGCTGCCTCACCTGGCGCCGAGCCGCTGAAGACGGCGTCGCTGAGCAGCGCCGGTGTGGCCACCACGGGGTGGATGGCGGTGCGGGCGTCGGCCAGCTGTGGAAGGCAGGCGTACCGGGTGGCTGGCGTCGGGGTGATCGCGTCGGCGAGGGCGTTCAGCGCGTCGGCGTCGAGATAGGCGGGTGTGGCCTCCGGGATGCTCTCTCCCCAGCGGTACCCACCGTCGCCCCGAAGACAGACGCGGGTGACGAACGGGCCAGGAAGCGAGCGCACCGGCTGCCCGGTCTGCACAGTGGTGTGAGTCATAGAGCGGTGCTCCCTTGCGCGTTGAGGTACGGCTTCGCGGGATCGAGTTGCTCGGCCCGGTAGCGCTCCTCGATGGCGTCGAGCCGGTCGGCCGCGGTCGTCCGGCCGTCCCGCCAGGCCGCCACGAGCCCCTCAGCGACCAGCAGGCAACGGTGCTGGCCGAAGCTCATCAGTCGGCCCTGCCGCTGCTCGGGCTCGTCCGCCTGCCACCAGCCCCGGCCCAGCTCCAGCGCGAAAGCGGGGCCGGTGTCCCGGAGCGTGCCGCTGTGCTCGCGGTGCAGGTCCGTCAACGCGCGCTCTTGGCAGCGCCAGTCGTCGCGGTACAGATAGAGGACCATCGCGTCCCGCCGCTCGTACCCCTCCGGGTGGTTGGCCGCCTTCAACTGGTACGGGACACCCGCGCCGCACAACAGCTCGGTGATCGCACGCATCAGGCCGGCGGCCGCCGCCGGGTCCCGGGGCGTGTAGTACAGACGTACGACGGGACGTTCGCCGTGGCGGGGCAGTCCCGCGTCACCGATGGCGAGGTACCAGCCGGGGTACATGTACGGGCGCTCGGGCGGAAACCTGACGCTCACCGGTTGTCCCGGTCCGGCCGACGGCGGCAGTCTCTCCTCCGCGGTGACGGTCAGGGTCAGGCTGTTCTTGCGCACGAGGCACCTCTCCGGCCCCGCAGTGACCGTGCGCCAGTCAGAGTCCCAGTAGCCGCTGCCCTGATTTGCTTCGGACAGGGCACGGGCCACGGCCGGGGCCTCCCGCCTGCGTGTGCCCAGCACCACGGGTGCGCCGTCGATGAGCCAGCGTGCGGCGCGGGTGTCGCCGGCGTAGTAGCTCAGGTACAGGAACCGGGACAGGTGGGGCAGGACGGGGAGATCCTCGGGCACGGACTCGACGCCAGGGGCGGGGCGAAGCTCTCCCCACTCGCGGTGGTGGAAGGCTGACTCGTTCAGCACCTCCACGTCCTCGGCGATCGCGGCGAATGCCGCCTGGTATCGGTTCATGCGCCCGCCTTCCGGAGGGTGCCGGGAGCGAGTAGCTCGGCCACGCCTCGGGGGTCGTTCAGCAACGTGCGGCCCACGAAGAGACACAGATGCCCGATCCGCCCTAGTGAGCCGATCTGCTCCAGCCGCCCGGCCGCGTACATCAGGACGGACAGTCCGGCGTAGCGGAATGCGAGGTCCCGCTGCTCCGGTGAGAGCGGGGCGCTGTGTTCGTACGCGGTGAGGAAAAGGCCGACGTTGCGTCGCACGGTGGCCCACGTGCTGGCGTCGGCCAGACGGCCGGCGTTGCCCCGCACGGTGTGCAGCCACTGGATCAGGAACTGTCCGGCGATGGTGCCCACGTCGAGCATCGGGTCGCCGAAGCCTGACAGTTCCCAGTCGACGAGCGCGACTTGGGGGCGCGCACCGTCGGCGTCCTTGACCAGGATGTTGTCGTCCCGGAGGTCGAAGTGCACCAGCCGCCTCGGGGTCCACTCCTCGCGCATCCGGGCCACACTGTCGTCGACCGCCTGCATGGTGGCCGCGTAGTCGGAGTAATCCATCCCCGGTCCGCTCGCGAGCTCGCTCGGGGTCAGGGCGACGAAGGAAGCGAAGGGAAAATCGATGAGTTGCGGACGGTACACCGGGTCCGTGGCGAATCGCTCGACCGTGGAGTTGTGAAGCCCGGCGGTCACGGAGGCCAGCGACACCAGTAGTGGCACAGGCATCTCGGGGAATTTCCGGCCAACATCCCGCATCGAAACGAAGCCGGTCTTTCCCTCCATGACCAGGGTTTCGGTTTCCGGGTCGGTTGCAATGAAACGAGGAACAGCCGTCCTGACGTAATGTGGAACGTCGGCTTCGGGTATCAGTCTAAGCATTTTCTCTTCGTTGCCGGTTGCCGTGCCGACGGCTCTGGCCGTTGCTGGATCAACCTGTTTCAGGAAGAGTGCCGTCCCGTCCTCGAAGTGCAGCATCGCCACGCTGTTGCGAGCTGTGAAGGTCTGTATCCGAACGATGTCGCCCCGGTCGATACCGAGCGAAGAGAGCCAGGAACGAGTCCGGGCCATTTCGGGCCCGGACTCGTTCGGCAGCGCCCCGCACCACGGCGAAGACGTGCTGCCGCCCTCCCCTCCGGCACTCGGCGACGCGACACCGGCTGGGCTATGCGAAGCGCTTGTCATCATGAGGCGAACGACTCAGATCAACAGTGGAAGGCCACCGTCGCGGCAGCCGCCATCACGCTGCCCTGGGCCTCCTCGTCGGGCGAGATGCCGGCCTTCTCCTCCAGGAACGCCTGCAGCTCCTCCGGGCTGACGCCCGCGAGTTCCTGCAGGGCCTTCTCGCCGGAGGCGGGGTCGATGACCGCGCGCTGCTCGTCGGTCATCGACGCCTCGGCGTCCTGGATCTTGCTGACGAGGTCGGCGAATGCGGTCTCGTCGACCGCGGAAACCATTGCTTCAGACATGTGATCCTCCTGATTCGGCCCCTGCCATTCAGCGGGGGAATCGAATGGACGACTGTGATCTAAACAAACGTTCACCCCCCTCTGTCAACGGGTTTCCAATATTCCGCTTGTGTGTGTTGGGAATTCAAATTCGGGCATGCGAATGAGCCTGTCGGCGATTTTCCGGCAGGCGATTGTGGCGCTGTCTAGCTAAGTGGGCGCGCGGAGATTCGACGTCGTGAGGGTTACAAGGGTGCGGGAACCCAGGAGCTGGCGCGCGTGCATGGCGAGTAAGTCATCAGAAGCCCCCGTGGACAATCTCGTGGTCGCGGCGAGGGTAGGCATATGTCGGCAGCTGTGGCCAGAGGTTGCCTGGTCGGCCGAAAAGATCAAGACGTTCCGGAGGTGTGATCCTCGGTCATTGCTGGCTTGCGTGTATTCCATTTGGCGGAAACGGCACCCAGCTGACCGAGGGGACTTCTGGTTGAGGATTTGACCATCTTGATTTCGGGCGTCGAAACCCATCTGATCGGCGCCATGGCGAGATATGAACCACGTCTACGGCGCCCTTATCCCTGGTGAGAGGCGCAATATACGACGTCAACTCTATGGTGGACACTCACCGATGGTGGCTTGATCATTGCGGAAGCGGGCACGCCGCTTCATGCCAACACGACTCGGCGGGCTGTTCCGGCCGGGACACTGCAGCAGAGCCAAGCATCCGGCGCCGGAAGACGGAAGGGGCTCAAGGCCGGTGAAGAGGCCCACGATGCCACATTCTCGGCCCACGAGCGGGACTGTCTGAAAGACGCTCCGGGCCTCACACGGCGCATGGTTGGGGTGCTTGCGCGTGCGATGGGTCGGTTGGGCGGTGGATCCGCCCGGGGCGGGGGGCTTGCGACCCGCCCCTGCTGAGGCTTCTCGAAGTGGGGGCTGGCCGCGGCCTCGCGCTGCCCTGCTGGCCGGGGGAGCACCTCACGCGGACTCCCGCACCCTGATATAGGGCGGCTTCCCTATGTCAGGCGAAGACGATCCCCCGGAACGCATTGCGCACATCGGTAAGCGGCTGGCGATCGCGCGTGTAGTAGAGCTTGTTGGTCAGCAGTACCGCCCAGCGGTCATCCGCCGGAGCGACCCACATGCCCGTACCTGTAAAGCCGTAGTGGACCCAGCAGTCCTGGGCGGGTGTCGTCTCCGGAGCCGGGTGCCAGAAGAGGCCGCGGAGGGGGGTGAGTTGACCGGTGTGGATCTGGAGCGACGCTTTGATCCAGGCTGGGCCGAAGCCGGGACGCTCGGGTGACTGGTCGGGGTCGAGCAGGTACCGGAGGAAGGCTGCGAGGTCGTCGAGTACGGAGAAGACGCCGGCGATACCGCACACGCCGCCGAGGAGTCGGGCTGAGAAGTCGTGGGCGGATCCCTTGAGATGTGCCCCTGTGTTCTCGTCGAGCTCCGTCGGCGCACAGCGGGCGATGGACTCTGTCGGGAGCGGTCCGAAGCGCGTGGCGGTCATGCCCAGGGGCTGCCAGACGCGGGTGGCGGCGAGCTGGTCCAGGGGTTTGCCGGATAGGTGCTCGGCGAGGTAGCCGAGGATGAGGGCGGCCCGGTCGGTGTATTCGACGGCTTCGCCGGGCGGGCGGTGGAGGGCTTCGTGCAGGACGCCGTCTCGGACGTCCTGGGGATCGGTGCCGTAGAGATTCCTGAGGTTGGCCCGGAGTGGGACGCCGGCGGTGTGGGTGAGCAGGTGCCGGGCAGAGACCTGGGCGAGGGGATGTCCGTGGACCTCGGGCCAGAAGTCGCCGAGGGTTGCATCGAGTTGAAGTTTCCCGTCCTCGACGAGAGTGCCGATGGTGGACCAGACGGCAAGGATCTTGGTGAGGCTGGCGACGTCGAAGACGGTGTCGAGGCGCATCGGCTCGTTGGGCCGGGCAGGGTCCAGGACGCCGACGGTGCCGCTGGCCCGGGTGCCGGTGCAGTCCCCGACGGCCCAGACGGCACCGGGGTAGACCTTGTCGCGGACGCCCTCGTGGAGGAGCTGGTGGATGCGGTCGGTGTCGAGGTCGAAAGCCATGGTCTCCCGATCGGTCGTGGGCGCGTGGGTTCCCGTCGGTCAGGTTAGTGAGGCAGCCGGGGTGGGACCGGCTGCGCCACAGGGGATCAGGTGAGCTGTTTGCCCAGTGCGATCAGGGCCGAGGCTGTGGTGCTGAGCGGATAGCGGGTCGCGTTGGCGCGTCCTGCTGCCTGGAGGGCTGCGATCAGGCCGGGCGTGGTCCGGAGATGTTCGAGGTCGCGTGCGAGTGCGGTCGGGCCCCACCGCCGATCACGGCGTCGGCAAGCGTTGGCAGGTCCGCTACCGCGCCCCGGACGGCAGCCAGCGCAAGGAGAACTTCGATACCAAGGCGGAGGCGGACAACCGCGCCGCCGAGGTGGACGTAGAGATCCGGCGCGGCTCCTACGTCGTCCCCGCAGAGACGAAGCAGACGCTCGGCGCCTACGCGCAGAAGTGGCTCGACGCGAACTCCATCGGCCTGACGACCGCACTCCGCTACGAGGCGACGTCCGCAACCACATAGTCGAGCACCTCGGCCGACGCGAGCTGCGGTCCCTCAACCAGCCCTCGGTCGTCCAGGGTTGGATCCGGACGCTTCAGGACAGCGGCCTTGAAGTGTCGACGATCGAGGGCATCTTCGACATTCTCTCCAGCATCCTCGGCGCGGCCGTCGAGGACGGGCTACTGCCGAAGAACCCCTGCAAGGCGAAGTCGGTCAAGCTGCCGACCGCGACCAAGAAGAAGATCATCCCTTGGTCGCTGGAGCGCGTGCGCGCCGTCATCGCCGGCCTCCCGAAGCGCTTCCAGGCCGGCGGCAAGCTCGCCTTCGGCTGTGGCCTCCGCCAGGGCGAGGTGTTCGGCTTCGCTGTCGAGGACATCGACTTCAAGGGCGGCTGGATCCACATAAACCGCCAGGTACGGCTCGTCGGCACGAAGCCCGTCTTCGCCCTGCCCAAGGGCAACAAGATCCGGTCGGTGCCTCTACCGGCCCAGCTTGCCGCCGCCCTCAGGGCTCACACGAAGGAGTTCCCGCCGGTCGAGGTCACCCTGCCCTGGACCAAGCCGGACGGCGAGCCGAAGACCTTCCGTCTCCTCTTCGTCGACGCGAAAGGGAGGGCCTACAACCGCAGCGTCTTCAACATGGGCGACTGGAAGCGTGCCCTGGCCGCCGCTGGCGTGATCCCTCCCCGCGAGCGTGGCGCGCGCTACCTACAGGCGGCCCCAGAAGACGGCATGCACGCCCTCCGGCACGCCTACGCCTCCGTGCTCCTGGACGCGGGGGAGAGCATCAAGGCGCTCTCCGAGTACCTCGGCCACTCGGACCCGGGCTTCACGCTGCGGACGTACACCCACCTACTGCCGTCCAGCGAGACGCGCACCCGCAAGGCGATCGACGACGCCTTCACGGAAACGGAAACGGACGCTGAGGCGGAAGGCAACGACGACCCGCCCGCAGCCCAGGGCACATCAGTGCCCCCAGCGAAATCAATGTGCCCTCAATGTGCCCTCAATGTGCCCTGGCCGCCTGACGGCCCTTCTCCGGCACTAAAAAGGGCGAGGCCCGAAGACCCCGCCCGATCCGCAAGAAACCCCAGGTCACGGCCACACAAGGCAATAAGGCTGATGCCCCGCCTCATGCAACCGATGGCTGAAGTCCTGCCACTCGTGCAGCAACTGGTACACGTTGAACGCGTCCCGGGGGCCGCCGCGGTCCGGGACGGTGGACCAGATGAAGGCGGCTGCGCCGACGGCCTCCTCGCCGATGCCGCGCAGGGGGTCGACGACGGTCATGGGGAGTCTGACGACCGCGTAGTCGGGGTGCAGGACGACCAGTTCGAGGGGCGGCACCTTGTGCAGGGGGACGCCCTCGATGCCGGTCAGCACCATCGCGGCCATCGTCTCAGGCTTGATCTTGGTGAACATGCCGTTCATGCCCAGCTCGTCGCCGCCGAGTTCCTCGGGGCGCATCGAGATGGGGACGCGGGCCGCGGTCGCGCCGTCCGGCGCGCCGAAGTATTTGTACGTCACCCCCACCCGA
Organism: Streptomyces sp. MUSC 14; assembly: GCF_001866675.1. Lineage (NCBI taxonomy): Bacteria > Bacillati > Actinomycetota > Actinomycetes > Kitasatosporales > Streptomycetaceae > Streptomyces > Streptomyces sp. MUSC 14. The sequence continues at coordinate 62,363 of NZ_MLYN01000049.1, forward strand.
CCACCATTCCTGCTCCCCGCTCCGAGGCGGTCGGTCCGCCGGTCGCGCCGCTCGGGCTCACCCGGTACACCCTGTGTCTGACGTGCGTCGCTCTGCCGTGCCTCGGTCGCTTCCTCCGCTTCGCGCCGGTGCCTTCCCCGCCGGGCACGTCGAGGACCCAGGTCATCAGTCCCCTCGCCCAGTCCGCCACCGCGATGCATATCTCCACCCGACTGCTTTTCTAGGACGCGTGGCCCCCGCCGCGCAACCCGATCATCGTGTCAGTGACCTCCCCCACGGCCGCCCGCCGAAACGTGCGGTGGAACAACAGTCCATCGGGTTCTTACCGGCCCCTGAGCGTCTCCAGATCATTACGTGCGTAAGAGCTGTGTGTATCAGGTCTCAGTCTCGCAGATGGCGGATCGCGATGAGGGTGACGACGGTGTGACGACGGCGTCCTGGGACCGCGGACGGCGGCGGCCGATGCCGAGGCGGGCCGCGGCCCGCGCTGCTCGCGGCCTACCCTGAGGAGGTCACCCACGTCACCGGAGTCCGAGAAGCCGGAGAAGCCGCACGCCATGAGTGCCCTGAGCGAAACGCCCTATCCCTACGACGCGCCCGTCTCCCAGGCGCTCTTCGACCGCGCCTCCGCCGTCACACCGGGCGGTGTGAACTCCCCGGTGCGCGCCTTCCGCGCCGTCGGCGGCACGCCCCGCTTCATGGTGTCGGGCAAGGGGGCCTACCTCACCGACGCCGACGGGCGCGAGTACGTCGACCTCGTGTGCTCCTGGGGTCCGATGATCCTCGGGCACTCCCACCCCGAGGTCATCGCCGCCGTTCAGGAGGCCGTCGCGCGCGGTACGTCCTTCGGCACGCCCGGTGAGGGCGAGGTCGCGCTCGCCGAGGAGATCGTCGCCCGGGTCGAGCCCGTCGAGCAGGTGCGGCTCGTCAGCAGCGGCACCGAGGCGACCATGAGCGCCATCCGGCTCGCCCGCGGGTTCACCCGGCGGTCCAAGGTGATCAAGTTCGCGGGCTGCTACCACGGCCACGTGGACAGCCTCCTCGCCGCCGCCGGGTCCGGGGTCGCGACCTTCGCGCTGCCCGACACCCCCGGTGTCACCGGTGCCCAGGCCGCCGACACGATCGTGCTGCCGTACAACGACCTGGAGGCCGTGCACGAGGCCTTCCACCGGCACCCCGGTGAGATCGCCTGTGTGATCACCGAGGCCTCGCCCGGCAACATGGGCGTCGTGCCGCCGGACCCCGGGTTCAACCAGGGGCTCAGGGACGCCTGCCACAAGAACGGCGCCCTGTTCATCTCCGACGAGGTCATGACCGGCTTCCGCACCAGCCGCGCCGGGTGGTACGGGGTCGAGGGGGTCAGGCCCGACCTCATGACCTTCGGGAAGGTCATGGGCGGCGGGTTCCCCGCCGCCGCCTTCGGCGGGCGCGCCGACGTCATGGCGCACCTCGCCCCCGCCGGGCCCGTCTACCAGGCCGGCACGCTGTCCGGGAACCCCGTCGCCACCGCCGCCGGGCTCGCCCAGCTGCGGCTGCTCGACGACGCCGCGTACGAGACGGTCGACGCCGTGTCCGCGCAGATCCAGGGCCTGGTCAGCGAGGCGCTGAGCAAGGAGGGCGTCGCGCACCGGGTGCAGCACGCGTCCAACATGTTCTCCGTCTTCTTCACCGACCGGAAGGTGCGGACGTACGAGGACGCCAAGCGCCAGGAGTCGTTCCGCTTCACCGCGTTCTTCCACTCCCTCCTCGCGAACGGCGTCTATCTGCCGCCGTCGTCCTTCGAGTCCTGGTTCGTGTCCACGGCCCATGACGAGAGGGCCGTCCAGAAGATCGCCGACGCCCTTCCGGCGGCGGCCCGAGCGGCTGCGGAGGCCACCGCGTGAGCACCCCCGTCGACAGCAGCAAGGACGTCACCGTCGTTCACGTGATGCGGCACGGGGAGGTGGAGAACCCGACCGGGATCCTGTACGGCCGGCTGCCCGGCTACCACCTCTCCGAGCTGGGCCGGCAGATGGCCGACCGGGTCGCCGAGCACCTCGCGCCCCGCGACGTCACCTATGTCTGCGCCTCGCCGCTGGAGCGGGCGCAGGAGACGGCCACGCCGATCGCCAAGGTGCACGGGCTCGACCTGGACACCGACGAGCGGCTCATCGAGGCCGACAACGTCTTCCAGGGGAAGACGTTCGGGGTCGGGGACGGCGCGCTGCAGCGGCCGGAGAACTGGAAGCACCTCGTCAATCCGTTCCGGCCGTCCTGGGGCGAGCCGTACGTCGACCAGGTCGTGCGGATGACGGCCGCGCTGAACGCGGCGAAGGACAGGGCGCGCGGGCACGAGGCGGTGCTGGTCAGTCATCAGCTGCCGATCTGGATCGTCAGGTCCTATGTGGAACGGCGCCGGCTGTGGCACGATCCGCGCAAGCGGCAGTGCACGCTCGCCTCCCTGACGTCGTTCACCTACCTCGGCGACAAGATCGTGTCGGTCGGCTACAGCGAGCCCGCCATCGATCTGGTCCCGGCCCATCTGCGGGCCGGCGCCAAGCCGCAGAAGGGCAAGAACGCTGCTCAGGGCAAGGCTTTCGGAGCCTGACGGTCATTTCCTGACAGCCCGTTTGACAGTACTTAGATCGTTTTTGCCGCAACTATTGCGAAAAGCATAAGAATTATCGGAACCTCCCCGACCGTTGCGCCCTCTGAGTGAGTGACGACTCAACAGGCGCGACGAATCGGGGATCCTCCATGCGCACCGTCTCCCGCACCCTCTCCCGCAGGGGAATACTCGGCCTCGGCGCGGGCGCGGCGGCCGCTGCCACCCTCGCCGGCTGCGGGAGCCAGACGGCGTCCGCCGGCGGCTCGGGCGGTTCCGGCGACGGGACGTCCGGGCAGGGCGGTGACGCGAGCGGCGCGCCCCAGGGCAAGCTCATAGGCGACGGCTCCACCTCCTTCACCGGCAAGCAGCCGCACCAGCCGGACGCCCCCCGGCCGCTGGAGGCGGGCGAGACCCCGCCGCAGTTCGTGGTCTTCTCCTGGGACGGCGCCGGCGAGGTCGGCAACGGCCTCTTCCCGCGCTTCCTGGACCTGGCCAAGGAGCACGGCGCGTCCATGACCTTCTTCCTCTCGGGGCTCTACCTGCTGCCCGAGTCGAAGAAGCGGATGTACCAGCCGCCGAACAACCGCATCGGCGCCTCCGACATCGGCTACCTCAACGACGACCACGTCAAGGCGACGCTGACCAACGTCCGCCGCGCCTGGCTCGAAGGCCACGAGATAGGCACCCACTTCAACGGTCACTTCTGCGGCGACGCCCACACGTCGGTGAAGTGGTGGACGCCCCAGCAGTGGCGCAGCGAGATCGACCAGGCCAAGTCCTTCGTGAAGAACTGGAAGACCAACACCGGCTTCACCGACCTGCCGGCCCTGCCGTTCGACTACGACAAGGAACTCGTCGGCGGCCGTACGCCCTGCCTGCTCAACCAGGAGAACCTGCTGCCGACCGCCCGCGAGCTGGGCTGGCGCTACGACGCCTCCTCGCCCGGCGGTCTGCAGGTGTGGCCGTCGAAGAAGCAGGGGCTGTGGGACTTCCCGCTGCAGTCGATCCCGTTCCCCGGCAAGAAGTTCCAGGTCCTCTCGATGGACTACAACATGATGTACAACCAGTCGCAGAACTCGACCAAGGCGCCGGCCTACAACTACCCGGCCTGGCGCGAGCAGTCGGCCGGGGCCTACATCGCCGGCTTCAAGCGGGCGTACTTCTCGAACCGGGCGCCGTTCTTCATCGGCAACCACTTCGAGCACTGGAACGGCGGGATCTACATGGACTCCGTCGAGAAGGCCTTCAAGCACATCGCGCAGGCGAAGGAGAAGGGCGCCGACGTCCGCCTCGTCTCCTTCCGGCAGTTCGCCGACTGGATCGACGTGCAGAAGCCCGAGGTACTGGCCAAGCTGCGCACCCTGGCCCCCGGGCAGGCGCCCGTCGGCGGCTGGAAGACGTTCCTCGCCTGACGTCCCGCGCGCGCTCCCCCTCGCCGGAAATGTCCCGTGTAAGTACGCCCTGAAATGCGGTTTTCCGCCCGGCAGGGGGGTGCGCGAAATCCCCGGAACCGCCATGCGAAACTTTTCACATGAGTACCCGTAGCCGTGCCGCCTGGCTCAGTGCCGTAGCCGCTGTCGCGGCCCTGACCCTGTCCGCGTGCGGCAAGGGCGGCACCTCCGGCGGCGGTGGCAACACCAACTTCGTCACCGGCCACAACGGCATCTCCACCGCCCCCCTCGGCAAGCGCGACGCGGCCCCGGACCTGTCCGGCGAGACCATCGACGGCAAGAAGCTCGACGTGGCGTCCTTCAAGGGCCAGGTCGTCGTCGTCAACGTCTGGGGTTCGTGGTGCAGCCCGTGCCGGGAAGAGGCGTCGTACTTCGCCAAGGTCTCGAAGACCTACGAGGGCAAGGGCGTGCAGTTCGTCGGGATCAACACGCGGGACACCAGCACCACGCCCGCGGTGAACTTCGAGAAGGAACACGGGATCGACTACCCGAGCCTGTACGACCCGACGGGCAAGCTGATGCTCCGCTTCAAGAAGGGCACGCTCAACCCGCAGCTGATCCCCTCGACGCTCGTCATCGACAGGCACGGCAAGGTCGCCGCCCGCGCCCTGGAGGCGCTGGACGACACGGCGCTGCTGAAGATGCTCAAGCCCGTCCTGGCGGAGAAGTGACGTGAGCGCCCTGGTGACGCTGGCCGAGACGGGCCAGAACCAGACCGTGCTGCACGGCGCGCTGCTCGTCGCCGCGCCGGTGGCCCTGCTCGGCGGCCTCGTCTCCTTCTTCTCGCCGTGCGTGCTGCCGTTGGTGCCCGGCTACCTCTCCTACGTCACCGGCGTGGCGGGCACCGACCTGGCCGAGGCCCGGCGGGGACGGATGGTCGCCGGTGCCTCCCTGTTCGTGCTCGGCTTCAGCGCGGTGTTCATCTCCGGCGGGGCGCTGTTCGGCTACTTCGGCTCGAACCTGCAGGAGTACAAGGACACACTGAGCAAGGTGCTCGGCGTGCTCATGATCCTCATGGGCGTGTTCTTCATGGGGCTGATGCCCTGGTTCACCCAGCGCGAGTTCCGCTTCCACAAGCGGCCGGCCACCGGTCTGGTGGGCGCGCCTGTCATAGGCGCCCTCTTCGGCATCGGCTGGACGCCCTGCCTCGGTCCGACGCTGTCGTCGGTGAACATCCTGTCCTGGAACGAGTCGAGTGCCGGGCGCGGCGCCCTGCTGACGCTCGTCTACTGCCTCGGTCTCGGGGTCCCCTTCGTCCTCACGGCCGTCGGCTTCCGCAAGGCGCTCGGCGCCTTCGGCTGGGTCAAGCGCCACTATGTGTGGGTGATGCGCATCGGCGGCACGATGATGATCGCGACCGGTGTGCTGCTGCTGACCGGCGCCTGGGACAGCCTGGTGCAGCAGATGCAGACCTGGTCCGACGGCTTCACTGTGGGGATCTGACCGATGAGCGCAACCGACACCGACAACAGCAGCCGGGACCAGGAGGAGCTGGGCGCGGCCGGCTCCCAGCTGTCCACGGCCCCGCAGGAGGAGTTCTCCGCACCGGCCGGCCTCGGCGTCATCGGCTGGGCCCGCTGGTTCTGGCGGCAGCTGACCTCCATGCGGGTTGCCCTGCTGCTGCTCCTGATGCTCTCCCTCGCCGCGATCCCCGGTTCGCTGATCCCGCAGAGCGGCGCCGACCTCAACAAGGTCGACGACTTCAGCAAGGCCCACAAGACGCTCGCGCCGATCTACGACAAGCTCGGCCTGTTCCACGTCTACAGCTCGGTGTGGTTCTCCGCGATCTACATCCTGCTGTTCGTCTCGCTCATCGGCTGCATCATCCCGCGCGCCTGGCAGTTCGTCGGCCAGCTGCGCGGCCGCCCGCCGGGCGCGCCGAGGCGGCTGAACCGGCTGCCCGCCTACACCACCTGGCGCACCACCGAGGATCCCGAGAGGGTCCGCGAGGCCGCGCTCGCGCTGCTGAAGAAGAAGCGGTTCCGCGCCCATGTCACCGGTGACGCCGTCGCCGCGGAGAAGGGCTATGTGCGCGAACTGGGCAACCTGGCCTTCCACATCGCCCTGATCGTGCTGCTGATCGCCTTCGCCTGGGGCCAGATGTACAAGTCGGACGGCACCAAGCTGGTCGTCGAGGGCGACGGGTTCTCCAACTCGATCCTCCAGTACGACGACTTCAAGTCCGGCAGCATGTTCAGCAACGACGACCTCGTGCCGTTCAGCTTCGACCTGAAGAAGTTCACCGGCACCTACGAGGTCAGCGGCCCCAACCGGGGTACGCCGCGCACCTACCAGGCGACGATCGGTTACAGCCAGGGTGCGTACGGCAAGGAGCAGCCGGCCACCATCAAGGTCAACTCCCCGCTGCACATCGGCGACGCCAAGGTCTACCTCGTCAGCCACGGCTACGCGCCCGTCGTCACCGTCCGCGACGGCAAGGGCAAGGTCGTCTACCACGACGCCGTGCCGCTGCTGCCGCTCGACGGCAACGTCACCTCCAACGGCGTGATCAAGGTGATGGACGGCTACAAGAACGGGCAGGGCGTCTCGGAGCAGCTCGGCTTCCAGGCCTTCTTCGTGCCGACCTTCGACCCGAAGAGCGGCACGATGCTCTCGGCGTTCCCGGCGCTGGTGAACCCGCTGCTCGCGGTGAACGCCTACCACGGCGACCTCGGCGTGGACTCGGGCATCCCGCAGAGCGTGTACCAGCTCGACAAGACGCACATGAAGGAGTTCAAGGACTCCAAGGGCCAGCTGCTGAAGAAGCTGCTCCAGCCCGGCGACACGATGACGCTGCCGAACGGCGCCGGCTCGATCACCTTCGAGAAGGACATCAAGCAGTGGGCCGGTTTCGAGATCGTCCAGGAGCCCGGCAGCGGCTGGGCGCTCGGCGGCGCGATCGCGGCGATCTTCGGTCTGGCCGCGTCCCTGTTCATCCAGCGCCGCCGGGTCTGGGTGCGCGCGGTGCGCGGCGCCGACGGCGTGACGGTCGTCGAGATGGCCGGCCTCGGCCGCAGCGAGTCCGCCAAGGTGCCCGAGGAACTGGGCGACCTCGCCGGAACCCTCTACGACCAGGCGCCGGGAGCCCCCGACGCCGACGACGACTCCACCGAATCTTCCGTCGTACCCGAAGGGGCTGAGAAGTGACTCTCGCCGCCGCGACCGAGCTGGCCGTCGCCACCAACGAACATCTGGCGAGCATGAGCAACACGCTCATCTACTCGTCCATGGCCGTCTACACCCTGGCCTTCTTCGCGTACATCCTCGAATGGATCTTCGGCAGCCGCAGCAAGGTGGCCCGTACGGCCAGCGCGCTGACGGCCGAGGGCGGGGAGAAGAAGGCGAACGGGCCCGCCGTCACCGTCAAGAAGGCGGGGGGCACCGCCGTGCTGGAGCGGCCGAAGGTCGTCGTCCGCGCGGCGTCCGGCGCCCGGGACGTGCCGGACGGTCCCGGCGCGCACGGCGGTGACGCGCAGGGTGACCTGTTCGGCCGGGTCGCCGTCTCGCTCACGGTGCTCGCGTTCCTGGTGGAGCTGGCCGGCGTCGTCGCCCGTGCGGCCTCCGTGGAGCGTGCCCCCTGGGGCAACATGTACGAGTTCAACATCACCTTCTCCACGGTCGCCGTCGGCGTGTACCTCACGCTGCTGGCCCTGAAGAAGAACGTGCGCTGGCTCGGCCTCTTCCTGATCACCACGGTCCTGCTCGACCTCGGCCTCGCGGTCACCGTCCTCTACACGGCGAGCGACCAGCTGGTCCCGGCCCTGCACTCGTACTGGCTCTACATCCACGTCTCGACCGCCATCTTCTGCGGCGCGGTCTTCTACGTGGGCGCGGTCGCCACGATCCTGTACCTGTTCAAGGACTCCTACGAGACCAAGCTCCAGACCGGCGGCAAGCCCGGCGCCTTCGCGACCTCGGTGCTGGAGCGGCTGCCCGCCTCGGCCTCGCTGGACAAGTTCGCCTACCGGATCAACGCGGCGGTCTTCCCGCTGTGGACGTTCACGATCATCGCGGGCGCGATCTGGGCGGGCGACGCCTGGGGCCGGTACTGGAACTGGGACCCGAAGGAGACCTGGTCCTTCATCACCTGGGTCGCCTACGCCTGCTACCTGCACGCGCGCGCGACGGCCGGCTGGAAGGGCCGCAAGGCCGCCTACCTGGCGATGATCGCCTTCGGCTGCTGGCTGTTCAACTACTACGGCGTCAACATCTTCGTCACGGGCAAGCACTCGTACGCGGGCGTGTGACCGCGGGGTCGGTGACACTGGTGTCATGAGCGGTTCCATCGCACAGGGCACCAGCCAGACCCACGGGAACGCGCACATACTCCACTTCCTGGTGCGGCTCCCGAAGCGCATGGAGGACGTCTGGCCGGCGGTGGCCACCCCTGAGGGACTCTCGGGGTGGTGCACCGCCGTCGGCTTTCTCCAGCCCCGGCTGGACGGGGCGGTCAGCCTGCCCGAGCTGGGCTCCGGCCGGGTCACGGCCTGGGACGTGGACCGGGTCGCCGAGTACACCCTGGAGGGCGGCGGCCGGCTCCGGTTCCACCTGGAGCGGGACGGGGACACGGCGAGCGTGCTGCGCTTCACCCGGGAGTTCCGGGGCGAAGGCGAGGGCGAGGCCGCATGGCGGACCAGGTTCGAACGATTGATCGAATATCTGGGACGGGTCTAGGTCACGTCGCCGGCGGCAGGCACTCCGGGGACGGCGGACTGCCCTCCGGCCAGGCGAGCCGGACGAAGCGTGCGCTGCCCTCGGGGGTGAGTTCCACGATCGGTACGGCCTTGTCGTACGGGTTGCCGTGCACGTCCAGGCAGATCCAGCCGCTCGCCCCGTTCACCCGCAGGGTTCTGCCCTTGACCTGCGGCCACTGCAGGCCCACGTCCGCGAGGGCCGGCACCGCCTTGCCGGGCTGGACGGCCTCGCGGATGCCGTGCACGGCCAGCCGCAGGGCGTCGTAGCCGATGATCAGCTGTCCGTCGTCCAGGGCGACCGAGCCGATGGGGCCCACCGGTGACCGCTCGGCCGACGTCAGCAGGGTCTGGAGCGTGCTGAAGTCCGCCTGCGAGCCGCCCGTCGCCGGCGGGTTCTTCACCCAGGCGTCCGGGTGGGCGAGGGAGGTGAAGAGCACGGACAGGTTGTGCCTCAAGGCGTCGCGGTTCAGGGCCTTCTCGTAGGTCAGGTACGACGCCTCGTCGCCGGTGAGCACGGTGAACCTCCGGTCCTGGCAGCCGCGGGCGCCGAGCGCGTTGATGAACTGCCGCAGCTGCACGTGCCGGCCCGCGAACAGGATCGTGTCGGTCCCCGGGTCGGTGTCGCACACCAGGTCCGTGATCTGCCGGAAGGTGTTCGCGGTCGTCCCCTCCTGGCTGCGGTCCGCCGGCGGGGTGAACGGCCACGGCTCGTACCGTGAGCCCTTGAGCAGCGCCGCGAACGACTTCTGGAGCGTGGTCGTGTACGGGTCGCCGGGGTTGTCGTACACCAGCAGCGCCTTGCCCTGCTTCAGCTGCGCGAACTTGGTCAGCGCGCGGGCCTCGTCGGTGTTGGTCGGCGCCACCCGGGCGAGGCCGGGGTAGGGGTCTGGGTCCTTGCCGCCCTGGCCGTTGGCGAGGTCGTCGGAGGTGATGGAGGAGCCGATCACCGGGATGTGCAGCGTGGTCAGCTCCGCGACGGCCGCCTTGTTGGCGGCGGTGCTCTGCCCGATGCCGGCGACCGCGCGCAGCGTGTCCGTGCCGGTCGTCATCCGCGCCAGCTGGTCCACGGTCTGCTTCCAGTACGTGCCCGTCGCCCCCGGGTTGGCCAGCACCAGCCGGATCTGCGGGGACTGTCCGTTGGAGTCGTGGTTGGCCTGGTACTGCGCCAGGTAGGCACCCTGGAGCTGGTGCTGGATGTCGTTCAGCATCGTCGGGGAGGTGGAGGTGTACGGCAGCATCAGCGCGACCGTCACATAACTCCCGCTCTTCAGGCGGGCGTTCTCCCGCGCGATCGCCTGCACGGCGGCGGTCAGCCGGTCCTGCCCGAAGTCGTACGGCCCCGGTCCCGTGGCCACGCCCACGCACTCGGCGCTGTGCTGCGGCCGGGACACCCCGGGCGCGCACGAGCGGTCGTCGTGGGCGAGGACGCGGACCGCGAACACCAGACCGGTCACCAGGGCCGCCGCCAGCAGCAGGGCCAGATAGCGGCGCAGCGGGATCTCCCACACGCCCTCGCGCAACCACGTCCCCACACCTCTGCGCGCCATCACGCCTCCCCCCTGTTCCGGTCGTCCGGGCCGCCGTCCCCGCCGTCCTCGCCGTCGTCGGGATCGTCGGGGTCGTCGGGCCCGGTCATCGGGCGCCCGGCGAGCGCCGCCGCCGGCCAGTCCCGCGAGGCCCGCCAGAGCAGCGCGCCCGCCGCCGGCCGCAGGTTGGACAGCTGCTCCAGCTCGAACCGGAGCCGGTCGCACACCCGCGGGTCCGGCAGCACCAGCGGGTCAGCCAGCTGCCACACGGCGTGCAGCAGCCGCCGTATCCGTAAGTGCAGTACGGCGTCCGCGCCCTCCGGAACGGCCTGCGCGGCGTCCGTGCGGCCGAGCGCCACCGCGGTCCGCCCGTCGCCGCGCCCGGTGAAGTCACGGCCCTCGGCGTCGTGCGCGTGGAAGTACGGCGCCGAGGCCACGAAGCGCAGCGTGCGCAGCCAGCCGCGCATGTCCGCCGTGCCGAAGGTGTCGCGCAGCTCGGCGACCGCGGACTCCGTGACGCCCAGGGCGAGTTCGTGGTGCAGCCGGTAGCGGGCGTGCTCGGGCGCGGTGTAGTGGGCGACGAGCGTCTCGTGGGCGGTGCGCCACGACAGGTGGTCGCCGTCCAGCAGATGCAGCCGGAGCAGCAGCAGCGTGCGCACGAACCGGTCCCCGACGAACCGGCCCGGCACGACCGGCAGCCCCTCCGCGGCCAGCAGGGTCTGCAACTCCCGTACGTCCGCCGGGCCGAAGGTGTCCGGCAGCAGCGCCGCGGCCAGCGCGCCGGCCGAGCCGTGGCCGTGGGCCGCGGCGAGCACGGTCAGCTCCGCCAGGTGCTCGGGCGGCACCAGCCGGTCCAGCAGCGCCTCGTAGGCGGGGACGCCGGGCCGGTCCTCGGCCGGCCGCACCGGCGCGGTGAGCAGCTCGCCCAGCGAGGACGCCCCGGGCAGGTTCTGCGCGGCCGACTCGGCGAGCAGTACGATGCCCAGCGGGTTGCCGCCGGTCAACCGGTGCACGGCGTGCGGAAGATGGGGCGGCACCGGCAGGTCGGCGCAGACCGAGCCGACCAGGTGCAGGGCGTCGTCGGCGCTCAGCGGCGCCAGCGCCACCAGCAGCGCCCGTGAGGAGGGCGTCGCGTCCGGCGCCCAGTCCGTGCGCCGGGCCACCTCCGCCAGCTCCCGGCGGGCCGCGCTGCGCAGTTCCGCCCGGCCCTCGCCGCGCCGGGCCGCGACGAACGCCACCTGGTCGCGGACGCCCTCGGCCCGGTCCCGCAGCACGGCGGCCACCAGCCCCGGGCCGGGCGCCGCCTGCGCGTTGTCCAGCAGCACCAGCGGCCGGCCGAGGCGCTGCATCCTCGGCAGCACCCCGCTGTACGCCTCGGTCAGGTCGGTCAGCAGGGCCCGCACCAGATACCGCTCGGCGTGCTCGCGCGCCGGGCCGTCCTCGCGGAAGTGCCGGGAGAGCAGGATCAGCCCGCGCTGCGCGTGGCCGCCCGCGTTCGGGTACGTCCGGTACCACTCGGACGCCTTCTGGTGGCGCCGGCCGGCGAACCCCTCGGCGATCGCCTCCAGGGTCGCCTCGATGGCGCCCGAGACCAGCGGGCCGGTGCCGGTGGCCGCGGCGACCACCTTGGCCGCCACCTTCCCGGCCCAGCGCCCGGCGAAGCCGCCGAAGCGCGAGCCGCCCTCGTTCAGCAGCAGGATCCGCTCCACCTCCCGGCGGATCCGCTCCGAGTCGGCGTCGCCCCAGCCGCCGGCCGCCACCGCGACCAGACCCGACATCAGCCGCGGGAAGACGATCCGGCGGGCGCCGGTCACCGGCTCCGCGAGCTGCTCGGCGATCACCAGCAGGGCCTGCGTGAGCGGCGACCAGGAGTCGGCGGGCCGGTCCACCGGCGGCCGGGCGAACTGCTCCTCCGCGCAGTCGGCCAGCGCGACCGGCGTGTGCCCCTGGTAGGCGTCCCGCAGCTCGGCGAGGACCGCGCTCTTGCCGAGGCCCCGGGTGCCGGTCAGCACGACGAAGGGCGGCTCGTCCGGGTGCTCCAGGGGCGTGGCGCGGTGGTGATGGGGGCGCAGGCCGATCAGCCGTGGGGCGAGACCGCCCGGTTCGGCGTCGAACAGCGCCCCGCGTCCGTGCAACCGTCTGCCCACCCGATCGCCCCCCTCAACGATCGCCCCCTCAACAGCAGTGTAAGAAGGGGAAGTTGCTCCGGACCAGAGTCAGTGGTGTCCGTTGGGTTACGAAAAGCGGCGATGTCTGTTCCGGGTCAGGAGACCGCCGCGGTGAGGCTCCCGTGCGCGACGGAGGCGATGCGGTCGCGCAGCCGCTCCACGTACAGCCGCAGGTTCTTCGCCGCCACGTCCGTGTCCGGATACCGGCCGGCCAGCCACAGCCCCTCGTGCAGCCGGTTCACCCACACGCACACCTGGTCGCCGTACGACACCCGGATCAGCCCGTGCGCCCGCTGCTCGGCCCAGTGCTCGGCGCCCGGGATGGTGCGGGCGTCGCAGTAGGAGACGATCGAGTACAGGTCCGGGGAGGTGGGCCGGAAGTCCGCGCCGAGCAGGCTCAGCACCCGGGCCAGCGGCATCCGGGACAGCGGCCGGGCGGCGCGCAGCTCGTCGCGCACGGCCCGCAGGGTGTCCCGGAACTCCGTCGCACGGCCGACCGGGACCTCGATCGGGGCGCCGCCGACGTACCAGCCCACCGAGTCGCTCCACCGCGACTTCACCCGGGTGTGGAACGGCACCACCGTCCGGTACACGGGCGCTCCGCCCAGCTCGTGCACGATCAGCCCGGTCGCGGCCAGCAGCCCGACCTGGCTGCCGCCGTAGGGCCGGCAGTACGCCTCGAACGCCGCCGCCTCGGCGGCGTCCGCCAGCGGTTCGCACAGCATCCGCTGGCGCGGCAGCGGGCCGCCCGGCTCCAGGCCCAGGTCGACGGGGAAGCCGGGCAGCGTCCCGTCGCAGCGCCGGATGAACTCGCGCCAGCGGTCGACGACCGCGTGCCGGGCGTCGATGCCGTCCGCGTCCGCCCGCTCGATCTGGCAGAAGTCGACGTAACTGGCGACCGGGCCGCCGGAGTCGGGCGTGGCGCCGGTCAGGCCCGCCGTGTACAGCTCGGTCACCTCGGCGGGGATGCGGTGCAGGGAGTAGGCGTCGACGTTGCTGTGGTCGAAGGCCATGTACACGCTGACACCGTCGGGCCGTACGACCGCCGTGTAGATGAGGTTGGGCCAGCGCAGCGCGTCCGCGACGGAGTCGAAGCGGCCCTGGAGATGCCGCACGAGCCGGTCGGCGTCCGGGAAGTCCCCGGGGTCCTCCCGGTGCAGCGACACGTCGGCGGCGTCGAGGGTGAACCGGCGCAGTTCGTCACCGGCGTCTCCGGCCCAGCGGAAGCCGCTGCGCAGCGTCTCGTGCCGTACCGTCCAGGCCCGCAGCGCCTCCTGGAGCACATCGAGGTCGACCGCGCCCGGGATGTCGAAGGCGGTGCCCAGCCAGGTCGGCACGAACAGCCCGTCCTCCCGGACGCATTTGGCGGTCCGGATGTGCGACTCCTGGATGTAGGCGGGGGGCCGGGTGTCCTCCGGGACCGCCGTCGCCGCCGCGACCGTCGCCGGGCTCAGCGTCCACTCGACGAGCCGTCCCGGCCGGACCTCGCAGCGCTGGATGTCAGTGATTCGCACGCGTCTCCCATCACAGAAGAGGGCCCCTGGTTGCGGGCCCCCTCCAAGGCAATGCCGAGGGGAGGCGCGGGGACATGCGCGGCCGGTTCATTTCAGCGGATCGGGTGGTTGGCCGCACGCCGGATTGATGAACCGAGGGGAGGCCGGCGACGGGTGTCAGTCACCGATGTCCTCGTTCCACAGGTCCGGGTGGTCCCTGACGAAGGCGCTCATCAGCGCGACGCACCCGGGATCCTCCAGCAGCAGGATCTCCACGCCGTGCGCGGCGAGCCAGTCATGGCCGCCGTGGAAGGTGGTGGCCTCGCCGATCACCACCCGGGTGATGCCGAACTGCCGGACCAGGCCGGAGCAGTACCAGCAGGGGGAGAGGGTGGTGACCATGGTCGTGCCGCGGTACGACCGCTGCCGTCCCGCCGCCCGGAAGGCCGCCGTCTCGGCGTGCGTCGAGGGATCGTCGTCCTGGACCCGGCGGTTGCGGCCACGGCCGAGCAGGGTGCCGTCGGGCCCGTAGAGGGCCGCGCCGACGGGGATCCCGCCCTCGGCGAGCCCGGCGCGGGCCTCGGCGACGGCGGTGGCGAGCCAGGCGCGGGCCTGTTCCTGTTCCATACGGTCACTGTTCCCCACGTGCACCGTTCCTCGCCGGAGGCACCGCGGCCGGCGTTCACCTCGGCTCGGCGCCGGCCGACTCGACCGACCGCCAGATCCGGTCCGGCAGGACCAGCGCGGCCTCGTCCAGGTCCACGTCCCCGATGCCGGACAGCCAGCGGCGGGCGACCGCGGTCACCGGCCCGAGGACCAGCGACTCGATCAACGGCCCGGACAGCGGAGCGATCTCGCCGGCGTCCACGTACCGCTGCGCCCACTGCGCCAGCGGCGACAGCCGGGCCTCCTGCGCGTCCCGCAGCCGCTGCCCGTCGGCCATGCCCTGGCGGTCGGCGTAGGCGGAGTGCAGGAGCCGGGCGGCGTCCGGGTGCTCCTGGACGAAGCCGAAGTAGGCGCCGATCAGGGCCCGGATGCCCGTGTGGGCGGTACGGGTCCCCTCCAGGGCCTTGAGCAGCTCGCCCAGCAGCCGTTCCAGCCAGCGCATGACCAGGGCGTTCAGCAGCCCGTCGAGGCTGCCGAAGTGGTGGTAGAGGCTGCCGAGGCTCACCCCGCTCGCCTTCGTGACGGCACCCACGGTCAGCCCTTGGTCGCCCGCCTGCGCGTACACGCGCAGGGCGGCGTCCAGGACGGTCTCCACGGTCGCTTCACCGCGTTGTTGTTTCCGGCTCATACTGGAATGATTTTCTAGAAAGATATTTTAGAACGGTGCTCTGCCGCACCACACTGGTGGTGCCCATCCTCACACCCGGGAGCCGCGCATGTCGTCACCTCAGTCGCCTCAGTCGCCTCAGCCGTCCCAGCAGCCGAAGCAGGGCATCGCCTGTCTGGGGGTGCTCGGGGTCGTCGCCCTTGTCGTGATCCTGCTGGTCGTGATCAACCGCGGCGGTGGCGGTTCGTCCGACGACGCCGACGCGTCGCCGTCGCCGTACGTGCCGAGCAGCGCCCCGTACACGCCGCCGGGCGACCCGTACACACCGACCACCGACCCGTACGCCAGCGGCGACCCGTACAGCAGCCCGAGTCCCGAGCCCAGCCCGTACACCTCGGGCACCTGCCTGAACGGAACCCTGCCGGACTCCACCACCGCGCAGTCCGTCAGCGGTGTGGAGGAGGTCTCCTGCTCCGCGTCCGACGCGCACTACAAGGTCATCGAGACCGTCCCGCTGTCCACGGACCTGAGCCGCTGCAACGGCAACCCCCGGACGCAGTACGCCTTCTCGTACCGTTACACACTCAACGGCGCGACGATCAACTCCTACGTCTACTGCCTGGTGGGCCTCGGGTCGTACGCGCGCTGACGAGCGGGTTGCCGGAAGCCGACTGAGCCACAGGGGGAAAGAGTTGAACGGGGAACAGGTCGGGGTCGAGCCGCTGGAGGACGGAGATCCACGGCGGATCGGATCGATCCCGCTGGTCGGACGTCTCGGGGCCGGTGGCATGGGGCGGGTCTACCTCGGTGTGCACGACGGGAAGTACGCCGCCGTCAAACAGGTCCTGCCGTCGGTCGTCGGCGAGGACAAGGACTTCGTCCGCCGCTTCGGACACGAGCTGGACAACCTCTCCCGGCTGCCCGCGGGCGCCGCCACGCCGCTGCTCGCCGGGGACCGGGACGCGCTGCCGCCGTGGTTCGCCACCGCGTACGTGCCCGGGCTGACCCTGCGCGAGGCGGTCGACGCGCACGGCGGCCCGCTGCCGGCCGCGTCGCTGTGGCTGCTGCTGCACCGTGCGGCGGCCGGACTGGCGGCGGTGCACGAACTGGACATGGTGCACCGGGACGTCAAGCCGTCCAACGTCATGCTGACCCTCGACGGCGTCACCCTCATCGACTTCGGCGTCGCCCGTGCCGCCGAGCAGAGCCAGCTGACCCGGACCGGCATGGTGGTCGGCACCCCGGCCTACATGTCGCCCGAACAGGCCTCGGGGGCACGGCGGCTGACCGGCGCCGTGGACGTCTTCGCCCTCGGGTCGGTGGTGGCGTACGCAGGCTCCGGGCGCCCGCCGTTCGGCGACGAGTCCGGGCACGCCGTGCTGTACCGCATCGTGCACGAGCGGCCCGACCTGGACGAACTGCCCGCCCTGGACGCGGAGTTGGCCTCGGTCGTCGCCTCCTGCCTGGACAAGGACCCCGAGGGCCGGCCCACCGCGGCCGAACTCCTCGACCTGACCGCCGCCCACGCCCCCACCGGCACCCCGCTGTGGCCGGCCGCCGTCACCGAACACCTCGAACGGCGGGCGGAGTTCGCGGCGCGGGTGCCGGAGGCGGGGGAGGTGCCGGAGGTGCCCGAGGCGCCCGAGGTCGTCGTCCGGCCCGAGGCGGGGCAGCGGCCGCCGGAGCGGGGGCGGCGGCGCAGGCGGATCGTCCTGGCCGTCGTACCGATCGTCGTCGGCGCCGGTGTGACGACCCTGGCCTTCCAACTGGCCCCGTTCGCCACGGACGCCCGCGGGAACGGCGCCGCGGGCACGCCCGGCGTGTCCGTCTCCGCGTCGGCCGATCCCGGCCCCGGCGTCTCCTCGGCGAGCCCCTCCGGCTCGTCCCCGCCGTCCGGGAAGGGCTCGGCCTCGGCCTCGTCCTCCTCCTCGTCCTCTCCGACGGCCGGGGAAGGCGGAGGGAAGAAGGGCGACGACGCGGGCAGCAACGGCGATGCGAAGAGGGGCCAGGGCGGTCACCAGGGGACGGGCGGTTCCGCAGGAGGAGCCGGGAGCAGTGGGGGCGGTGGGGCCAACTCCGGTTCTGCCAGCGGCGGTTCGGGCGGCTCGTCCGGCGGGAGCAACGGGTCCGGGTCCGGCTCGGGGTCCTTCCGCCTCAAGAACGGCGAGAACGGCACGTGCCTGACCCAGGTCTACGGCTCCACGGCCCTCGGCTCCTGCTCGGACGCGACCGCCGACTGGACCTTCCGCAGCGCCTCCGACGGCAGCGTCAAGGTCGTCAACGTCTCGACCGGCGCCTGCCTGAGCGCCAACGGCAACGGTCAGGCCGTCTTCGTCGGCGACTGCTCGCAGGGCGGCGCCAATCTGCGGTGGGCGACCGGCTCGGGCGACTCCCTGCGCACCGTCTACGACGGCGGCTGCCTCGACCTCGCCTTCGGAGGCGGCGTGAACGAACAGACCTGCCGGTCAGGGGCGTCCTCGCAGAGCTGGGCGAGGACGTGACCCCGTCTCCGTAGCAGCGGCTAGCCGCTGATCATGCCGATGATCGCGCGCACCGCCTCGGCGACCGGTTGGCCGACCGCGCCGACGGTGCTCGCGATCCCGGCGATCGCCATCAGCGCGCCCCGCCGCTGCTGTGCGGGCACGTCGGCGTCGGGGGTCAGGGCGGGCAGCGAGTCGTCCAGCAGTCGGGCGTCGGGCGCGGAGACCCGGGTGCGCAACTCGCCGATCAGCCGGTTGAGTTCGGCGAGGGCCGCGACCAGCGCCGGGTCCTGCTGTCCGGCGCCGGCGGTTCCGTAGTTCCGGACGATGCCCGTGTTGCCCTGGCCGCCGTGCATGTTCACGTTGTCGCCGTAGTAGTAGTTGCTCGTCATCCGCTGATCCCCACGTTTCCGTTGCCGCCGTACATGTTGACGTTGTCGCCGAAGTAGTAGTTCTTCGGCGAGAAGTGCAGGCTCTCCACCGTCACCTTGAACTCGGTGTCCGGATGGTCGATGGCGTACGAGATCTGGCCGACGACCTGGTCCAGATACTGCGGCGTGCGGCTGGTCACCAGCGCGGTGGAGGCGCCCGAGGTCTCCACCGCGAGGACGTGGTGGTCGGAGGCCAGCAGGACCGAGAGCAGCTCGGTGATGAAGTAGATCTCGGCGGCGACGGCCGCGACCCATATGAACGCGACGTAGCCGTTCGCGCCGGAGCTGTCCCCGCCGGCTCCCGCGAACAGTCCGGGCAGCATCGCGAGGAACCCGACGATCAGCATCCCGCCGGTGTTCCGCAGGAACCGCAGAACCGCCTCCCTGCGTTTGGGGCGCAGGACGAAGGTGTAGACGCGGGCGATGTTGTGCAGCGGGTACACGGCCGCGCCGATCCAGAGGATCCGCTTGCTGACCCGCAGCTCGACACTGACGGCGGCCGGCTGCCGGGGCGGTGCGGGCACGTCCGGCATGTACGCCGCAGAGGCGGGCGGAGCGGACGGGACGGGTGGTGGAGTGGCGGGCGTCGGCGGTCGATCCTGAGCCGGTTGCATGTCTGTCTGTCCCCCAGCGGCCAAGCGGTTTCTGTTGTCTCAGCAACAACCATTAACCACAGGTCAGTTGGGGTAAGGCAAGCCGTTATGGGCAGTCGATCCGGGGCGGTCACTCGCCGCTCGGGTCGTTCTTCTTCCCGAGCGACTTGAGGAACTCGGGGTTGTCGTCGGGGGCGACCCAGGGCGCGGCGGTGTCGCGACGCCCCGCCGCGAAGGGGGCGGACGCCGTACCGTCCGCCGTCCGCCGCGCCCGGCCGGTGATCAGCCAGGCGACCGGACCCACCAGCACCTCGCCGAAGAGCAGGATGATGATCACCCACACCACCTTCGGCAGATGCCGCACCTCTTCCTCGGGCGTGTTCAGACAGTCCACGAAGGCGTAGATCCACAGAGCCAGGACCAGCAGGAACGGCAGATACCTGAGCATGGCGTGCGATCCCCCGACGAGTGCGATACGGCCCCGGTGACCGGGCCAGAGTAGCGGGTGGCCGATACTGGGACGCATGGCTTACGACGATCTTCGCTCCCTGCTGCGCGCGCTGGAGCGCGAGGGGGACCTCAAGCGCATCAAGGCCGAGGTCGACCCGTATCTGGAAGTCGGGGAGATCGTCGACCGGGTGCAGAAGTCCGGCGGGCCCGCGCTGCTCTTCGAGAACGTGAAGGGCTCGGCGATGCCCCTCGCGATGAACGTCTTCGGCACCGACCGGCGCCTGCTGAAGGCGCTGGGCCTGACGTCGTACGGCGAGATCTCCGAGAAGATCGGCGGGCTGCTGCGGCCCGAACTGCCGCACGGCTTCGTCGGGGTGCGTGAGGCCTTCGGGAAGCTCGGCGCGATGGCTCACGTACCGCCGAAGAAGATCAAGGAAGCCCCGGTGCAGGAGGTCGTGCTGCACGGTGACGAGGTCGACCTCGACCGGCTCCCGGCGCTGTTCACCTGGCCCGACGACGGCGGTTCCTTCTTCAACCTGGGGCTGACCCACACCAAGGACCCGGAGACGGGCATCCGGAACCTGGGTCTGTACCGCCTCCAGCGCCACGACAAACGCACGATCGGCATGCACTGGCAGATCCACAAGGACAGCCGCAACCACTACCAGGTCGCGGCGCGCAAGGGCGAGCGGCTGCCGGTCGCCATCGCCTTCGGCTGCCCGCCCGCCGTGACGTACGCCTCCACCGCCCCGCTCCCCGGCGACATCGACGAGTACCTGTTCGCCGGGTTCATCGCGGGCAGGCGGATCGAGATGGTGGACTGCAAGACGGTCCCGCTCCAGGTGCCCGCGAACGCCGAGGTCGTGCTGGAGGGCTGGCTGGAGCCGGGCGAGATGCTGCCCGAGGGCCCCTTCGGCGACCACACCGGTTTCTACACGCCGCAGGAGCCGTTCCCGGCGCTGACGATCGACTGCGTGACGATGCGCAGGCGCCCGCTGCTCCAGTCGATCGTGGTCGGCCGCCCGCCGACGGAGGACGGCCCGCTCGGCCGCGCCACGGAGCGATTCTTCCTCCCGCTCCTCAAGATCATCGTCCCGGACATCGTGGACTACCACCTGCCCGAGGCCGGCGGCTTCCACAACTGCGCGATCGTCTCGATCGACAAGAAGTACCCGAAGCACGCGCAGAAGGTGATGCACGCGATCTGGGGGGCGCACATGATGTCCCTGACCAAGCTGATCGTGGTCGTGGACGCCGACTGCGACGTCCACGATCTGCACGAGGTCGCCTGGCGGGCCCTCGGCAACACGGACTACGCCCGCGACCTCACGGTCGTCGAAGGCCCCGTCGATCATCTCGACCATGCTTCCTACCAGCAGTTCTGGGGTGGCAAGGCGGGGATCGACGCGACGAAGAAGTGGCCGGAGGAGGGCTACACCCGGGACGGCGGCTGGCCGGACATGGTCCTGCCGGACCCGGACACGGCGGCGAAGGTCGACCGCCGCTGGAAGGAGTACGGCCTGTGACCACCGCCGCTGTCCAGCCGCCGGGACGCACGAAGGCCTTCCTGCGCCTGGTGATGATCGAGCACTCGGTCTTCGCGCTGCCCTTCGCCTACATGGCCTCGCTGACCGCGATGTACGAGTGGGACAGGAACATCCACTGGGGCCGGCTGCTGCTGGTCACGATCTGCATGGTCGGCCTGCGCACGTTCGCGATGGCGGTCAACCGGATCATCGACCGCGAGATCGACGCCCGTAACCCGCGCACCGCCCACCGCGAACTCGTGACGGGCGCCATGTCGGTGCGGCACGCCTGGACGGGCGCCCTGATCGCGCTGGTGGTCTTCCTGGGCGCGGCGGCCCTGCTGAACCCGCTGTGCCTGGCCCTGGCACCGGTGGCCGTCGTCCCGATGGTGGTCTACCCGTACGGCAAACGGTTCACGAACTTCCCGCAGGCGATCCTTGGCCTCGCCCAGGCGATGGGCCCGGTCGGCGGCTGGCTCGCGATCTCCGGCTCCTGGTCCTGGGAGGCGGTGATCCTCGGCCTCGCCGTGGGCATCTGGATCGGCGGGTTCGACCTGATCTACGCCTGTCAGGACGTCGAGACCGACCGCGAGATCGGCGTCATGTCGGTCCCGGCCCGCTTCGGTGTCCCGGCCGCGATCTGGGGCGCCCGGGTGTGCCACACGATCACGACGGCCCTGTTCGTCTGGTACGCCCTGGCCACGCACGCCGGCGCGTTCTTCTGGCTCGGCCTGCTGGTCGTCGCGGGCGCCTTCGTCTACGAACACCGCATCGTCCGCCCCCACGACCTGTCCCGCCTCAACAGGGCCTTCTTCTCGGTCAACGGCTTCATCGGCATTGCCCTGTTCGTGTGCGCGCTGCTCGACCTGCTGGTTCGGGGGCTGGGCGGCTGAGGCGCAGCGCGCCACCCGGCCTGAGCTGTCCCCGACCCACCGGTACGCTCAAGGTGTGAACGCAGGAGAAACGCAGCGCGCGCCTTGGATCGTGGGGGTGTCCGGAGCTTCCGGAACGCCGTATGCGGCTGCCGTGCTGCGGGCGCTGCTGGCGGCGGGGGAGATGGTCGACCTGGTGGTCAGCCGGGCCTCGCGGCTGACGCTGCTGGACGAGACGGGGATCTCGTTCCGGGACGCCCACTGGCAGGACGACCTGCGCGAATGGCTGGCCCGGGGGGCCGACGGCAAGCCCGGGACCTTCGACGTGGACGTCAGCGGGGTGCGGTACTGGAGCGCGGGGGACCTCGCGGCCGGGCCGTCCTCGGGGTCGTACCCGGCGAAGGGCATGCTCATCGTGCCCGCGTCCACGGCCTGTGTGGCGGGTGTCGCGCTCGGGCTCTCCAAGGACCTGCTCCAGCGCGCGGCGAGCGTCACCCTCAAGGAACGCCGGCCGCTGGTCGTGGCCGTACGGGAGACCCCCTTGAACGGCGGGACCCTGCGGCACCTCGTCGCGCTGGACGACGCCGGCGCCCAGGTGGTGCCGACCTCGCCCGCCTTCTACGCGGGCGCCACCCACATCCAGGACCTGGTGGACTTCGTCGCCGGGCGGGTGCTGGACGCGGCGGGCGTCGGGCACGGCCTGTACCGGCGCTGGACGGGCGAACTGGGCGGCGGATCCGCCGGTTAGCGGGCCGGGCGCGGTACCCACTCGGCACAGCACTACCTCTCATCAACTCGGAACTCTTCACCGGAAGGCTTCGATCGCATGGACGCGGTGGACAGGCAGCTCATCCAGGCTCTGCGGGAGAACGGCCGGGCCTCGTACGCGGAGCTGGGGCGCCTCGTCGGACTGTCGGGACCCAGCGTCACCGACCGCATCAACCGGCTGGAGGCGGCCGGTGTCATCACCGGCTACCGCGCGACGGTGAACGCGGCCCAGCTCGGCCTCGGGGTCACCGCGCTGATCGGCATCTCGCTCTCCGACGCCGCCGACCACGAGGACGTCGCCCAGCGGGTCCGGGACCTGCCGGAGATCGAGGACTGCTGGTTCATCGCCGGCGACGACTCGTTCATGCTCAAGGTGCGGGCGGCCGACGTCGACGGCCTGGAGCGGATCATCCGGCGGCTCAGCGGGACCAAGGGCGTCTCCCGGACCCGTACCACCATCGTGCTCTCCACCAAGTGGGAGAACCGGGTCGGAGAGCTGCCCGAAGAGGTGTGAACCGCAGGGCGTACGGTGGGGTCGGGTTTCGTAGAAAGGTGTTGGCATGGACGTCGGGCTCAAGCGCGAGCTGGAGGAGAAGGTCCGCTCCGGTGAGCGGCTGACCCGCGAGGACGGCATCGCGCTGTACGAGTCGGACGACCTGGCCTGGCTGGGCGGTCTGGCGCACGAGGTGCGGACCCGCAAGAACGGTGACGTCGTCCACTTCAACGTCAACCGGCACCTCAACATGACCAACGTGTGCACGGCGTCGTGCGCGTACTGCTCGTTCCAGCGCAAGCCGGGCGAGAAGGACGCGTACACGATGCGCATCGAGGAGGCCGTGAAGCTCGCGAAGGCGATGGAGTCGGAGAACCTCACGGAACTCCACATCGTCAACGGGCTCCACCCCAATCTGCCGTGGCGCTACTACCCGCGCTCCCTGCGCGAGCTGAAGGCCGCCCTCCCGCATGTGTCGCTCAAGGCCTTCACGGCGACGGAGATCCACCACTTCGAGACGATCTCCGGCCTCACCGCCTCCGAGATCCTCGACGAGCTGATCGACGCCGGTCTGGAGTCCCTGACCGGCGGCGGCGCGGAGATCTTCGACTGGGAGGTCCGTCAGCACATCGTGGACCACCGCACCCACTGGGAGGACTGGTCCCGCATCCACCGGCTGGCGCACGAGAAGGGGCTGAAGACCCCGTCCACCATGCTCTACGGCCACATCGAGGAGCCCCGCCACCGGGTCGACCACGTGCTGCGCCTGCGGGAGCTCCAGGACGAGACCGGCGGGTTCCAGGTCTTCATCCCGCTGCGCTACCAGCACGACTTCGTGGACATGAAGGACGGCAAGGTCCGCAACCGCCTCCAGGCGCGTACGCAGATGGCGACGGGCGCCGAGGCGCTGAAGACCTTCGCCGTCTCGCGGCTGCTCTTCGACAACGTGCCCCACGTCAAGGTCTTCTGGGTGATGCACGGCGTGCAGACCGCCCAGCTCGCCCTCCAGCACGGCGCCGACGACATGGACGGCTCGGTCGTCGAGTACAAGATCACGCACGACGCCGACAACTACGGCACCCCGAACAAGCTGACCCGCGAGGACCTGCTCGACCTCATCCGGGACGCCGGTTTCCGCCCGGTCGAGCGCAACACGCGCTACGAGATCATCCGCGAGTACGACGGCCCGGACCCGGCCCGTCGGGACTCCCCGCAGCCGATGCGGGTGTGACACGGCACGGCTGGTTTTCTGCCTGAAGGGGCATGCGGGTAATAGATACGATGCCTGCATGCCCCTTACTTTTGCGCTCGATCCCGCCATCACCCCCGACCTGCGCGACGGGTTCCTGGAGCTGTGGACGGACGTCTCCAACGCGGGCGGGGCCGTCGGCTTCGTGCCGCCGGTGACGGCGCAGGACATCCGCCCCGAGGTCGTGCGGTATCTCACCCAGCTCGCCGAGGGCCGCACCCGGCTGCTCGCCGGGCACGACGAGGAGGGGCACCTCGCCGCCACGGCCTTCATCACCTTCAACACGCATCCGCTGATGTCGCACTGGGTGTGGCTCTACACGGTGATGGTCCACCCCCGGTACCAGGGCAGGGGCTACGGCCGGGACCTGCTCGCGGCCGCCGCCGACGCGGCCCGCACGCTCGACGGCATCGAGGCGATCAGGCTCACCTGCCGCGGCGGCACGGGTCTGGAACGGTTCTACGGCTCCTGCGGTTACAAGGAGGTCGGCCGGGTGCCCGACGCCATCCGGGTGGCCCCCGGTGACGACCGCGAGGACATCACCATGCTGCTGCCCCTTATGTGACCCCCCTGCATGATCGCCCCCGGGGCGTGCTTCACTGGAACCGACCCTTTTGGAATCGGACGACTGGATTGAGATGCTCCGCTACACGCTGATGCGCCTCGGCGTCTTCGTCGGCTGCCTCGTGGTCGTCTGGGGAGCCGTCTACTCCGGCATCTTCCCGCGCGGTTTCGGCGACTCCAACCTCCTGTGGGTGCTGCTGCTCTCGCTGGTCCTCTCGGCGCCGATCAGCTGGGTCGTGCTGCGCAAGGAGCGGGACCGGGCCTCGGTGCAGATCGTGAACAGGGTCGACCGGATGAAGGCCAACCTGGACGCCAACCGCAGCCAGGAGGACGTGGCCGACGACAGCGCCCGCGCACGGGGCGAGGCGGCCGCGTCCAACTAGTCTTGCCCTCATGGGTGGGGCGAGGACCAGACGGATGCCGCGTGCGGTGCGCGAGCAGCAGATGCTCGACGCCGCCGTACGGACCTTCGGCCGGCGTGGCTACATGGCCGCGTCGATGGACGAGATAGCCGAACTCGCGGGCGTCTCCAAGCCGTTGGTCTATCTGTATCTGAACTCCAAGGAAGACCTCTTCACCGCCTGCATCCGCCGGGAGGCCGACGCGCTGACGCGGGCGGTGCGCGCCGGGGTCGGCCCGGACCTGCCGGCCGACCGCCGGCTGTGGGACGGACTGCTGGCTTTCTTCGCGCACACCGGCGCGCACCCCGACGCCTGGTCCGTCCTGCATCTGCAGGCCCGCACCCACGGGGAGCCCTTCGCGGCCGAGGTCGCCGCGATGCGCACGGAGATCGTCGCCTTCGTCACCGGCCTGGTCGTCGTCGCGGCCCGCGAGGCGCACAGCGACCCCGACCTGCCGGAGGACGAGGTCGCGGGCCTGGCCGAGGCCCTGGTCGGCGCCGCGGAGTCCCTCGCCGCCTGGGCCAACGCGACCCCGGGGGTCACCGCCCGGCAGGCGGCGGCGACGCTGATGAACTTCGCGTGGGCGGGTCTGGACAACCTGATGCGGGGCAACCGCTGGACCCCGCCGCCGGAAGCACCCCGGGGGCGCGGGGAACCGCGCGCGTAACCACGGACCACCCGCGCCCGGCGGCGGAGGCGTACCCCCATGGTGCTCAGCCCGCCGCCCCCGACGGCGCCCGCACCTCCCCGGACAGGTGCAGACGTCCGTCGCCCCGCAGCTCGAACCGGCCGGAGGCATCCGCCCCGTACGTCACCACCCCCGGCAGCAGCACCGGCGCCATGAACCGCGCCCGCACCGCGACGGAGCCGCTCGTGCCGTGGGCGGCCACGCAGCGGGCCACCGTCCACATGCCGTGCGCGATCGCCCTCGGGAAGCCGAAGAGGCGGGCGGTGAGCGGGTGGAGGTGGATGGGGTTGCGGTCGCCGGAAGCCGCGCCGTAGCGCCGGCCGACGTCCCCGGCGAGCCGCCACTGGCCGAGGACCGGGAGAGCGGGCGCCTGCCGCCGTTCTTCCCGGTGGCCCGAGGCGGCCCCCTGCGTACGGTGCCGGGCCAGATACGTGCTGCGGGACTCCCACAACCGCTCGCCCCGCGACATCAGTTCCGTCACCACCGTCGCCTCCGTACCGCGCCGGTGCGGCGCCAACCCCTCGATGTGTACGGCGAGTTCGTAGGCGTCCGTCGCCGGTACGACCCCGTGCCGGACGATGTCGATCGAGGTGTGCACCAGGCCCAGCAGCGGCAGCGGGAACGCGCGGTCGCTCATCAGCCGCATGGCCAGCGGGAAGCCGAGGACGTGCGGGTAGGTCACGGGCAGCCCGCTCTCGCCGGTCGGGAAGCCGCAGACCCGCTCGTAGGCGGCGAGGCGGGACAGGTCGACGCGTACCCCGGGCAGCACGAGCCGGGTGCGCGGGAAGTCGGCGTCGGGGGAGGGGCGTTTGAACGGTGAGCGCAGGGCGCCCGTTATGAGATGCGTCAACTCACTTGTCACGTCCATCCCCCAACTGCTTACTCTGAAGTAAGGTTACCGTCGGTAAGTCTAACGTGAGGCCCTGTCACAAAAACCCCGAGGTTGCACATCCCTGGCCCCGGACCACCTCCGAACCCGCACAACCTCCGCACAGCGGCCCCGTACGATCACCTGCCTAACCAGCGGTAACTCCCTGTCTGTCGAGGCCCACCGCAGGTGCACGCACGCCAGAGGAGCCGCCCGTGTCCACCCCGTACCCGAACGCCCCCGTCTCCTCCGCCGCCGTCTCCGCCGTCGACTACGACGGCAGGCCCGTCCTGGTCGAGCCCTGGATCCAGCGGCTGGACGGCGCGGTGCGGGAAGTGCACGTGCCGCCGTTCGTGCCCCCGGTCACCCACGGCTCGCTCGCGGACCTGCCGTTCGACAACGCCGAGGCGGCCCCCGGCGCGATCGCGCTCAGCCGCCGTATGCCCGAGGGCGGTTGGCGGGACGTGACGGCCGCGGACTTCGCCGAGCAGGTGCTCGCGGTGGCCAAGGGGCTGATCTCCGAGGGGCTGGTGCCGGGCGACCGGATCGCCGTGATGGCCCGCACCCGCTACGAGTGGTCGCTGCTCGACTTCGCCGCCTGGGCCGCCGGGCTCGTCACCGTGCCCGTCTACCCCACCTCCTCCGTCTTCCAGACCCGCTGGATCCTGCACGACTCCGGAGCCCGCGCCCTCGTCACCGAGACCGCCGCGCAGGCCGCCGCCATCGGGCCCGAGCTGCCGCACCTGCCCGATCTGCGCCATGTGTGGGTGATGGACAAGGAGCACGTGGACCGGCTGGCGGAGGCCGGCGCGCAGGTACCGGACGGTGAGGTCGCCGTGCGGCGCGGCATGATGGGGCCCGCCACCCTCGCCACCCTCATCTACACCTCCGGCACCACCGGCCGCCCCAAGGGCTGCGCGCTGTCCCACGGCAACTTCCTCGCCGAGGTCGACAACGCCGTCGAACTGCTCTACCCGGTCTTCAAGTCGCAGGACGAGGACCCCTCGGTGCTGCTGTTCCTGCCGATGTCGCACGTGTTCGGGCGGATGGTCGCCATCGCGTGCGTCCGGGCCCGGGTGCGGCTCGGACACGCGCCGAGCCTCGCCGCCGAGGACCTGCTGCCGGACCTGGCCGCCTTCCGGCCGACCGCGCTGCTGACCATCCCGTACATGCTGGAGAAGGTCTACAACTCCGCCCGCGCCAAGGCCGAGTCGGGCGGCCGGGTCACGGTCTTCGACCGGGCGGCGGCGACCGCCGTCCGCTACGGCGAGGCGCTGGAGGCCCGGCAGACCGGCACCGGCGGCGGCCCGAGCCGCTCGCTGAAGACCGCCCGCGGCTTCTACGACCCCCTCGTCTACCGCAAGATCCGCGCCGCGATGGGCGGCCGCGTCCGGTACGTCATCTGCGGCGGCTCCCCGCTCGGCCGGCGCCTCGCCGCGTTCTACGCCGGCGCCGGCATCGAGATCTTCGAGGGGTACGGCCTCACCGAGACCACCGCCGCCACGACCTGCACCCCGCCGCTCAAGCCCCGGCTCGGCACCGTCGGCTGGCCGCTGCCCGGCACCCGGGTGCGGATCGCCGCCGACGGGGAGATCCTCGTCGCCGGCGACCACGTCCTGCGCGGCTACTGGGATCCGCAGGCCGGCGGCGTCGTGCCGGCGACCCGGGACGGCTGGCTGGCCACCGGCGACATCGGCGAACTGGACGACGAGGGCTATCTCACCATCACCGGCCGCAAGAAGGAGCTGCTGATCACGGCGGGCGGCAAGTCGGTGGCCCCGGCACCGCTGGAGAACTGGCTGCGCCAGCACCCGCTGATCTCCCAGGTCATGCTGGTCGGCGACGGCCGCCCGTACGTCTCCGCGCTGATCACCCTCGACCCCGACGGCGTCGGTCACTGGCGGCAGATGATCGGCAAGCACGTGGTGCCGCCGGAACTGCTGGTCGGTGACCCGGAGTTGGAGGCGGTCCTGCAGCGGGCGATCGACGAGGCCAACAAGCTGGTGTCCCGCCCCGAGTCCATCCGCCGCTTCGCCGTGCTGCCGCGGGACTTCACCGAGTTCGAGGGCCACCTCACGCCCTCGATGAAGCTCCGCCGCGAGCAGATCATGCGGGACTTCGCACCGGAGGTGGAGGGGCTGTACGAGTCCTCCCGGCCGGAGGCCGGCCGGGAGGCCGGCTGAGGGGCCGCCCGAGGGCCGACTGGTGGGTCGGCACCCGCTCCCCGGTCGGCGCACACCTCGGTCCGGACGCCCGGTGTGCTGCGGAGAGCGGGTTGCCGCCTGGGTCGATCGCGGCCCGGCACCGATCCTCGTACCGCACCGGGGCCTCAGTCAATCCTTGAGATTTATCGGCGAACCCCAGTGATAGCTTGGGTGTTGTGACACTTGAGGACCTTCGTGTGTTCGTGGCCGTGTGCCGGGCCGGCAGCCTCAGCTCGGTCGCCCGCGAGCTCGGCTGCACCCAGTCCGCCGTCAGCCAGCACGTCAAACGGCTGGAGCGGGAGACGGGCCTCGCCCTGCTGGAGCGCCGGCCGCGCGGCGTCGTGACGACCCGGGCCGGGCGGATCCTGGAAGCCGCGGCCGCCGAGGGCATCTCCGGTCTCGACCTCGCCGTACGACAGCTGCGCGATCTGCTCGACGGGCACAGCGGGCACGTCCGCGTGGCCACCGGCGCCACCACCGTACGGCACTTCATGTCCGACGCGGTCGTCGCCTTCCGCCGCCGCCACCCCAAGGTCAACCTGGAGTTCCGCACGGTCAGTTCGGGCCGCGGCACCTTCGACGCGCTCGCCGACGGCACCCTCGACCTCGCCTGGATCACCCTCGGCCCACCGGTGCGGGGCATCGAGCAGCGCACTGTGGCCCAGCTGCCCTGGGTGCTGGCCATACCGGCCGCCGACCCGCTGGCCGCCCGGTCCCGGCTCGACCCCGCCGACCTCGCCGACGTCCCGCTCATCCGGCTGCCGCCCAACTCAGCCTCCGCCGCCCATCTGGACGCCGCCTGCGCCGAGTCGGGCGTGCGCTTCTCCTACGACGCCTCCGTCGCCGACTGGGACACGGCGCTGCTGCTCGCCGAACTGGGCGCGGGCCGGGCCGTCGTACCCGCCGTACCGGGACCGCCCGTGCCCGGCGCGGGACCGCTGCGGCTGATCCCGCTGCCCGGGCTGCGGCCGCTGCCGGTCGGCTGGGCGGTGCGCCGCTGGGACGCGCTGAGCCCGCCCGCCCGGGCCTTCGCCGACACCGTGCGCATCCAGCCGCGGGACCTCGGCGAAAACCGGTAGCCCGGCCGGAAAACCGGTAGCGTGCCCTGGTCCCCCGTCACCCGGGGATCCGTCCGGGACCGGAACGGTAACGCCCCCTCATAGCCTGCCTTTCCACCCTCGCCGACCTCATACCCCGAGCAGAGGCATGAAAGAAGACAACGACGTCCGCCGGATCTTCCTGCTGAACCCGGACCAGCGTCTCGTCCGCGAGGCCGCCGAGGCCGGGGTCCAAGTGCGTTCGGCCCGTGCCGACACCCGCGACGAGCCCGCCCTGCGCGCCCTGCTGGCCGAGGCCGCCGACGCCGGGCTGTTCGTCAACTCCGCCCGCTCCCTCGCCCTGCTCGCGGACCAGGACGCCGTCCAGCGCCTCGTCCGCGACAACCGGCTCTCACCCGGCGGCGGCCGGGTCCCGCCCGGTGCCCTCGGGCTGACCGTGGAGACGCTGAGCGTGCACGGCATGCACCAGTCCGTCGGGATCACCGCGCGCATGCCCTACGGCCTGCTCCACCCGGCCCCGCTGACCGAGGACACCGCCGCCGAGGTGCGCGCCGTGGTGACGGCCCTGCTGGACCTGACCGGCTACCAGTACGGGCCCGCGCACACGAGCGTCGCACTGACCCCGCGCGGCCCGGTCATCACCGGCTGCCGGGCGTGTCTCGCCAGGGACCCGGTGCCCGAACTGCTCAAGGCGGCCGGCGGCTGCGACCTGGCGGCCGGCGCCGTCGACGTGCTCTGCGGCCGGCTCGTGGACGCCGTACGGCCGGGCCGGTTCGCGGCGGCGGCCGTGCTGAACCCGCCGTGGCGGCTGGAGAGCGCCGAGGTCGGGGTCCTGCCGCATGTGCGCCATGTCTCACCGCCCGACGCCCTCGCCCCCGGGCACTTCGTCGTGCACGCCGACTCGCCCGAGGTGGCGGCCCGGCGGGTGACCTCGCTGAAGGCGCTGGTCACCGGCGACGCCGGCTGATCCGGACACCGGGAACGGATCGGGAACGAACCGGTACGGCCCCGAGGCACCGTTGGTATGTCGCCGGAAGAAGGACGACGACGCCAGCGACACCAACGGGAGGCGGAGTCAGGATGCTGAAGTTCTCGGTCCTCGGGGCGCTGCATGTCCGTACCGTGTCCGGTCCCGCGGAGATCTCCGGCGACCTGCAGCGCACCCTCGTGCAGACGCTGCTGATCAGCGAGGGCCAGCCGGTCTCCGGGGAGAGCCTCGTCGAGGAGATGTGGGGCGAGGCCGTCCCCGACAACCAGGCCAACGCGCTCCAGGCGCATGTCAGCCGGCTGCGCCGCAAGCTGCGCGCCCTGGAGCCGGACCGGCCCGCCTCGCGCGTCACCATCCACCCCTCCGGCTACCGGCTGACCGTCGCCGAGGGCGAGCTGGATGCCGCCGAGTTCGTCGGCGCCGTACGGCGGGCCGAGGCGGCCCTGCCGGACGACGCCGGGAACACCGCCCGGCTGCTGCGCGAGGTGCTGGCGCTGTGGCGCGGGCCCGTCTTCGGCGGCCTGACCGGCGGCACCCTGTGCCAGCTGGCCGCCGCCCGCTACGAGGAGTACCGGATGCGGGCGATGGAGCTGCGCTTCGACGCCGAGTTGCGGCTGGGACGGCACGCGGCCGTCCTCGCGGAGCTGGCCGAGGCGCACACCAACCACCCGCTGCGCGAGCGCTTCTGCGAGCAGTTGATGATCGCCCTGTACGGCGCGGGACGGCAGGCCGACGCCCTCGACGTCTTCCGCCGGATGCGCCGTCTGCTCGACGCCGAGCTGGGCATCCAGCCCTCCCCGGCGCTGCGCCGGGTGGAGAACGCGATCCTGCGCCACGACCCGGCGCTGGCAGGCGATGCGCACGCGACCCTCCTCCAGCTCGCGTGAAGATGGTTAGCTGTCCGTCGGGACAGAGCTGTCCGCCGGGGCCGAGCTGTGCGCCGCGAGGACGGAATCACCTCCTCCGCGCCGCTCGGTCCGGTACAACCTAGGTGGTCCCGAGCATCTCGGGCCGAACGGTGCGACGGGGTGGAGGGGACGCATTCGTGGATTCGGCGCCACCGTCGGCATCGGGTCGTCCTGTCGTACGGTTCAACATCCTCGGATCGCTGGAAGGCTGGCACGGCGAGCACCGGCTGCGGCTCGGCAGCCCGACCCAGGAACGCGTCCTGGTCACCCTGCTGCTGGAGCCCGGGCGCATGGTGCCGCTGCCCCGGCTGGTCGCCGCAGCCTGGGACGAGGCGCCGCCGCAGACCGCCGGCCACCAGATCCGCAAGTGCGTCGCCGCGCTGCGCACCCACATCCCCGACGGTGCCTCGGTGATCGTCACCGACGGCGCCGGATACCGGGCGATGCTCGGCGAACACCAGCTGGATCTGCACGAGTTCACCCAGTGGGCCCGCCAGGCCCGGCAGGCGGTGGCCGCCGGGCGCGCCGCCGAGGCGGTCGGGCATCTGCGGGCCTGCCTGGACCTGTGGCGCGGCCCGGTCATGGCGGGCGCCGGCGGCACGGTGATCACGGCGGCCTCCGCGGCGCTGGAGGAGCGCCACATGGCGGTCGCCGAGCAGTACTTCGAGCTCCAGCTCGAACTCGGCCAGTCCGCCGAACTGGTCGGCCCGCTACGCGAGTTGGTCATCGCCCATCCGCTGCGGGAGACCCTGCGCGGCCGTCTGATGCTCGCCCTGTACCGGGCCGGCCGGCAGGCGGAGGCGCTGGAGGAGTTCGGCCGGGTGCGCGCGCTGCTCGTGGAGGAGCTGGGCATCGACCCGGGCGCCGAACTGACCCGGCTGTACGAGGCCATCCTGCGTG
This sequence comes from Streptomyces sp. MUSC 14, assembly GCF_001866675.1. Taxonomy (NCBI): domain Bacteria; kingdom Bacillati; phylum Actinomycetota; class Actinomycetes; order Kitasatosporales; family Streptomycetaceae; genus Streptomyces; species Streptomyces sp. MUSC 14. Next base: position 94,996 of record NZ_MLYN01000049.1, read on the forward strand.
ACAGCCCCGAAGTGGCCCCGCGGGTACCGCAGTCCGTGGCCGACCGCGCCGCACTCCTCGCCCCCGCGGCCTACCTCCAGCCGTCCGCCTCCGAGCCCGCGCCCTGCACCCTGCCCTACGACCTGCCCGACTTCACCGGGCGCGAGGCGGAACTGGCGCGGATCCTGGAGGCGGGGCGGGCCCCGGCCGGCGGGAGCACGCGGATCGTCGGCGTCGACGGGATGGGCGGCAGCGGCAAGAGCGCGCTCGCGGTGCACGCGGCCCATCTGCTCGCCGCCGACTACCCGGACGGGCAGCTCTTCGTCGACCTGCGCGGCTTCAGCCCCGGCGAGAAGGCGCAGGAGCCGTCCGCCGTCCTGCACTCCCTGCTGCGTGCCGTCGGCATCCCGGACGACCGGATACCCGATGACCTGGAGCGACGTACGACGCTCTGGCGAACCGTTTCGGCGCAGCGAAGACTCCTGCTGCTCCTCGACAACGCCGCCGACGCCGCCCAGGTCCGCCCGCTGCTGCCCACCGCCGAGGACTGCCTGGCCATCCTCACCGGCCGGGTCCGGATGCTCGACCTGGACGGCGCCGAGTGGCTCTCCCTCGGCCTGCTCTCGCCCGACGACAGCGCGACCCTGCTCACCCGGACCCTCGGCGCCGACCGCACCACCGCCGAACCCGAGGCCACCGCCCGGCTGGCCGGCCTGTGCGGCGGACTGCCCCTCGCCCTGCGCATCACCACCGCCCGGCTGCGCAACCGCCCCCGCTGGACCGTGCAGTACCTGGTCGACCGGCTTGCCGACGAGACCCGGCGGCTGCGCGAGCTGAGCGCCGGGGAGCGCAGCGTCGAGGCCACACTCCGGCTGTCGTACCAGGCGATGGACGCGGACCAGCGCATCGCCTTCCGCCTCCTCGGCCTGCACCCGGGCAGCGCGATCGACGTCCACTCCGCCGCCGCGCTGCTCGGCACCGACGTCCACGACGCCGAGGACACCCTGGAGAACCTCCTCGACGCCCACCTCCTGGAACAGCACGAGGCAGGGCTGTACGGCTTCCACGACCTGGTGCGCACGTACGCGATGAGCGTGCGGGAGGCGGAGGACGACGAGGAGGGGGCGGTGGGGCGGTTGGTGGGGTATTACACGCTGGCCACGGACGTGGCGTGCGAGGTGTTGTTTCCCGGCCGTGAGCCCTTCGGTGACCCACCGGCCGACGACGCGCCGGAACTGCCCCGGCTGGGCGTCGGTGAGCAGGCGCTGCGCTGGTTCGACCGCGAGTACGAGGCGCTGCTCGCGATCCTCTCCAGGGCGTCCGCGCAGGATCTGCACCGCACCGCCGCCCTGTTGGGCCGCAATCTGCTGTTCTATCTCAACCTGCGCGGACAGAACGAGCAGTTCCGGGTGATCAGCCGGATCGCGGTCGGTGCCTGCCAGCAACTCGGCGACCGGGAGCTGCTGGGCCTGAGCCTGACCAATCTGGCCATCGCGCACTGGTGGCTCGGCGACTTCCAGGACGGCATCACCACGGCGCAGGAGGCCTTGGACCTGGCCGATGCCGACGACCGCAGCACCAGGGCATTCTGCCTCGACGTGCTCGGCCTGCTGCACGGGGCGCTCGGCCACTTCGACGAGGCCCGCACCCACCTGTCCCAGGGCATCCGGCTGCACCGGGAGGTGCGGGCACCTCGCGACGAGGCACAGGCGCTGGTCAACCTGAGCACCGTGCAGACCTGGGCGGGTCACTACGCCGAGGGCGCCCGGCACGCGGCCCGGGCCACCGAACTCAACCGGCGCCTCGGCGAGCGCAACAACGAGATCTCCTCGCTGACCTGGCTGGCCCTCGCTCACCTCGGCACGGGCGACGACGAGCGGGCCCGCGCCTGCCTCGCTCAGGCACTCGAACTGTGCGACGAGTCCCGCAAGCCCGGGAACGTGGCCGTCGTCCTTGCACTCTGGGCGCAGGTCTGCCAACGCCTCGGCGATGTGCGCTCGGTCGTCGAACACGCCGAGCGAGCCCTGGATCTGGTCACCGCCGAGGGCAACGCCCTGCGGCAGGCGACCGTGGCCAACCTGGTGGGCCTGGTGTATCTGCGGCGCGCCGCGCCCGACCGGGCGATGGAACTGCACTGCCGTGCCCACGAATTGGCCTCCCGGCTCGGCTACCGCTTCGAGGTCGCCCGGGCGCTGCACGGCATGGCGGAGGCGGCACAGGCGCTGGGCGAGGCTCCGGCGGCGCGTCGGCACCGACAGGCGGCGGAGGCGCTGTACGACGCGATGGGCGTGACCGAGGCGGGCAGGCGGCTGTAGGCGAGGAAGCGCACCGACGGGACAGACGCCCGGTCGGTGCGGTCGCTGCCCCGGACGGTCAGGGGTTGACGCTGCGCGGGTCGCGCTCGTCCGCCAGCACCGGACCCGACGCCATGTGCGAGCCCGACAGACCGGCCGTGACCTGCGCCAGGTCACGCCCCACACCGTTCGCCGGGCCGGCCGCGGCGATACCGAGCGTCAGGACACCCGCGCCGGCGAGTGCGGTCAGAGCCGTCTTCGTACGCAGTGCGATGGAACGCATGGTGTATCCCCCAGGAAGAGACGGATCGTGAACCGGTCGCCGGGCCTTCCCCCGACGCCGCGACCGATGCTCTTGGGCCACGATCCCCATGCCGTCCCCGCTGGTTCCCGTAGCAGGTCAGGCTCCCGGTACTCCCGGATTCAAGCGTTCCGCAAGCGCTCCTCAAGCACTCCCGCGATCCGCGTCAGGCGTCCCGTCGCGCGGACAGAAAGGCCTGGGGGACCTTCTCGGCGAGGTGTACCTCGGGCTCGCGGACCGGGCGCGAGGGGCCGGCGGAACTCCGGAAGAGTGCCGGGAGCGCCCCGTCGGCGGTGCCGAGGCCGAGCCCGAAGGACAGCGGCTGCCCGGTGAGCCGGACCAGCCCCACCGGCAGCTCGCCGAACGGGCGCCGGGGGCAGGGGATCAGGCGACCCCGGCGGCCCGCAGCAGCGCGGTCGTCGCCGCCGCTCCCACGACCACCACGACGAACGGTGCCCGCCGCCAGGCGAGCAGGACGGCCATCAGCACCCCGGCCGGCCGGGCCCACCCGGCGAAGCCGCCGCCCTCGGTCAGCGCGCCCGTGGCCAGCAGGGCGACCAGCAGGACCACCGCCCCGGCCGAGGCCAACTCCTGGACGCGCGGCGGAACCGTCACGCGCCCGTGCAGCACCGGTCCGATCAGCCGGAAGGCGTACGTGCCGACGGCGAGGGCCAGGATCACGACGACCGTGGCGTTCATGCGGAGGCCTCCTTCCGGGCGGTCGGTCCCCGGTGCAGGAAGAGCCCGGCCAGAGCGACCAGCACCGGCACCCCGGCCGGCACCGCGGGCGTCACGGCCAGTGCCAGCGCGGCACCGACCAGCGCGCACCGTCGTACCGCCGCGTCGGCGCGCAGCGCGGGCAGGACCAGGGCGACCAGGACGGCCGGGAAGGCGGCGTCCAGGCCGTAGCGGGCGGTGTCGCCGAGCGCGCTGCCGGCCAGTGCGCCCGCGAGCACGCCGATGTTCCACACGGCGAAGAGCCCGAGGCCGGATATCCAGAAGGCCCGCCGCTGCCGTACCGGATCGCTCTGGGCGAGAGCGAAGGCGACCGTCTCGTCGGTGACCAGGTGCGCGCCGAGGAAGCGGGCCGCGCGGCCGGTGCCGAGGATCTCCGCGACGGCCAGGCCGAACGCGGCCGTACGGGTGTTGAGCAGCAGCCCGGTGGCCGCCGCCGCGACCGGCCCGCCCCCGGCGAGCAGCACACCGACCGCGCTGAACTGGGCCGATCCCGCGTACACCAGCACGGACATCAGCACCGGTACCCACAGCGGCAGCCCGCCCGCGACGGAGACCGCACCGAAGGAGACGCCGACGATGCCGCTGGCCAGCCAGACGAGCGAGGCGTCGCGGACCAGCGAGCGGTCCTCGGACATGCCGGAGGGCGCCGGGGGAGCGGACGGCGTCGGGGGTATCGGGGGTGTCGGGGTTGTTCGTTGTGGCGAACGCATGTTTCCTACAATGGACAGTGAGCACCCTGTCCGTCAAGGCGAACGATCGTACCGATGGAGCGAACGACATGCGCGAGGTCCCCGACCGGCTCCCGATGGACTGGATCGCCGCGTCCCTCAAGCGCGAGCGCACCCGTGCCGGGCTGTCCCTGTCCGAGCTGGCCAAGCGCGCCGGAATCGCCAAGTCCACGCTGTCCCAGCTGGAGGCCGCGAGCGGGAATCCGAACGTCGAGACGCTCTGGGCGCTCGCGGTGGCGCTGGGGGTGCCGTTCAGTGTGCTGGTCGAGCCGCCGGTGCAGGGTGTCCAGGTGATCCGCGCCGGCGAGGGCCCCGGCGTCGGCTCCGAGCAGGCCAGTTTCGTCGGCACGCTGCTGTCGGCGAGCCCGCCCGGGGCGCGCCGGGACATTTACCGGATCGGTGCGGAACCGGGCTCGGCCCGCGCGGCGGAGCCGCATATTCCGGGCACGGTGGAGCATCTGATCGTCGGCACGGGACGGGTGAAGGCGGGGCCGGCCGGAGAAGAGGCGGAACTGGGCCCCGGTGACTACATGACGTACCGCGGGGATGTCCCCCACTCGTACGAGGCGCTGATGCCGGGCACGACCTTCGTCCTCGTCATGCAGCACGTGTAGGGAATTCGCCGGGAATTCACAAAAGATGTCCCGGCAAAGGCAGGAGCCCCGTCGCCTTACGGCGTGGGGCTCCTTGGGTACTGCACTCAGGTTCTGCGATCAGGCAGTGATCAGACGGGGGTGACGTTCTCCGCCTGCGGACCCTTCGGGCCCTGCGTCACGTCGAAGGAGACCTGCTGGTTCTCCTCGAGCGAACGGAAGCCCTGGGCGTTGATCGCGGAGTAGTGAACGAAGACGTCGGGGCCGCCGCCCTCCTGGGCGATGAAGCCAAAGCCCTTTTCGGCGTTGAACCACTTAACGGTTCCGGTAGCCATAAGCCCTCCTTGGGCTCAAAAGGGTTGCCCTGCTCCAGAACCTGCACGTGCGAAACGGTGCTGCACAACTGCAATCGTCTGAAAACGACGAGAGCCCGCGGTCACATGCTCCGCAGGCTCTGTACTGCAAGGGAAACCAAACTGCAACTTGCGGCGAGCCTAGCACGCGGGCAGCCGAAAGCAATAGAGGGCAAGATCACTTCACCCGGATGTTTGAACGGCTGTTAGTCCGTTCGATGGCGGGGTCGGTCCCAGCACCGTACCGCACGGGGTCTAGTCTCGCGATGTGGACAATTCTCGCACCCGGCCACGCGTGGGCCACATCCAGTTCCTGAACTGCCTGCCCCTCTACTGGGGGCTCGCGAGAACCGGCACGCTCCTCGACTTCGAGCTGACCAAGGACACCCCGGAGAAGCTCAGCGAGCAGCTCGTGCGCGGCGATCTCGACATCGGTCCGATCACCCTCGTCGAGTTCCTGCGCAACGCGGACGACCTCGTCGCCTTTCCCGACATCGCCGTCGGCTGCGACGGCGACGTCATGTCCTGCGTGATCGTCTCGCAGGTCCCCCTCGACCGCCTCGACGGTGCCCGGGTCGCCCTCGGCTCGACCTCCCGCACCTCGGTCCGGCTCGCCCAGCTGCTCCTCGCCGAGCGCTACGGCGTCCAGCCCGAGTACTACACCTGCCCGCCCGACCTCAGCCTGATGATGCAGGAGGCCGACGCCGCCGTCCTGATCGGGGACGCGGCGCTGCGCGCCAACCTCCTCGACGGCCCGCGCTACGGCCTGACCGTGCACGACCTCGGCCGGATGTGGAAGGAGTGGACCGGCCTGCCGTTCGTCTTCGCGGTCTGGGCGGCCCGCAGGGAGTACCTGGAGCGCGAGCCGCTCATCACCCGCCAGGTCCACGAGGCCTTCCTCGACTCCCGCAACGTCTCCCTGGAGGAGGTCGGCAAGGTCGCCGAACAGGCCGCCCGCTGGGAGAACTTCGACGAGGCGACCCTGGCGCAGTACTTCACCACCCTCGACTTCAGCTTCGGCGCCCCGCAGCTGACGGCCGTCACCGAGTTCGCCCGCCGGGTGGGCCCGACGACGGGGTTTCCGGCGGACGTGAAGGTGGACCTGCTGAGGCCGTGAGCCGCCGCGGTCCCGGTACCGTCCATGCCGTATCGGCCGGACCGGCCCCCGTATCGGCCACCGGGCGCTCCGGCCCGTCCTCTCCGAGATCATTAAGGTACGGCGTCGGCGAACACCGCCGGTCCACACAGGGGAGACGGGGAAGGACGGGACAGCCCGCCACGGAGACACTGCAGCCTGACGATCCACGGGAGTTGGGCGGCTACCGCCTGCTGCGCAGGCTCGGCGCAGGCGGCATGGGCCGGGTGTACCTGGCCCGTTCGGGCGGCGGCCGCACCGTAGCCGTGAAGGTCGTACGCCCCGACCTCGCCGCCGACGCCGATTTCCGGCAGCGCTTCCGGCACGAGGCGGAGACCGCCCAGGCGGTCTCCGGCCGTCACGCCGCCGCCGTCGTGGCCGCCGACCCGGACGCGCCGCTGCCCTGGCTCGCGACGTCGTACGTCCTCGGCCCCGACCTGACGGAGGTCGTCGCCGCGCACCGAGCGCTCCCGGAGCACACCGTGCGCGCGCTCGGCGCCGGGCTCGCGGCCGCCCTCCAGGAGATCCACGCGGCCGGGCTCATCCACCGCGACCTCAAGCCCTCCAACGTCCTGCTCGCCGCGGACGGCCCGCGCGTCATCGACTTCGGCATCGCGCGGGCGGTGGACGGCACCCGGATGACACAGACCGGGGTGGTGGTCGGCTCGCCCGGCTACATGCCGCCGGAACAGGCGCTCGGCAAGGACGTGGGTCCGGCGGGCGACGTCTTCTCCCTGGGCGCCGTCCTTGCCTTCGCCGCGACCGGCCGCAGCGCCTTCGGCGTCGGCGCCCCCTCGCACGCGGCGCTCCTCTACCAGGTCGTCCACGGCGAGCCCGACCTGACCGGCATACCGCGCTCGCTGCTCGGCCTGGTCCGGGCCTGCCTGCTGATGGACCCCGCAGACCGCCCCGCCCCGGCCGAGATCGCCGCCGCGCTCGCCCCGCAGGGCGTCGAGGGCGCACTCCACGACTGGCTGCCCTCGGCGGTGGCCTCCACGATCGCCACGCACGCGGCCGGCATCCTCGCCCTGGAGGCCCCGTCGGAGCAACCCCCCGCCACGGTCCCCTCGTTCGGCCCACCACCGCCGATGCCGTCCGACCCCCGCACCGCGCCGCCCGCTTCGCCCCCGGCCTACGGCTACCCGCAGGCGGTCCAGGCGGGCTCCCACGGCACACCGGCGACGGGAACACCGGCCGTAACTCCGCTCCCTGCGGCAGTACTTGACGCTCCCGGCACCGTGCAGCTCGGCGCATCCCGCCCCACCGCCCCCACCCGGCGCCGCGCACTGTCCCTGGCGCTCACCGGTGCCGCGGGCGTCGTGGCCGTCGGCGGGGGTGCGGCGTGGTGGCTCGGCCGGGACAAGGGGACGGGTGCCGGCGGCGCCCGCGGCCGGTCGGGTTCGGCCGAGCCCGCCGCCGAGCAGTTCACCACCCCGCCCGCCGGAGTGGCCCCGCAGCCGCTGTGGCACCAGAGCGCGGGCGAGGACGCCAACAACACGGACGTCCCGCTCCTCGCCTACGACGGCCTGCTGCTGATCAGCGGCGACCCGCTGGTGGCCTACGACGTGAAGACGGGCAAGCCGCGCTGGTCCAAGAAGAGCATCTGCCAGTCCGGGGCCCAGCTGTACTTCCGGGACGGCAAGCTGTTCCTGCTGGACGGCGCTGACTTCACCGGCGCCGTGATCGCCTACGACGTCACGACCGGCCAGGAGTCCTGGCGCAGGCGGCCCGACCGGAACGTCGACGTCAGGAGCACGATCGGGATCGACGACAAGAACGTCTACGTCACCCTGTCCCACGGCAAGGAGAAGAACGACGAGTTCCAGACGGCCGTCGCCGCGATCAGCCGCAGCACAGGCCGGACGGTGTGGCAGCAGAAGCGCGACTGGGGTACCCAGGACTACGAGGTCCAGGGAGCCGTCTACGGCAAGCGGCTCGTCTACACCGACGGGCTGTACAACCTGACCGTGCGCGGCACCGCCACCGGTCAGCAGCTGTGGAGCAAGAAGATCGGCGACAAGTGGAGCTGGATCCCCACGGTCGCGAACGGCCTCGTCTTCGTGCCGGGCGACGAACTGAAGGCCCTGGACCTGGAGTCGCGCCACCCGCTGGACGCTGTCCGCCAACGGCCGGCGCGGCTTCGTCAACCCGACCGCGATCGACGGGGTGCTGTACGCGGGCGACGGCGACCGGGGCGTCTGGGCCGTCGACGCCACGTCGGGCACGCGGATCTGGCTGTGCGACGAGAACACCAGGGGTTCGCAGTCGTTCCTCAACGCCGGCGAGATCCTCTACGGAGCCGGCGACTCCCTGGCCGGCGGCGTGGCCGCGATCGACGCCGCCACCGGCAAGGTCCGCTGGACCTGGACCGACGAGAACAGCGACGGCGGCCTCGGCGCCTGGCGGATCGCCCTGTCCGGCAGTCGGCTGCTGGCGACGAACGGGCCGGATGTGTGTGGGATGCCGGCGGTGTGAGGCGGAAACAGGCTGCGGAATCCGTCCGGCTTCCGCGGCGTGCCTGCGCCGCCGGGGCCGTCAGGAGTTCGACGGGGCTTTGTAGAGCCGTACCGTGGTGGCGATCTTCCGTATGGTCCCCTCCGGTACCTCGGCGGGCACGTTCTTGGCGCCGAAGAACGACCAGGAGACCAGGTCTCCCGCGGCGTTCTTGAAGCCGAAGGTCCACGCCTTGCCGTCCGACGCGCACTTCTTCGTCTTCTTCACGCCCATGGACCAGGCGATGCCCAGACTGCCCTTGAGGCCGGAGGCCGTGGTGAACGCCTCGGTGCTGGTCTTCACGTCTGCCCTGTCCGGCTGGGTGTACCCCCCGTACACCCAGGTCTTCGGGTCTGAGCCGGCGATGTCCTGCGTGCTGCGGTAACCGTTGTTGCCTCTCGTACCCACCTGGGCCAGTGGTGTGTTCTCCAGCGTGCCGTCCCGGTCGTCGTCCGAGGAGCACCACTTCTTCTGCAGCATGGCGACATTGCGTATCGCGATGAGCGGTTTGTCCTCCGGATCCCCGTCCTTGGCGACATACGAGACCCAGCCGTTGGACTGGATCTCCCATTCGGGCGGGACATCGAACGCGATTCCCTGGGTCGGGTTCGTCAGGACCTTCCACCCCTTGATCGTGGCGGTGAGCGCGTCCGGTCCCCGAGGGTCGTCGGAACTGTGCGACGGCGATGCGGTGTTGGTCGGCGCCGGATCAGGCTTGTCGTGCTTGTGGCCGCCGCCGAGCACCAGGAATCCGGTGACGCCCGAGGCGAGCACGACGGCCGCCGCAGCGATGACGGCGACGACGCCGGTCCGGTTCCGGCCGCCCGGCGGGGGCGTCGGCACGGGTGCGCCGGCGGCCGGTTGCGCGGGCATCTGCCAGGGCTGAGGCTGCTGGTACGGGTTCGCATGGAACGGGCCGGGGCGGGCCTGCTCGTACGGGTTGGACTGATGTCCGCCCGGGGGCTGCTGCGGGTTCTGGCCGCCCACCGGCGGCTGCTCTCCTGGCCACATGCGCCGTAACGATACGGCGGCCGCCTTCCAGGGCGCGACCGATGACATTCCGAACGTCACCGAGTCTGCTGGAGCGGTGTATTCGTTGGTAGTTGACGAGACAGTGCCACTGGGGAGTGAGCCGTTATGGAACCATGCAGCGAGGCCGGATGAACGGCATGCCGCTCTGCATCGCCGCCGTGCTGTGGGGCGCGGTGGCAGGGGCGCTGCTTCCCAGGGCCGCCTGCCGTTTCGCGGTTCCGGCGGGGGAGGGCTGGCGGGACCGGTGCCCGGAGGGACACGCGCTGCGAGGCTGGCTCGGACCGGCACGCTGCGGAGAGTGCGCGAGGAGGGGGGCGGCCGCCGCCGAGCCGTCTGATGCGTGCGCACCGCCGTGTCCGGCCGAACCGTCGGGCACGTCAGGACCTTCCCCCGGCACCCTGCCGTACACCCCCTCCGCTCCCCTCCTCGCCGCCGTCACCGCTCTCCTGTGCGCCGTCCTCACCGTCGCCACCGGAACCCGGCCGGAGCTGGTGGTCTGGCTGCTGCTCGCGCCTGTCGGGGTGCTGCTGGCCGTGGTCGATTTCAGGGTGCAGCGGCTGCCCGACCCGCTGACCCTGCCGCTCGCCCCCGTCGCCCTCGCGCTGCTGGGCCTGGCCGCTCTGCTGCCCGAGCACGCCGGCCACTGGTCCACCGCGCTGTACGGTGCGCTTGCGCTGGGCGCGGGCTATTTCGGGTTGTTCCTCGTCCATCCCTCCGGCATGGGCTTCGGCGACGTGAAGCTGGCGGTCGGCATGGGCGCCGTACTCGGCTGGTACGGCTGGTCCGTCGTGCTGCTCGGCGCCTTCGCCGGTTTCCTGCTGGGCGCGGTGTACGGCGGTGCGCTGGTCGTCGTACGGCGGGCGGGGCGCAGGACGGCGATCCCGTTCGGGCCGTTCCTGCTGTCCGGCGCCCTGGCCGGGCTGGTGATCGGCGCGTGCGCGGCCTGAGGTCAGCGGCGTGAAACGGCTGGCGTACGCTGGTTCGGTCCGTCCACAAGCCATTACGAAAGGGACGCGTCCGGTGACCGAGAAGGCCGACCTTCAGCCCGTCCTCGACCGTGCCGCTGCCGGTGGGCGGATCACCCCGGAAGAGGCTCTCGTCCTCTACCGGGACGCCCCGCTGCACGCGCTGGGCGCCGCCGCCGACGCCGTGCGCCGCCGCAAGTACGCCGGGATCGAGCACATCGCGACGTACATCATCGAGCGGAACATCAACTACACGAACGTGTGCGTCACGGCGTGCAGGTTCTGCGCCTTCTACGCGGCTCCCAAGGACACCGACAAGGGCTGGACCCGCGACCTGGACGACATCCTGCGCCGCTGCGCGGAGACCGTCGAGCTGGGCGGCACCCAGATCATGTTCCAGGGCGGCCACCACCCGGACTACGGCGTCGAGTACTACGAGAAGCACTTCAAGGCCATCAAGGACGCCTACCCCCAGCTCGTCATCCACTCCCTCGGCGCGTCCG
>NZ_MLYN01000005.1:0-214037 GCF_001866675.1 Streptomyces sp. MUSC 14
CCGTTGAGCCGCAAGCGGGGACACGGGAGTCGCGGGCCGGGAGCACCGGGAGGAACATCGGAGGCATGGAGGCAAGGTGGTGGCTATGGGGACGCCGTCCATGCATGTCAGCGAGAGTCCGGAGGATCCCTTCGCCCTCGGTCGCGGTGTCTCGGCCGTGCTCGACGATCAGGGCGTCGTGGTCGGCTGGAGCGCCCGTGCCCAGGAGCTGCTCGGATACCCGGCCGGGGAAGTGATCGGGCGAGCCTGGCAGGACCTCCTGGTCGACCCCCGTGACCTGCCCGTCGTACGGTCCGTCGTCGTGGACGCCATGAAAGCGGGAGGGTGGTTCGGCGTCCTGCCCGTCCGGCACCGCGACGGGCACCGTGTGGAGATGGGTTTGCGGGCCCGCGCGGTCACCCGGGAGGCGGGCGGTCAGGAGTGGCTCCTGGTCGGTGCTCCCGCCGCGGAGGTCATCGCCTGGCAGCGGGACCGTGCCCTGTTGGACGGCTTGTACCGCCGGTCGCCGGTCGGCCTGGTCACCTACGACCCGAACCGGAGGGTGATCCGGGTCAACCGTGCCGTCGAGAAGGCGAGCGGCGTCCCGGCCGAGGTGCTGGCAGGCCGTCGCCCTCGCGAGTTCATGGTCGACGAGGACGCGGGTACGCAGGACGAACGGGTCCGGCACGTCCTGGAGACCGGCGAGCCGCTGATCTTCACGGAACAGTCCGCGCGGGCGCGCCACGATCCCGGCCGGGAACGGATCGTGTCGGTCTCGGCGTTCCGGATGGAAGACCCCTCGGGCCGGGTCCTCGGCGTGGCCGAGACGATCGAGGACGTGACCGACCGCCACCGGGCACGGCGCCGGCTCGCCCTGCTGAACGAGGCGAGCGCCCGGATCGGAACCTCCCTGGACGTGGCGCAGACCGCCCGGGAGCTGGCCGAGGTGGTCGTCGACGGCCTGGCCGACTACTGCTCGGTGGACCTCCTCAAGCCCGTGACACTGGGTGACGAGCCCGTTGCCGGTACGGCCGTTCAGCTGCTCCGGGCCGCCTTCTCGCCGGCGGAACACCGCCTGCCGTTCCGGGAGGGCGACGTGGTCCCGCTGCTTCCGGAGTCTCCGCAGGCACGGTGCCTGGCCGAGCGCCGCCCGATCCTGGAGGGGCTGCTGTCGCTGCGCCCCGAGTGGTACGCCATGGACCGGCGGCGCATCGAGATCGCCCTGGGCCTGGGCGTTCATTCACTGATCGCGGTACCCCTGCTCGCGCGCGGCCTGGTCCTGGGCGTGGTGAGCCTGTGGCGGTCGCGCAGTTCGGAGCCGTTCGAGGACGACGATGCCACGGTGGCCCAGGAGCTCTCCTCACGCGCGGCCGTCTGCATCGACAACGCCCGCCGCTTCACCCAGCAGCAGAGCGCCGCGCTGACGCTGCAGCGCAGTCTGCTGCCGAGCGCGGCGTCCGACCTGCCGGCCGTGGAGGTGGCCTGCCGCTACCTCCCGGCCAGCGGTGAACCGGGCATCGGCGGCGACTGGTTCGACGTGATCCCGCTGTCGGGAGCCCGGGTCGCCCTGGTCGTGGGCGACATGGTCGGCCACGGCATCCACGCCGCGGCCTCGATGGGCCGGCTGCGGGCCGCCGCGCGCACCCTGGCCAGCCTGGACCTGGAACCGGACGAGGTGGTGGCGCGGCTGGACGACCTGGTCAGTCTGCTGGCGGCCGAACGGGAGGCGATCGCCGACGGCAACCCGTCGGCGATCGACCAGGTGCTCGGGGCCACCTGCCTCTACGCCACCTACGATCCGGTGTCGCAGCGCTGCTCCCTGGCCCGCGCCGGCCACCCGGCACCGGTGGTGGCCACCCCGGACGGCGAGGTGACCGTGCTCGACCTGCCCGCGGGTCCGCCGCTGGGCCTGGGCGGACTGCCCTTCGAGACGTACGACCTGCACCTTCCCGAGGGCAGCCTGCTCGCGCTCTACACCAACGGCCTCCTGGAGGCGCGCGACGGCGACGTCGACGCCGCGCTGGAGAACCTGCGCGCATGCCTCACCCACGCCACCGAACCCCTGGACCACACCTGCCGCACCGTGGTCGAAGCGCTGCTGCCCAAGGACCACCTCCCCATCGACGACATCGCGCTGCTCATCGCCCGCACCCGGGTGCTGCCGCCCGAGGACGTCGCCTCGTGGCAGCTGCCCCTGGAAGCGACCGCCGCCGCCCGTGCCAGGGAGCTGGCCACGGCGAAACTGACCGAGTGGGGGCTGACCGAACTGGCCTTCACCACCGAGCTGGTCGCCAGCGAGCTCGTCACCAACGCGTACCGGTACGCGGCCGGCCCGGTGACCCTGCGCCTCATCCGTACGCACTGCCTGATCTGCGAGGTGTCCGACACCAGCCACACCTCCCCCCACCTGCGGCGGGCCCTCAGCACGGACGAGGGCGGACGCGGACTCTTCCTGGTCGCGCAGCTCACGGAGCGGTGGGGCACCCGCTACACGCACGACGGCAAGACCGTCTGGACGGAGCAGCCACTGCCACGCGAGGTAAGGTGAGCCTCACCTTACTCAGTGATCGGGAGTGCGAGTCGTGCGTGCGTTCAGGTTGACGGCCGTCCTGGCCGTGTCCGTCGTCGGAGGTCTGCTGGCCGGCTGCGGCTCGGGCGCCGGGGACGGGGCCGGGGGCGGTTCCGGGAAGGGGGACGGCAGCGGGCGCAACAGCGTCATCGGTGCCAGTACCGGTCCCTCCGCCGCACCCAGCGCGCTCGCCTCCGGCATGGGGTCCGACACCGGCACCGACGGCGTCTTCCCGCGCACCGTCACGCATTTCGAGGGGCGTACGACGATCACGTCGGCGCCGCAGCGGATCGCCGTACTCAGCACCGGACAGCTCGACGACCTGCTCTCCCTCGGAGTCGTACCGACGGCGGCCACCCGCGCCGACAACGCCGGGCTCGTGCCGGGCTACCTCGCCGACGCCTTCCCGCGCGACAAGAAGAGGCTCGCCGCGATGACCGACGCGGGCACCCGGCAGGCGCCCAGCCTGGAGTCCCTGGCCGCCGCCAGGCCCGATCTGATCCTGGTCAACGACTCCCTCGGCGACCTCTACCCCAAGCTGTCGAAGATCGCCCCCACCGTCGTCACCGCGGGCCACGGCATCAACTGGAAGCGGGACCTGCTGCTCGTCGGCGACGCCGTCGGCAAGGGCGAGCGGGCCCGGCGGCTCCTCGACGACATCGCGGAAGGCGCGGCGGAGAGCGGCAAGGCGGTCGGCGGCTCCACCAGCGTGTCCATGCTCCGGTTCACCCCCGGCCGCACCCGGATGTTCGGCGTTTCCTCCTTCACCGGTTCCCTCGCCGTCGACATGGGGCTCGACCGGCCCAAGTCCCAGCAGTTCAAGGCGATTTCGCAGGACATCAGCGCCGAGCGGATCGACTCCGCCGACGGCGACTGGATCTTCTACTCCGTGCAGGGCGACCCGGCGAAGACGGACGCGGGCAGCACGCTGGCCGGGCCGCTGTGGACGTCGATGAAGGCCGTCAGGGCCGGGCACGCGGTGCGGGTGGACGACGACCCGTGGTACCTCAACGCCGGTCCCACCGCCGCCCGCCTCGTCGTACGACAGCTCGCCGAGCACCTGCGGTAAGTGCGCACCCCTCCGCCCGGCCGAGCGTCCGCCCGGCTGCTCGCCTGGCCGGCCGCCGCCGCCCTGCTGGCCCTCGCCGTCCTGCTCAGCCTCGCCGTCGGCACCCGGCCGGTGGCGCCGCACACCGCGCTCGACGCCCTGCTGCACGGCGGGAGTTCGCCGGACGCGCTCGTCGTGCGCTCGCTGCGGCTGCCGCGCACCCTGGTCGGACTCACCGCGGGGGCCGCGCTCGGGCTGGCCGGGGCGGCGCTGCAGGCCGTCACCCGCAATCCGCTCGCCGACCCCGGCGTGCTCGGGCTGAGCCAGGGCGCGGCGGCGGGCGTGGTGTTCGCGCTCGCCCTCGGCGCCGGATACGGCTTCGCGGGGACCGTCTGGTACGCCTTCGCCGGGACCGTCGTCGCCGCGTGCCTGGTGTACGGCATCGCGTCGCGCGGGCGCGGCGGTGCCACGCCGGTGAAGCTCGCGCTCGCCGGTACGGCGCTGTCGGCGATGGCCGCCGGTGCCACGACCGTGGTGCTGACGTCGAGTTCGGCGACACTGGACCAGTTCCGGTTCTGGCAGGTCGGCACGCTCGCCGGACGGGACGCGGGGACGGTCGTACGGATGCTGCCGTTCCTCGTGGCCGGGAGTGTGCTGGTGCTGGCGTGTGCGCGAGGGCTGGACGCGCTGGCCCTCGGCGACGAGACCGCGCGGGGGCTGGGGCACCGGGTGCACCTGGTGCGGGCCTCGGCGGCGCTCGGGGCGACGCTGCTCGTCGCCTCGGCGGTGGCCGCGGCGGGGCCGATCGCGTTCGTGGGCCTCGCGGTGCCGCATGCCGTGCGGCGGGTGGTGCGCGGGGCGGGGTACCGGATGGTGCTGCCGTTGTCCGCGGCGCTGGGAGCGGCGCTGCTGCTGGGCGCGGATGTGGCGGGGCGGGTGGTGCGGGCGCCCGCGGAGGTGCCGGCCGGGGTGATGACGGCGTTGGTGGGGGTGCCGGTGCTGGTGGTGCTGGTGCGGCGAAAGGGAGCCGTGACGTGAAAGGTGCCACGCGTACCCGTGGGGCGACGGCCAGGCTCCGGTTCCGCCGCCACACCGTCGTCCTGCGCCGCAGGTCCGCCCTCACCGCCCTCCTCCTGCTCGTGCTCCTCGCCGGGACCATGGTCGCCTCGGCCTGTGCCGGGCAGACCTTCGTCCCGCCGGCCGAGGTCTGGCGTGCCCTGCGCCACGGCGGCACCCCGTACGACCTGGTCGTCACGGAGCTGCGGGTGCCCCGCATCGTGCTCGGGGCGCTCGTCGGGGCCGCGCTCGGCTGCGCGGGCGCGCTGGTGCAGACGGTGACCCGGAATCCGCTGGCCGGCCCGGACGTGATCGGTGTCGGGCACGGCGCCGCGGCCGCTACCGTGCTTGCGCTCGCCAGCGGGACGGCGAGCTCCCCGAGCGCCCTGCCCGCCGTGTCCGTCGCGGGCGGACTCGCGGCCGCCGCGCTCGTCCACGTCCTGGCCTGGCGGCACGGCATGCAGGCCGGCCGGTTCGTGCTCACCGGCGTCGGGATCGGTCTCGCGCTGTCGGCGGTCGTCCAGCTGTATCTCGCGGACGCCCAGCTGGACGCGGCCGAGCAGGTCAAGCTGTGGCTGACCGGCTCCCTGAACGGGCGGGGCCGGCAGCAGGCCGTACCCCTGGCCGTCGTCATGGCCGGATGCCTGCCCGGGCTCGTGTGGGCCGGATGGGCGGCCCGGCCGCTCGCGCTCGGGGACGAGACGGCGGCCGGGCTCGGGGTGCGGGTGAACCGGACGCGGCTCGGACTGACCGTGCTCGGTGTCGTCCTCGCCGCCGCGGCGACCGGCGCGGCCGGACCCATCGGGTTCGTCGCGCTCACCGCACCCCAGCTGGCCCGCCGCCTCACCCGTACCCCGCACCTGCCGCTGCTTTGCTCGGCACTGACGGGCGCGGTGGTGCTGGTCGCCGCCGACCTGGCCGCGCGCACCGTGCTGCCGCCGCTGGAGGTGCCGGTCGGCGCGCTGACCGCGCTGGTCGGCGGACCGTACCTGCTGTGGCTGCTGGGCCGCCGCGGCCGGACCGCGACGGCCCGATAGCCGCACGCCGCACACCGGCAGCAGGCCCGCCCGGCCTGGTCGCCGCCGACCTGGCCGCGCGCACCGTGCTGCCGCCGCTGGAGGTGCCGGTCGGCGCGCTGACCGCGCTGGTCGGCGGACCGTACCTGCTGTGGCTGCTGGGCCGCCGCGGCCGGACCGCGACGGCCCGATAGCCGCACGCCGCACACCGGCAGCAGGCCCGCCGGGTCGGGTCAGATCGTGGCCGTGTCGATCACGAAGCGGTAGCGGACGTCGCTCGACAGAACCCGCTCGTAGGCCTCGTTGATCTCCTGCGCGCCGATCAGCTCGATCTCGGCGCCGACGCCGTGCGCCGCGCAGAAGTCCAGCATCTCCTGGGTCTCGGGGATGCCGCCGATGCCGGAGGTGCTCAGGCTGCGGCGCTGGCCGGACAGCGACTGCAGGACGATCTGGACCGGCTCCTCCGGCAGGCCCACGTTGACCATGGTGCCGTCGGTGCGCAGCAGGGACAGGTAGGCGGCGAAGTCCAGCGGGGCCGAGACCGTGTTCAGGATCAGGTCGAACGTGCCGGCCAGCTCCTCGAAGGTCTTCGGGTCGCCGGTGGCGTGGTAGTGGTCCGCGCCGAGCCTGAGTCCGTCGTCCTTCTTGCGCAGGGACTGCGACAGGACGGTGACCTCGGCGCCGAGGGCGTGCGCGAGCTTCACGGCGACGTGGCCGAGACCGCCGAGGCCGACGACGGCGACCTTCTTGCCGGGGCCGGCGTTCCAGTGCCGCAGCGGCGAGTAGGTGGTGATGCCGGCGCAGAGCAGCGGGGCGGCCACGTCCAGGGACAGGCCGTCCGGGATGCGGACGACGTAGTTCTCGTCGACGACGATCTTCTGCGCGTAGCCGCCGTAGGTCGGCTGCCCGTCCTTGCCGGTGTCGTTGTAGGTCCAGGTCGGGCCGCCGTTCAGGCAGTACTGCTCCAGGCCCGCCGTGCAGTTGTCGCACTCGCGGCAGGAGTCGACCATGCAGCCGACGCCCACCCGGTCACCGACGGCGAACTTCCGCACACCGGTGCCGACCTCGGTGACGACGCCCGCGATCTCGTGGCCGGGCACCATCGGGAAGGTGCCGGGCCGCCAGCCGTCGCGGACCTGGTGGATGTCGGAGTGGCAGATACCGGCGAACTTGATGTCGATCAGGACGTCGAACTCGCCGACCGCGCGCCGCTCGATGGTCGTCCGCTCCAGCGGAGCCTTCGGGGCGGGCGCGGCGTACGCAGCAACAGTGGTCATGCCGGGGATCTCCTAGAGGGGTGGTCGCGCCCGGCTGCGTTCCGCCGGGCACGTTTCCAGACTGCCTCATCCCCCATGGTTCACCCAGGTCACGGCCTTGCGTACGACTGCTGTGCCTACCACTGGCGGGGTCAGGATGCGGTACGTACGACCAGGAATACTGGGCGTATGGAACGCAGCGACACACAGCCCGGAGCAGCCACCGCGGGGCACCCCCTGGACCGGCGCGCCGAGCTGAGCGAGTTCCTGCGCAGCCGGCGGGCCCGGCTGAAGCCGGAGGACGTGGGGCTGCCGGACTTCGGCCGGCACCGGCGGGTGCCGGGGTTGCGCCGTGAGGAGCTGGCGCAGCTGGCCGGGGTGTCGGTGGCGTACTACACGCGCCTGGAGCAGGGCAACGGCCGCAACGTCTCGGCGGAGGTGCTGGACGCGATCGCCCGCGCGCTGCGGCTGACGGACGCCGAGCACGCGCACCTCACCCACCTGGCGAAGCCGAAGTCGCACAAGAAGAAGCCGGCGGCGCGGCAGCAGCAGGTGCGCCCGGCGCTGCGGCAGCTGCTGGACACGATGGACGGCGTACCGGCGTACATCGTCGGCCGGCGCTCGGAGATCCTGGCGTGGAACCGGATGGCGGCGGCGGTCTTCGGCGACTGGGCGGAGCTGGCGCCGGCCGAGCGGAACTGGGCGCGGCTGGTGTTCCTGCGGCCCGACTACCGTGATCTGTTCGTCGACTGGCAGCAGAAGGCGATCGACATCGTGTGCGCGCTGCGCATGGACGCCGGCTGCTACCCGGACGACCCGCGGCTGTCGGCCCTGGTGGGTGAACTCTCCGTCAAGAGCGAGGAGTTCCGGCGGCTGTGGGCCACCCATGACGTCAAGGAGAAGAACCACGGCGTCAAGCGGCTGCACCATCCGCTGGTCGGCGAGCTGTCCCTGCACTTCGAGTCGTTCCGCCTGGCCGACGACGCGGACCAGTCCCTCATCACCTACCACGCCGAGCCGGACTCCCGGTCCGCCGACTCCCTGCGCCTGCTGGCCAGCTGGGGCACGGACGCCAGCCGGGCGGGCTCCGCCGCATAGCGCGTACGGCGTACGGCCGTCTCGGTCCTCGATCCCGAGGCCGGCCCGCATCGCCCGCCGCATGGCGGTGAGCAGCGGCTCGGCCTCCTTCAGCGTCAGCAGGACCCGATCGGCGCTCTCCCCCTCCCGGGCCCGCCCCCGGTCGATTCGCTTGACGGAGGCGTCGGCATCGGCGAGCACCCGGTTGACCGCGCGGGAGGCGTCGAGGATCCGCTCCGGCACGACCATCTGCGCCTCGGGGTACCGGTCCCGGTACTCCCTGCGGACCTCCTCCAGCCGCTCGCGGTCGACGCCCGGTTCATTCCCGTGTACGCCGCCCCCCGGCCCTCGAACTCCCGCCTGGCCGCGGCCTGTTGCGACTCCCGCGCGTGCTGCCGGCCGGAGTGCCGCTGGCCGAGCAGGGCGCGAGGAGCGTGCCGAGGACGCCGACGACGGCGGTGATCATGGCGGTGAGGGATGCGGTCACGGCTGGGACCCTATGCCGAGGGCCACCCGCCGAAGTACGCGTCCCAGATCGTGATGTCCGACGTGTTGCCCTGCTTGTCGGTGATCACGGAGCGGAGGGAGACGGACCGGCCCTCCGCCGGGTTGTTCAGGGTGATCCTGCCGCCCTTGACGGTGACCTTCTGGAAGGTCCTGCCGTCGTAGGAGGCGTAGACCGTAAGGGACGTGAGGTTCCGGCCCGCGGCCGGGCCCTCGACGGTGACCGGGAAGGTGACGGTCCGGCCGGCGGCGACGCGGCTGTCCGGGCCGGTCCGGATGCCGTAGTGCAGCACGGAGGCCGGCAGCACGGTGAACTCGCCGCGTTCCTTCGAGCGGAAGGTCCAGGACGCGTCGATCCGCGAGGAGGCCTGCGCGATCTTCGCCGAGCGCCTGACCGAGGTGGTCAGCCGGTAGGCGGCGTCACCGGCCGGCACCGTGAACGGCTCGCCGAACAGCGCGTCGCGGTTCGAGCCGACCTTGGTTCCGTCGCGGTACAGGGTCGTGCGCACCGAGGTGAAGTCGGAGTACCCGGCGTGCCTGCCCGAGTCGGCGAACAGCGGCAGCGAACCGTAGATCTTGTCGCCGTCGCGGAACAGGCCGAGCCCGGCCCCGACGTGCGGGCCGAAGACCGCGGTGTTGACCGTCTTGGTGTACGTGCGGCCGGCCTTGAACGTGAACTCGCCGAGCTCGTAGCCCGCGTCGGCGACGGCCTGCTGCCCGGTCCCGTCGTTCTGGGCGAACTCCAGCTGCCAGTTCACCCCGCCGATGGCGGACAGGTGCAGGGTCCGGGTGCCGGGCAGCTTCTGCGGGAAGCTGAGCGAGGTGGCGCCATTCGCTCCGGGCAGCCAGCCGACGGCGTTCAGCGTGCCGGTCTTGCCGCTCGCCGCAGCACCGAGCCGGGCCTTGACCGTGGCCAGCTCGCCCGCCTTGAAGTGCTTGGTGTAGCCGGTGGCGAGCTCTCTGACCGGGCCGCCGGTCGTGATGTCGTACTGCTCGCTCGCGCCCTTGGTCCAGTGGCCGTCCCACTGCTGGAACAGCGACCCGGCGGGCAGCCGCGGGCCCAGGTGGGCGCTGCGGAAGTTGCGGTACGAGTCCAGGAACATGCCGTAGTCGTACTCGCCGCTCCCGAGCGTGAGGGCGTATCCCGGATAGGCGAACCGCGAGGTGACGCCCTCGGCCGGGACGGTGATGTCCACCGGCCTGGCCTTGCGCGCGTCGATCGTGACCGTCTGCTTCCCGGACACGGTCAGCTTGGGCTGGGAGATCCAGTCGGTGCCCTTCGCGCCCTCCTTGTCCGCGTAGACGGAGGAGTTGAGGACGTACGTGCCCTTGCGCAGGCGCACCGCCACGGTGCCGGACGGGTCGTACGGGCTCAGCTGCGCGCCGGCCGCGAGACCGGCGACACCGTCGAGGCCGGTGTCGTAGTACTTCGCGGGCTTGCCGTCGCGGCCGATGACCTTCAGCGTGACGTCGTACGACTCCGCCTCGCGCGTCACCGCCGCGGCCGTACGCACGCGCTGGCCGGCGCCGGTCGCGGTCACGTAGGCCGCGTAGGCGCCGTCGAGGGTGCCGCCCAGCCTGGTGTCGGCCGTGAGGCCGACGGAGGCCGTGCCGTGCGCCGGGACCGTCACCTTGCTCGCGCCGAGCGTGAAGAGGCCGGCCGGGGCCGCCTTCCCCCTGGGGTCGGTGGCGGTGCTGCTCAGGACGAGGGTGACGGCCTTGTCCCCGAGGTTGCGGTACGTCACCCTCCTGGTGAGCGGCTTGTCGTCGGTGTGCGGCCACTGCTGGACACCGAAGTCGACCGAGACCGGGTCGGCGATCACCGACTGCGTGAGGGCCCTGTCGAGTGCGACGCGGCCCGAGCCCTGCTGGAACGGCGTGTAGTGGCCGCCGTCGGCGGAGCCGGTCAGCGCGCCCTTCAGCTCGGCGTAGCCCCAGTCCGGGTGCTCCTGCTTGAGGATCGCGGCGGCGCCCGCGACGTGCGGGGTGGCCATCGAGGTGCCGGAGAGGGTCAGGTAGCCCGCGGGCTTCTCGCCGACCTCCTTGTCGAGGGCGCTGCCCCCCGCCGCGGCGGCGGTGATGTCCACACCGGGCGCGGTGACGTCCGGCTTGATCGCGCCGTCGCCGGCGCGCGGGCCGGTGGAGGAGAAGTCGGCGAGCCGGTCCCTGCCGTCGACGGCGCCGACGGTGAGCGCGGCGTCCGCACTGCCCGGCGAACCGAGCGAGTTCGGACCGTCGTTGCCCGCCGCGATCGCGAACAGGATGCCCTTGGCCCTGGACAGCTTGTTCACCTCGGCCTCAAGGGGGTCGACGCCGGGGCTGTCGTAGCCGCCGAGGCTGAGGTTGACGACGTCGGCGCCCTGCACGGCCGCCCACTCCATGCCGGCCAGGATGCCGGAGTCGTCACCGGAGCCGGTGTCGTCGAGCACCTTGCCGTTGAGGATCTCGGCACCCGGTGCGACACCCTTGTACGTGCCTGCGGACGCGGCGCCGGTTCCGGCCAGGATGGAGGCGACGTGCGTGCCGTGCCCGGAGTGGTCGGTGGCGTCGGCGGCCGAGGTGAAGTTCCTGGACGCGATCACCTGGCCCTTGAGGTCCGGGTGGCCGGTGTCCACGCCCGTGTCCAGGACGGCGACCTTCACGCCCTTGCCGGTGAAGCCGGCCCGCCAGGCGGCCGGGGCGCCGGTCTGCGGCACGGACGTGTCGAGGGAGGCCTTGCGGACGCCGTCCAGCCAGACGTGCGCGATGCCGGGGGCCGCGCCGTCGCCGTCGGTGACGGCGCGCCACAGGGCGGCGGTGTCCCGTACCGGGGTCTGCACGGCGTCGGCGTCGAGCGCGGTCAGGGTGCGCCGCAGCCGGCCCGCGTCCCGGACGACGGCTTTGGCGGCCGCGGCGTCGCCGCGGTAGCCGACGATCACCTTCAGGCCGTCCTTCTGGGCCTTGCGGGTGGCGGCCTTGTTCAGCTCGGTGACGTCGAACAGCCGCTGGTCCAGCGTGCCGGAGGCCACCAGGCGGGCCGCGTCGGCGGGGACGACCAGCAGGTGCCCCGCGGTCCTGCGGACCTGGAAAGGTATGTGCGCACGGCCCTCGGCCCGCTCCAGGCCGATGACCCGCCCCCTGGCGTCGAGGTCGACCCGGTCGCCGGTGATGAGGGTGACGTGGGACTTGGCGGTGAGCGCGGAGCCGGTGGCCGGGGTACCGAAGGCGGTGGCCGGGGGGCCCGGCACCGGCCGCGCCGACGCCGGGCTGGTCAGACCCGCTGCGAGGGCGACGGCCGCGGCAGCGGCAGCACCGGCCGCGGCAGCGCCTTTCAGTTGTCTGCGCACGTTCTCCCCCTGGGGATGGAGTACCGGGCGAGATTCCCCGTTCACCCGGCCGAGGGTGGTCGTGTGCACCTGAAGGGCACCCCCCGGATCACGCAGTATGCCGGGGGGTGTTCAAACGCCTCAACAAATGTGAGGACAGTAAGAAAAAGGCCGGGAAACTGTAACCCGGCGGGCGGGCCGTCGTTACACGACCGCGAAGTTCCCTATGGGAAAGCCGTGTTGTATCAGTGTCGGATACGAGTCAGGCGCCGGCGTTCTCCCTTACCGTGATCTTTCCCTTGCGGATGGTGGCCAGCCGCGGCGCCTTCCTCGCGATGGCGGAGTCGTGGGTGACCATGACGAAGGTCAGCCCGTGCTCCTTCCACAGACGTTCGAGCACGTCCATGATCTCGTCCCGCATGCCCTCGTCGAGGTTGCCGGTCGGCTCGTCGGCGAGCAGCACCTTGGGCTTCTTCACCAGGGCGCGGGCGATGGCCACGCGCTGCTGCTGCCCGCCGGACATCTCGCCCGGCAGATGTCCGAGGCGCTCGCCGAGGCCGACGGAGTGCAGGGCCTCGGCGGCGAGCTCGCGGCGCTCCTTGGTCTTGATGCCGAGGGGGACGAGGGCGGTCTCCACGTTCTCCTGGGCGGTGAGGGTGGGGATGAGGTTGAAGGACTGGAAGACGAAGCCGATGTTCTCGCTGCGGACCCTGGTCAGCCGGGCCTCGCTGAGCTTGGCCAGGTCGGTGCCGTCCAGGATCACCTCGCCGGAGGTCGGCCGGTCCAGGCCGCCGAGCATCTGCAGGAGGGTGGACTTTCCGCCGCCGGTGGGGCCCTGGATGACGAGCCGGTCCCCGTCGCCGATGGTGAGGTCGACGCCGTCGAGGGCGTGGACGGTGTCCTTGGCCCGGGTGTAGCGCTTGGTCACGTTTCTGAGTTCGTACATGGTCGCTCCTGGGGAGGGGTCGGAAGGGCGTGCTGACGGACGAGCGGCCGCTACTCCACCCGCCTCAGCGCGTCCGCCGGCCGCAGCCGCGACGCACGCCACCCGCCGAACGCCCCGGCGACGAGGCCGCCCGCCACCGCGAGGCCCACCGCGAGGACGATCGTCGTGACGCTGACGGGGGCCGTGAGGGCGACTTCCAGGGTCTTCGCGGCCTGCCGGCCCGGGCCGCCGAAGCCGCCGCCACCGCCGCCGAACCCGCCACCGCCGCCGAACCCGCCGCCGCCCGTGCCGCCGCCACCGCCCAGCTGCGCCTGGAGCGTCGGGCTGATGGCCGTGACGGCGTAGGCGCCGGCCAGGCCGAGCGCGATGCCGAGGGCGCCACCGACCAGTCCGTTGACCACGGCCTCGCCGACCACCTGCCGGGTCACCCGGCCCGACCTCCAGCCCAGCGCCTTCAGCGTGCCGAACTCACGGACGCGGCGGGAGACCGCGGACGAGGTGAGCAGGCCCGCGACCAGGAACGCGGCCACCAGCACCGCGATGGACAGCCACCGGCCGACGTTGGTGGCGAGGGAGGAGGCGGTGGACAGCGAGCCCGAGACCGTCTTCGCCAGGTCGGCGGAGGTGGTGACCGTCGTACCCGAGACGTTCTTCTGGATCGTGCCCTTGACGGCGTCGATCTGCTGGGAGTCGGTCGCCTTGACGTAGATCGTGGTGACCTTGTCCGCGTTGTCGCTCAGGGCCTGGGCCTGCTTGAGCGGGATGTACAGGTTGGCCGCCGCGTCGCCGCTGGTGGCCGTCGCGATGCCGATGACCGAGTACTTCACGTTCTTGATGGTCACCGTGGAGCCGACCTTGAGGCCCTTCTCCTTGGCGTACGAGGCGTCGGCGACGGCGACCTTCGCGTCCGTCTCGGACGTGGTGAACGTACGGCCACTCGTGATCTTCGAGGAGGTCAGCGGGCCGAGGTCCGGCTTGGCCACGTCGGTGCCGAAGACCGAGTACTGGTTGACGTCGAAGTTGGCGCCGCCGCCCTTGACCTCGCCCTGCGGCTGGCCGGACTCGCCGCCCCGGCGGAAGCCGCCGCCGGCACCTGCGCCGTTGCCGTTCTGCTGGAACTGGCCGCGGGTGAACTGGCCGCTGACCTTGAGCACCCGCAGGCTCAGCCCGCCCACGGCGGACGAGACGCCCTGCTGGTCGCCGACCTTGGTGACCGTCGAGGAGGCGAGGGTGGTGAAGCCCTGCACCATGACGCGGTCGCTGCTCTGCGTCGAGCTGTCGCCGTCGGCCTTGGCGCCGAACTGGAAGCGCGGCCGCTGCGCGTTCCCGGTGTCGGCGCTCGCCGCCTTGGTCACCGTCATGTCCGTGCCCAGGCCGTACAGCGACTGGAGCACCTTGTTCTGGGCCTGGCCCATGCCACTCGACACGGAGTTGACCACGATGACCAGCGCGATGCCCAGCGCAAGTCCGGAGGCGACGACGAGGGCCGCCTTTCTGCGGCGGCGCAGTTCGCGCCTCAGGTAGGTGAAGAACATGGCCGCAAGCTAGGCACGGTCCGTGATGGCACCTTGAGGCCGGCATAAAAGAAACATGAGAAGGCTGTGTCCCCGTGCCCGGAAACACCGATGCCGCCCCTGGGGGCGGCATCGGAGACAGCTGCTGCGACGGACGGGTCAGACGGCCGAACCGGCCTTCCACTGCGTCCAGTTCATGTTCCAGCCGTTGAGGCCGTTGTCCGGCTGGACCGTCTTGTCACCGGTGTTCTGGATGACCACGACGTCACCGACCAGCGAGTTGTTGTAGAACCACGCGGCCGGCATGTTCTTGTCGCCGGCACCCTTGACGTCCTGGAGGCCGACGCAGCCGTGGCTGGTGTTGACGCTGCCGAAGACGGACGGGGCGCCCCAGTAGTTGCCGTGGATGAAGGTGCCGGAGCTGGTCAGGCGCATGGCGTGGGGCACGTCCTTGATGTCGTACTCGCCCTTGCCGTCGGAGTCGGTGAAGCCGACCGTCGCGCCGTTCATCCGGGTCTGGGTGAACTTCTCCGAGATCACCATCTGACCCTCGTAGGTGGTGTGCTCGGGCGAACCGGCGGAGATCGGGATGGTCTTGACGACCTTGCCGTCCTGCGTGACCTTCATCTGCTTGGTCTTCGCGTCGACGTAGGAGACCTGGTTGCGGCCGATGTGGAAGGTGACCGTCTTCTGCTGGACGCCGTAGACGCCGCTGGCGCCCTCGACACCGTCGAGCGCCAGCTTGAGGGTGACGGTGGAGCCTTCCTTCCAGTACTGCTCGGGCCGGAAGTCCAGGCGGTTGGCGCCGAACCAGTGGCCGACGACCTCCTGGCCGCTGCTGGAGGTGACCGTGATGCCCTTCTGGACGGCCGCCTTGTTGGTGATCGCCTTGTCGAAGTTGACCGACACGGGCATGCCGACGCCCACGGTGGAGCTGGCGTCCGGGGTGTAGGTGCCTATGAAGCTGTTGGCCGGGGAGACCGTGGTGAAGGACGCGTTCTCGTGCGCCACGCGGCCCTCGGAGTCCGTGGCCTCGGCGGCGACCTTGTACGTGGTGGAGCGGTCCAGCTGGGCGGTCGGCTTCCAGCTGTGCTTGTCGGCGGAGAGCTGCCCGGTGACGGCCTTGCCGTCCTGGGTGGTCATCTGCACGCCCGTGAGGGTGCCCTTGGTGACCGTGACGGCGGCGGAGTTGTTGATGGAGGCGTTGTCGGAGCCGTCCTTCGGCGTGATCGTGATCTGCGCCTCGGACGACTTCTTCGCAGCGGCCGCGTCGGCCTTGGCCTGTGAACTGTCGCCGCCGCCGGCGGAGGCCTTGCCGCCGCCGGAACACGCCGAGAGCATCAGCACACTGCCGAGCAGAGCGGACGCGGCCATCAGGCTCCTGCGCCGCTTACTGTCCGTCATCACAAGCTTCTCCATCGTTGCCGAGTCGCGAATCCCCGAGAGTCCCCGTAAGACCTTTAACCTTCAACGCTACGGCCACGTCGTCCCGTTCCGGATCCAGTGGATCTGTGGGGCACACCACGTCCGCGACGGTGCGGCGGGTGCGGGAGGCGGCTCGTGCGCTGTCTGAGACGACGAAACCCCGGACGGCGGTTGCCGTCCGGGGCCAACACTGCCCCCGGGACGCTCAGACCATGCCGTCCACTTCCTCGTCGACGTCCTCCCCATCATCCTCGTCCAGGTCCCAGTCGGGCGAATCAGGGTCGTAGGCGATCCGTTCGCTGGACCAGGACGCCTGCTGGAGCTCCACCCCGGGCACCTCGCTGACCAGGTCGAACGGATCGACGAGATAGGCGAGGGCCTCCGCGGTGTCTTCCGTCACAGCGCTCTCGGCGTGGGCCCGCTCGGCCGCCGGCAGCTCCGGGTCCCGCGCGAGCCGGTCCAGCGCGGCCTTGGCGATCTCGTCCTCGCCGTGCACTTCGAGGACCAACTCCACCCGAAGCCGCACAAAACGTGATGTCTCTTCGTCGCTCATGGCGCGAGCGTACGACCGAAACCTCTCGTGACTTTCCTGTGACCCGCGCCTTTCACTAACATCGCCTCACACGGCCAATTCGCCAGCGTCACAAGGGGGATCGATATTCCGTGCCATCCGCTCGCCGTCCGCTGCTGACCGCCACCGCCGCGGGCACTCTGCTGTGCGCGCTGTGGTTCGTCCCGTCCGCGAACGCCTCGCAGGACTCCCCGGTGGACACCAGGGCCAGAGCGGCCGTGTCCGAGTACTCGTCGTACTCCTCGAAGGAGGTCGCCCGGCAGGCCCGAGCGGTCTCGCGGGCGACCTCGGCGACCGCGCAGGACGCCGCCGACGCCACCGAACTCGCCGACACCGGAAGCCCCGACACGACGCCGTACGTCGTCGGCGGCACCCTCTTCCTCGCCGTGGGCGCCGGATTCGTGGTGTATTCGGTGCGCCGCGAGCGACTGGGTTTCTGAACCGACGACATGACGTGACAACGGGGCCCCCGCACCGGCGGGGGCCCCGTTGTGCTGCCGTCGCCTACTGCAGCGGGCCGGTGACCGACTCGACCGCCGCGACCAGGTGGCCGCCGCGCACGAAGGCGTCGGCCGCGGCGAGGTCGGGCGCGAGGAACCGGTCCGGGCCCGGGCCGCGCACCCCGGCGCCGCGCGCGGCCTCGATGGCGGCCTGCGAGGCGGGGGCCGGGGTCAGGCCCTCGCGCAGCTCTATGGCGCGGGTGGCCGCGTACAGCTCGACCGCGATGACCCGGGTGAGGTTGTCGACGGCGGTGCGCAGTTTGCGCGCGGCCGACCAGCCCATGGACACGTGGTCCTCCTGCATCGCGGAGGAGGGGATGGAGTCCGCGGACGCGGGTACGGCGAGCCGCTTCAGCTCGCTCACGAGCGCGGCCTGCGTGTACTGGGCGATCATCAGCCCGGAGTCGACACCGGCGTCGTCCGCGAGGAACGGCGGCAGCCCGTGGCTGCGGTTCTTGTCGAGCAGCCGGTCGGTGCGGCGCTCGGCGATGGAGCCGAGGTCGGCGGCGGCGATGGCAAGGAAGTCCAGGACGTACGCGACGGGCGCGCCGTGGAAGTTGCCGTTGGACTCGACCCGGCCGTCGGGCAGCACCACGGGGTTGTCGACCGCGGAGGCGAGTTCCCGCTCGGCGACGAGCCGGGCGTGCGCCATGGTGTCCCGGCCGGCGCCGGCGACCTGCGGGGCACAGCGCACCGAGTAGGCGTCCTGGACGCGCGGGGCGTCGTCCTGGTGGTGCCCGGTGAGCTGGGAACCCTTGAGCACGGCCAGCATGTTGGCGGCGGCGGCGCCCTGGCCCGGGTGGGGCCGGACGGCATGCAGCTCGGGCGCGAGCACCTTGTCGGTGCCGAGCAGCGCCTCCAGGCTGAGGGCGGCGGTGACGTCGGCGGACTTGTAGAGGGTGTCGAGGTCGGCGAGGGCCATGACCAGCATGCCGAGCATGCCGTCGGTGCCGTTGAGGAGGGCCAGGCCCTCCTTCTCGCGCAGCTCGACCGGCGCGATCCCGTGCGCGGCGAGCAGCTCACCGGCGGGCCGCACCTGGCCGTCGGGCCCTTCGGCGTCGCCCTCCCCCATGAGCGTGAGCGCGCAGTGGGACAGCGGGGCGAGGTCGCCGGAGCAGCCGAGGGAGCCGTACTCGTGGACGACCGGCGTGATCCCGGCGTTCAGGACGTCGGCCATGGTCTGCGCGACCTCGGGCCGCACACCGGTGTGCCCGGAGCAGACGGTCTTGAGCCGCAGGAACATCAGGGCCCGTACGACTTCCCGCTCGACCCGCGGCCCCATGCCGGCGGCGTGCGAGCGGACGATGTTGCGCTGCAGCTGGGCGCGCAGTTCCGGGCTGATGTGCCGGGTCGCCAGGGCCCCGAAGCCGGTGGAGACGCCGTAGACCGGCTCCGGCTTGGCCGCCAGCGCGTCCACGATCTCCCGGGCCGCGGCCAGGGCCGCCACCGCCTGTGCCGACAGCTCGACGCGGGCGCCGCCGCGCGCCACGGCGAGAACGTCGGACGCCGTCACGCCGGACGTCCCCACCACCACAGTGTGCATATCCATATTCAGGAGCGTACGCACTGAATGCAGTGATGTCACTAGGGTGGATGTCACGAGTGGGGATCGGGAGCGCCCCTTACCGAACCGTACGCCCTCCGCCTCACGCCGCCCGCCTCACACCCTCCGCCTCACGGCCGGCGTCCGCGGAACCGCCGTCGCTCGGCGGGCGCGAGATGCGGCGGCTCGTCCGCCAGCCGTACGACGGGATCCCCGGGCCCCTCCCGCCCCGCCACCACCGGCCGGTCGGCACGCAGGGCCTTCGCCCGGTACTGGGCCGCGTCGGCGAGCCGGAACAGCCGACGGGCGTCACCCACCTCCCCGATGGCGTCCGCGGTCGAGGCGACCCCGCACGCCACCCCCTCCCCCGGCTCCAACTCCCCTGCCCTGCGGCACAGTTCACCGGCGGCCTCGACGACGTCGTCGACAGGCGGCCCGACGGCCAGCAGACAGAACTCGTCACCGCCGAGCCGCGCGGCCAGCGCGCCCGGCACCATCGCCCCGCACAGCGACAGCACCGAGCCGAAGCGCTCCAGCAGCCGGTCGCCGACGGCGTGCCCGAGGGTGTCGTTGACGTGCTTGAGCCCGTTGAGATCACAGACCACCAGGCTGACGATCACGCCCTCGGCGCGGTGCCGTTCGACGGCCTCCTCCAAGTGGACATCCACGGCGCGGCGGTTGGCGAGCCCGGTGAGGGCGTCGGTGAACGCGAGCCGGCGGGCCTCCTCCAGCCGCTCGCTCTGCGCGAGCCCGGCGGCCACCACGGCGGCGAGGACGGTCGCGAACCCGGCGTCGCCGGGACCGAACACAGGAGCCCGCACCCCGCGGGCGACGTACAACTCGCCCCAGGCCCGCCCGTGCAGCACGACGGGGGCGACGACGCAGCACCCGCGCCCCCGCCGGCGCAGGGCGGCGGCCCGGTGATGGAAGTAGCCCGGCGTGCCCGCGGCCGTCCCCTCGGCGGTCTCCACCCAGGCGTTGGCCCCGCCCCCGCCCGCCCACCGCTCGTGCAGGAACTCGGTGATCTCCGGGAACTGGTGCACCGGATAGGTCTCGGCCTCGGGGAACTCCTCCTCGTCCGGCCGCCGGTCCCCCACGTTCACCAGGACCCTGAGCCGCCCCATCCCGCGCTCCCACACGGACAGCGCGGCGAAACCGCCGTCCAGCGCCCGGCAGGCCCCGAGCGCGGCGGCCCGCCACGACTCCGGTGGGGTACGCGCCGCCGCCATGCCCTGCGCCAGCGCGACGACGGCCGCGAGCCGCTTGTCCTCACCCATTACTCCAGGTTAGGGAGGATTTGGGGCAATAGGGACATTGATCTGCCCTGCGCAGCGCCGCTTCACTCCCCGGGCCACTCCGGCTTGCGCTTCTCGTTGAAGGCCGCCACGCCCTCCGCCCGGTCCCCGGAGAACGCCACCGAGCGCCACGCCGCGTCCTCCACCTCCAGCCCGGCCCGCAGATCGAGCCCGTGCCCCAGCCGCAGCGCCCGCTTGGCGGCCCGCAGCCCGACCGGGGAGTTCCCGGCGATCCGCTCGCCCAGCGCCAGCGCCTCCTCCCGGTCCCGCCCCTCGTCCACCAGCCGGTCCACCAGCCCCAGCTCGGCCGCCTCCGCCGCCGCCACCCGCCGGGCCGAGAAGATCAGCTCGGCCGCGCGCGCCGCCCCGACCCGCCGCGGCAGCAACTGCGTACCGCCCCCGCCCGGAATGACGCCCACGGACACCTCGGGCAACCCCACCACCGCCGTACGGTCGGCCACGATCAGGTCGCAGGACAGGGCCAGTTCGAAACCGCCGCCCAGCGCGAACCCGTGCACCGCCGCCACCGTCGGCATGGGCAGCTCCAGCACCCCGGTGTACGCCCCGCGCGTCACCGGCCGCTGGCGCAGCAGGTCCGCGTCACTGAACGAGTTCCGCTCCTTCAGATCCGCCCCGACGCAGAACGCCCGCTCGTGCGAGGAGGTCAGCACCACCACGCGCGCGTCACGGTCGGCCGCCAGCGCCGTACACGCGTTCACGAGCGACCGGGCCATCTCCGTGGAGACGGCGTTCATGGCCTTGGGTCGGTCGAGCACCAGCTCCGCGACCCGCCCGTGCCGTCGCACCAGCACGAACTCCCCGAACCGCTCCTCGCTCATGACACCCTCCGGCTCACGTGTTAACGCGGGTTAACTCCCTGTCGGCCCGATCATCGCAGCCGTACCGGCCCCGGAAAACCCCAGGGGGCTACGCCCGTTCGAGTGACATCCCGCCCGACTCCCCGCACATCACCCACAGGACCGCATAGCGTGCGTCCGCCACGGCACACCCGGGGCGCACGGCGGGGAGGGAAGCCATGACACCGATACGTGCCCAGTTCCGTACGGCCGTCTCCACCACGGAAGCGGAACCGGACGAGGCCACTGCGCCCAGCGGCGTACGACGCGGCCGGCACCGCAAGCCCCGCCCCCGGAAGATGCTCCTCGCGGCCGGCGGCCTGGCCCTGGCCGCCGGCGCGCTGAGCCTGGTCCGCGTGGCCTCCGACGCGGGGGTGGACGCACCGGCCACGGCGGAGGCCGACCCCCGCGCCGCCGGCACGACCGACCACGCGGCGAACACAGCCGCCACGGTCACCGGCTCCCCCACCGCACTGCCCTCGGCAACGGCCGTCATGGGCGGCAGAAGCGCGGCCCCGGCACACACTCACCCGACCGCGGCCCGGCCGGCCCCACCGACGGTCGCCGCGCCGCACCCCACCCCGTCGGCCACCCCACCGCCCACGGCACACACGACACACACGGCACCTTCGCCCGCGGCCCCCACCGCCGCGCACCCCGCCCCCACCACTCCCGCTCCTGCTCCCGCTCCCAGCCGGAGCGGCAAGGACCCGGGCCCGGGCGGACTGTGCGTACCGGTGATAGGCCTCTGCGTCGACAGCCTGGGCGGGCCGGACGGTCCCTAGGGGGTGTCGCGCCGGGCCAGCAGCCAGGGCTCGACCACACCGAGCCCGCGCACCGGCCGCTGCCACATCGGCTGGAGCCCGAAGCGGTACGCCGGCGGCTCCTCGCCCTCCTTCTCGGCGGCCGCCGCGGCCTCGGCCGCCTCCGTCTCCGAGGCGGGCGCCTCACCGGTGCGGATCAGCTCCTCGGCGAAGGCGCTGTCCACCAGCACGGCGTCGCGCGGCGCTATCGAGGTCAGCCGGGAGGCCAGGTTCACGGTCGTACCGAACACATCACCCATCCGGGTGGTGACCGTGCCGAACGCCATCCCGACGCGCAGCTCCGGCATCGTCTCGTCGTGGGCCATCGTCTCGACCAGCCGCAGCGCGATGTCCGCGGCCGTACCGGCGTCGTCGGCCGCGTACAGCACTTCGTCACCGAGGGTCTTGATCAGCCGCCCGCCCCGCGCGGCCACCAGGTCGGCGGCGGTGGTCTCGAACGCCTCGACCAGCTCCCCCAGCTCCTCCTCCTCCATCCGCCGGGTCAGCCGCGTGAAGCCCACGAGGTCGGCGAACCCCACGGCGAGGCGCCGGTCGACCATCTCCTCGTCGTCGGCGGTCTGCACCACCCGCCCGGCGGACGCGGCGAGCTGCCGCCGCCACACGTAGACCAGGAACTCCTCCAGCTCGGGCAGGAGCAGCTCGACGATCGGGTACGTCACCTCGGTGCGGGTCATCCCCGGCTCCGGAGGCTCGGTCAGCCCCTCCAGGAAGGAATCCATCTGCCATTCGGCCAATCGGGCGGTGGTCTGTCCCGTGGACCGCGCCACCTGGACGGCCATGGCCTCGCTGAGCAGCCCCGCCTCCACGAGACCGGCAAGGCGCCGCAGGGCCAGCACATCGGCCTCGGTGAGCGCCTTGGCCTGCCCGATGTCCGCGAACCCCATGGCCCGCCAGAACCGCGACGCCAGCTCCATGGAGACACCGGCGCTACGGGCAGCCTGGAAGGGGGTGTAACGGCGCTCCGCACCCAGGATGAGGTGTTCGAGACGCAGCGCGAGCGGGTCCTCGCCGGAGTCGGCGGCCTGCGGATCCGCTCCGGAGCCCGTGTCGTCGACGGTCACGCCTGCTGCCCTTCCGATCTGTCACGGTCAGATATCGACCGGCCTCAACTCTACGGCAGGTGTGCGCCAGCTCACTCCGTCGGGTTCGGCGGGGAGGACCGTCGCACCCTGCGTTCCGCCGCCGGCCGCGTCACGCAGGCCGCAGATGCACGATGTCCCCCGCGCCCACGGGCTCCTGCACCCCCTCCGCCGTGGCGATGACCAACCGCCCGTCCCCGTCCACCGCGACGGCCTCCCCCACCACCGCCCGGTCCCCCGGCAGCAGCGCCCGCACGCCGCGCCCCAGCGTCGCGCACCCCGCGGCGTACACCTCCTGGAGCCCGCAGGCGGCCGGATCGCCGCCGGCCC
This sequence comes from Streptomyces sp. MUSC 14, assembly GCF_001866675.1. Classification (NCBI taxonomy): domain Bacteria; kingdom Bacillati; phylum Actinomycetota; class Actinomycetes; order Kitasatosporales; family Streptomycetaceae; genus Streptomyces; species Streptomyces sp. MUSC 14. Next base: position 22,695 of record NZ_MLYN01000005.1, read on the forward strand.
CCCGCCACCGCCCGTACCACTCCTCCAACGCCCGCAGCACGGCTCGCAGCAGCGGATCCCGGTCCGTCCCCACCGCCCCGGCCAGCGCCAGCGATCCCGCCTGCGGCACGGGCAGTTCCTCCGCCCGCAGCGAGACGTTGATGCCGACGCCGATGACCACACCGTCCTCGCCCGCCCGTTCCGCGAGGATGCCGCCGGCCTTGCGCTCCTCACCGCCGACCGTGACCAGCAGGTCGTTCGGCCACTTCAGCGCCGTGTCGACACCCGCCGTCCGGGACAGCCCGGTCGCCACGGCGACGCCGGTGAGCAGCGGCAGCCACCCCCACCGGGCCACCGGCACCTCGGCGGGCCGCAGCAGGACGGAGAAGAACAGCCCCGACCGCGGCGGCGCCGTCCACCGCCGGTCCAGCCGCCCCCGCGCGGCGGTCTGCTCCTCCGCCACCAGCACCACCCCCTCCGCCACGTCCCCCGCGGCGGCCCGCGCCACGAGGTCGTTGTTGGTGGACCCGGTGCGCTGCACCACCTCCACCTCGGACCACAGGCCCCCGTCCCGCACCAGGGCGCGCCGCAGCGCACCGGCGTTGAGAGGGGGACGGTCCAGGTCGGACCAGCGGCTGCCGTTGTCGTCTGCTGCATCTCGGGGCGTCATGCAAGCCACCCTAGGTGTGGGAAACGCCGCACTGCTGATCCGTAGGCACGCCACTACGCTACGGATGAGTAATCGTCCCCCCTTTTGAGCAGGCAGGGAGCCGCGATCCCGATGTCCGAGCCGGCAGAGCGCACAGAGATCGACATCCATACGACCGCGGGCAAGCTCGCGGATCTCGAGCGCCGTATTCACGAGGCGACGCACGCCGGCTCGGCACGTGCGGTCGAAAAGCAGCATTCCAAGGGCAAGCTGACGGCCCGTGAGCGGATCACCCTCCTCCTCGACGAGGACTCCTTCGTCGAACTGGACGAGTTCGCCCGCCACCGCTCCACCAACTTCGGCCTGGAGCAGAACCGTCCGTACGGCGACGGCGTCGTCACCGGCTACGGCACCGTCGACGGCCGCCCGGTCGCCGTCTTCTCCCAGGACTTCACGGTCTTCGGCGGCGCCCTCGGCGAGGTCTACGGCCAGAAGATCGTCAAGGTCATGGACTTCGCGCTGAAGACCGGCTGCCCGGTCATCGGCATCAACGACTCCGGCGGCGCCCGCATCCAGGAAGGCGTCGCCTCCCTCGGCGCGTACGGCGAGATCTTCCGCCGCAACACCCATGCCTCCGGCGTGATCCCGCAGATCAGCCTGGTCGTGGGCCCGTGCGCCGGCGGCGCGGTCTACTCCCCGGCGATCACGGACTTCACGGTCATGGTCGACCGGACGTCCCACATGTTCATCACCGGCCCGGACGTCATCAAGACGGTCACCGGCGAGGACGTCGGCTTCGAGGAACTGGGCGGCGCCCGCACGCACAACGCCACCTCCGGCGTGGCCCATCACATGGCGGGCGACGAGAAGGACGCGATCGAGTACGTCAAGCAGCTGCTGTCGTACCTGCCGTCCAACAACCTCTCCGAGGCCCCGGTCTTCCCGGAGGAGGCGGACCTCGCCGTCAACGACGAGGACCGGGAACTCGACACGCTCGTCCCGGACAGCGCGAACCAGCCGTACGACATCCGCACGGTGGTCGAACACGTCCTGGACGACGCCGAGTTCTTCGAGACCCAGGCCCTGTTCGCGCCGAACATGGTCACCGGCTTCGGCCGGGTCGAGGGCCACCCGGTCGGAGTCGTCGCCAACCAGCCGATGCAGTTCGCCGGCTGCCTGGACATCGACGCGTCCGAGAAGGCCGCCCGCTTCGTGCGCACCTGCGACGCCTTCAACATCCCGGTGCTGACCTTCGTGGACGTCCCCGGCTTCCTGCCGGGCGTCGGCCAGGAGCACGAGGGCATCATCCGCCGCGGCGCGAAGCTGATCTACGCCTACGCGGAGGCCACCGTCCCCCTCATCACGGTCATCACCCGCAAGGCCTTCGGCGGCGCCTACGACGTCATGGGCTCCAAGCACCTCGGCGCCGACCTCAACCTGGCCTGGCCGACCGCCCAGATCGCCGTCATGGGCGCCCAGGGCGCGGTCAACATCCTGCACCGCAGGACCATCGCCGAGGCGGAGGCGAACGGCGAGGACCTCGAAGCCGTCCGCGCCCGTCTGATCCAGGAGTACGAGGACACCCTCCTCAACCCCTACGTGGCGGCCGAGCGCGGCTACATCGACGCGGTGATCAGGCCGTCCGACACCCGCGCCCACATCGTCCGCGGCCTGCGTCAGCTGCGTACGAAGCGGGAATCCCTGCCTCCGAAGAAGCACGGCAACATCCCCCTCTAGTCCCTGGTCCCCCCAAGTCCCCTTGGTCCCCGCCAAGCCGTGCTGCCCCTGGGAGCGGTCATGAACATCAAGGTCGTACGAGGCAACCCGACCCCGGAGGAGCTGGCCGCCGCCCTGGCGGTGGTCCGCGCCCGCGCCGCGGTGGCAGCGACAACGCCGCCCGGCGCGAGCGGCCCGAGGGACGCGTGGTCCGACCCGGGCCGGATCGCGGTCCGGCGCGTCCCGGACCCGGGCCCGGCGAGCTGGACGCGCACGTACTGGCCGGCCTGACCTGCCGGCGGACGACACCGGGCGCCAACTTGAGTAGCCGTACTCAGGCGCCCGGCCCGTACCGCACCGCACGCTGGACGAGTGCTCTGGTCAGACCCTGAAGACGAGCCGCCGGAGGAGCTGCGCGAAGCGCAGGACATGCTCCGGCGGCTCGGTCTCTTCATGGCCGTGGCGATGATCCTCGCGATGCTGGTGATCGGCCTGAGGTGAGTAATCTGGCCCCATGACCGCAACGCGCCGCAGGCGACTCATCCTCGCGTCGAAGTCCCCCGCCCGCCTGGGCCTCCTGCGTCAGGCCGGCCTCGAACCCGAGGTGATCGTCAGCGGGGTCGACGAGGACGCCGTCACCGCCCCCACCCCGGCCGAGCTGGCCCTCGCCCTCGCCGAGGCGAAGGCCTCGGTCGTGGCGGCGAAGCCGGAGGTGCACGGCGCCCTGGTGATCGGCTGCGACTCGGTGCTGGAGCTGGACGGCCAGGCCCTCGGCAAGCCCGCCGACGCCGAGGAGGCCACCGCCCGCTGGAAGGCGATGCGCGGCCGGGCCGGCACCCTGCAGACCGGACACTGCGTCTGGGACACGGAGGCCAACCGGTACGCCGCCGCGGTCGCCTCCACCGTCGTGCGCTTCGGCGAGCCCTCGGACGACGAGATCGCCGCGTACGTCGCCTCCGGCGAGCCCCTCCACGTCGCCGGGGCCTTCACCCTGGACGGCCGTTCGGCGCCGTTCATCGAGGGCATCGACGGCGACCACGGCAACGTGATCGGCATCAGCCTGCCCCTGGTGCGCAAGCTGCTGGCCGAACTGGGCGTCGGCATCACGGAGTTGTGGGCACCGGCCGGATGACGAGCTGAGCGGGCACGGAGTCCTGCGGGTCCCCGTCCCCGTCCTGGGGTTCGCCGGGGGGCGTGCGCGGAGCCGGGACGGCCGCCGCTCCCGGGGCCGCGGCCGCGCCCGGCGCACCGGCGGCCGCGGGCTCCCCGCCCGCACCCGCCCCGCCGCCGGAGGCGCCCGGCTGCACCCCGCCGTCACGGTCGTACGTCATCAGCAGCAGGACGATGAGTCCGAGCACGACCACCATGAACAGGAACGCCGTCCAGCCGACCAGGCCCCAGGCGAACGCCCCCAGCAGGCCGTGCACGACCGCGGCGCTGACGAGCACGACCCGGCCGAATCCCGCGGGCGCGCGGTCGCGTATCGCCACCAGGACGGCCACCAGGGCGCACAACGCGAAGTAGAGGCCGAAGACGACGCCGCCGACCTTCGAGGACGTCGCCATCGTCGACGGGTCGAGACCGGCCAGGGACATGTCCTGCCGGTCGACGACGATTCCCAGGAACCAGTTCAGCGCCGCGATGAAGACCGCCTCCGCCAGAAGGACGACCGCCACGACCCACGCCACAGGCCTGCGCACCACCGCGGATCCACCCACTCTCGTGCCAGCGTTCCAGTTACCCCAGGTACGTTCGGTACATCGCGAACGCTACTAACGGGTAAACCGGGGGACAAGGGTTCGCGCGCCAGCAAAGAATCATTGGGCCATTCGTAGGGACTCGACAAAGAAACGGAGTGGGGCGCAGCACGCTCTCACAGAGACCTTGACCACATGACAGGGCTAGGGTTTCCGGGAGGAGCCCTGCGTGCTGTGGCGCGACAAGGGGTTTCGCGGTCGAGCGGGCCTCGAATCACGCTCCGTGTGGGCAAGCTCACCATTGGGGACGGGTCGAAGTGCCGTGTCGGCAGTCCCTAAACTCGGCTTGTTTCAAGGAGGGAGCCTCAATCGTGCGCAAGGTGCTCATCGCCAACCGTGGCGAAATCGCTGTCCGCGTGGCCCGGGCCTGCCAGGACGCCGGAATCGCGAGCGTGGCCGTCTACGCCGACCCGGACCGGGACGCTCTGCATGTCCGCGCCGCGGATGAGGCGTTCGCCCTGGGCGGTGACACCCCGGCCACCAGCTACCTGGACATCCAGAAGGTCCTGAACGCGGCGCGCGAGTCCGGCGCCGACGCCATCCACCCCGGCTACGGCTTTCTCTCGGAGAACGCCGAGTTCGCCCAGGCGGTGCTGGACGCGGGCCTGACCTGGATCGGCCCGCCGCCGCAGGCCATCCGCGACCTGGGCGACAAGGTGGCGGCCCGCCACATCGCCCAGCGCGCCGGCGCGCCCTTGGTGGCCGGCACCCCGGACCCCGTCTCGGGCGCCGAGGAGGTCGTGGCCTTCGCCGAGGAGCACGGCCTGCCGATCGCGATCAAGGCGGCCTTCGGTGGCGGCGGCCGCGGTCTGAAGGTCGCCCGGACCCTGGAAGAGGTCCCGGAGCTGTACGAGTCGGCGGTGCGCGAGGCGGTCGCCGCCTTCGGCCGCGGCGAGTGCTTCGTCGAGCGTTACCTGGACCGCCCCCGCCACGTGGAGACCCAGTGCCTGGCGGACAAGCACGGCAACGTGGTCGTCGTCTCGACGCGTGACTGCTCGCTCCAGCGCCGGCACCAGAAGCTGGTCGAGGAGGCCCCGGCGCCGTTCCTGAGCGACGAGCAGGTCGCCGAGCTGTACCGCGCCTCGAAGGCCATCCTGAAGGAGGCCAGCTACGAGGGCGCGGGCACCTGCGAGTTCCTGGTCGGCCAGGACGGCACGATCTCCTTCCTGGAGGTCAACACCCGGCTCCAGGTGGAGCACCCGGTGACCGAGGAGGTCGCCGGCATCGACCTGGTCCGCGAGATGTTCCGCATCGCCGACGGCGAGGAGCTGGGGTACGACGACCCGGCCCTGCGCGGCCACTCCTTCGAGTTCCGCATCAACGGCGAGGACCCGGGCCGGGGCTTCCTCCCGGCCCCCGGCACGGTGACGAGGTTCGACGCGCCGTCCGGCCCCGGTGTCCGCCTGGACGCGGGCGTCGAGGCCGGCTCGGTCATCGGCCCGGCGTGGGACTCCCTGCTGGCCAAGCTGATCGTGACGGGCCGTACCCGCGAGGAGGCCCTTGAGCGGGCCGCCCGCGCCCTGGCCGAGTTCCAGATCGAGGGCATGGCGACGGCGATCCCCTTCCACCGCGCGGTGGTCAAGGACCCTGCCTTCGCCCCCGAACTCACCGGCTCCGCAGACCCGTTCAGGGTCCACACCCGCTGGATCGAGACCGAGTTCGTCAACGAGATCAAGCCCTTCGCCGCCCCGGCCGACGCCGAGGCGGAGGAGGAGTCCGGCCGTGAGACGGTCGTCGTCGAGGTGGGCGGCAAGCGCCTGGAGGTCTCCCTCCCCTCGTCGCTCGGCATGTCCCTGGCCCGTACCGGCCTCGCGGCGGGCGCCAAGCCCAAGCGCCGCGCGGCCAAGAAGTCCGGCCCGGTGGCCTCCGGCGACACCCTCGCGTCCCCGATGCAGGGCACGATCGTCAAGATCGCGGTCGAGGAGGGCCAGGAGGTCCAGGAGGGCGACCTGATCGTCGTCCTGGAAGCCATGAAGATGGAGCAGCCCCTGAACGCCCACAAGGCGGGCACCGTCAAGGGCCTCGCCGCCGAGGTCGGCGCCTCGGTCACCTCGGGCGCGGCGATCTGCGAGATCAAGGACTGACCGCACCGTCGACGAGACGCCCGGCGGCCCCGCTTCGGCGGGTCCGCCGGGCGTTTCGTTTCAGCTGGGCGGAGAACCCGGCCTAGCCGAGAGGCTAGGGGGTGTCGTTTGGATCAGGCCGGCCGTGAGGAACGGCGCTTCCTGGCCGACCCGAGCGGGGTCGTGGGGGAGTCGGCGAGTGACGACAACGCCGCTGGGGGTGCCCCCTCTGGGGGAGTGCGTGCCAGACCCCGCGACGCTGGCATGATCCGAACGACACCCCCTAACGCCGCCTCATGTCCGCGACGCGCCCCCGCTCGGCGCCCGTCGGTTCCCCCATTCCCGCGCCCGAGCGGAGCGGCATGTGCCCCCTGCGCGGCCCCGGCAGGGGAGCGCGGCGGGTCGCCGGGACCTGTTCACCCCCCGGGTTTCCACTCGCCCCGGCCACGGCGATCTGCACCCCTTGGTCGGCAAGGGCCTGCAACTCGGTCGATGCGCGGTCGTCGTGGGGTGGGGGCTCGTCGGTGACCAGGCGGGTGATGAGGTCCGTCGGCACGGTCTGGAACATGGTGTCCGTGCCGAGCTTGGTGTGGTCGGCGAGGACCACGACCTCGGCGGCGGCCTGGACGAGCGCCCGGTCGACGGACGCCGAGAGCATGTTGGAGGTGGACAGGCCGCGTTCGGCGGTCAGACCGCTTCCGGAGAGGAAGGCCTTGGACACCCGCAGCCCCTGGAGGGACTGTTCGGCGCCGGAGCCGACGAGGGCGTAGTTGGAGCCGCGCAGGGTTCCGCCGGTCATCACGACCTCCACCCGGTTGGCATGGGCCAACGCCTGGGCGACCAACAGGGAGTTGGTGACCACGGTCAGCCCCGGTACCCGGGCGAGCCGGCGGGCCAGCTCCTGTGTGGTCGTACCGGCCCCGACGACGATGGCCTCGCCTTCTTCGACGAGGCCCGCGGCGAGATCGGCGATGGCCGTCTTCTCGGCGGTCGCGAGATGGGACTTCTGGGGGAAGCCCGACTCGCGTGTGAACCCACCCGGCAGTACCGCACCGCCGTGCCGGCGGTCGAGGAGTCCTTCTGCCTCCAGTGCCCGCACGTCCCGCCGTACGGTCACTTCGGAGGTCTGGACGACGCGGGCGAGCTCACGGAGCGACACGGCACCGTTCGCTCGCACCATTTCGAGAATCAATTGGCGACGTTCAGCAGCGAACACGAAACTGACAGTAACCCCAGCGACCGTCTGCTTTCAGCAGTTTGCGCCGAATAACAGAAGTTGTTCGCATGGTGGGGCGGGAAGTGGTATAGCACCTATCCGCCCCGACTATGCCGTGCGCACTCGCGGCAACTCCCCGTGACCAGCGGGGAGTCCGGGTCCGCCGTCAGGCCTCGGCGCTCGCCTTGCGGCCGTGGAGCTGCCGCGCCACCTCCGCGATCGACCCCGAAAGGGAGGGGTACACGGTGAACGCGTTCGCGATCTGTTCGACCGTCAGATTGTTGTCGACGGCGATCGAGATGGGGTGGATCAGTTCCGAGGCGCGGGGCGCCACGACCACACCGCCCACGACGATGCCCGTGCCCGGCCGGCAGAAGATCTTGACGAAGCCGTCCCGGATGCCCTGCATCTTCGCGCGCGGGTTGCGCAGCAGCGGCAGCTTCACCACCCGGGCGTCGATCTTGCCCGCGTCCACGTCCGCCTGCGAGTAGCCGACGGTCGCGATCTCGGGGTCGGTGAAGACGTTGGAGGAGACCGTCTTCAGGTTCAGCGGGGTCACCGCGTCGCCGAGGAAGTGGTACATGGCGATACGTCCCTGCATGGCGGCGACGGACGCGAGCGCGAAGATGCCCGTCACGTCACCGGCCGCGTAGACGCCCGGAGCGGTCGTACGCGAGACCTTGTCGGTCCAGATGTGACCGGACTCGCGCAGCTTGACGCCCGCCTCCTCCAGCCCCAGCCCGGCGCTGTTCGGAATGGCGCCGACCGCCATCAGGCAGTGCGTGCCGCTGATGACGCGCCCGTCGGCGAGCGTCACCTCGACCCGGTCGCCGACGCGCTTGGCGGACTGCGCGCGGGAACGGGCCATGACGTTCATGCCACGGCGCCGGAAGACGTCCTCCAGCACGGCGGCGGCGTCCGGGTCCTCACCCGGCAGCACGCGGTCGCGGGACGACACGAGCGTGACCTTGGACCCCAGCGCCTGGTACGCGCCGGCGAACTCGGCGCCGGTCACACCGGAGCCGACCACGATGAGCTCCTCGGGCAGCTCGGTCAGGTCGTACACCTGGGTCCAGTTGAGGATGCGCTCGCCGTCGGGCTGGGCGTCGGGCAGCTCGCGCGGATGACCGCCGGTCGCGATGAGGACGGCGTCGGCGGTCAGGGTCTCCTCGGTGCCGTCGGCGGCGGTGACGACGACCTTGCGGGACCCGTCGAGGTTCTGCATGCCCTCCAGCCGGCCGCGCCCGCGCAGCACCCGGGCGCCGGCCCGCGTGACGGAGGCGGTGATGTCGTGCGACTGGGCGAGGGCCAGCCGCTTCACCCGGCGGTTGACCTTCCCGAGGTCCACGCCGACCACCCGGGCGGCCTGCTCCAGCGGCGGGGTGTCGTCGGCGACGATGATGCCGAGCTCTTCGTACGACGAGTCGAAGGTCGTCATGACCTCCGCCGTCGCGATGAGAGTCTTCGACGGCACGCAGTCGGTCAGCACCGACGCTCCGCCCAGACCGTCGCAGTCGACGACGGTCACCTCCGCGCCGAGCTGAGCGGCCACCAGCGCCGCTTCGTATCCGCCGGGTCCGCCACCGATGATCACGATCCGAGTCACGTACCCCATTGTCCCGCACGCTTCAAGGTGCTATTGCCCGGGGGCGGACGTGAGTGCCGCGGCAGGCCTTCCGGGACAGGAGCGAAGGGAGGTCCGCGCGCCGGGGGCTGCCGTACCCTCTCTCCATGTCGCTCTATGCCGCGTACGCCGGCAACCTCGACGCTCGGCTGATGTCGCGCCGCGCACCGCACTCCCCGCTGCGCGCCACCGGCTGGCTGAACGGCTGGCGGCTGACGTTCGGCGGCGAGCAGCTGGGCTGGGAGGGCGCACTGGCGACGATCGTCGAGGACCCGCTGGCGCAGGTCTTCGTCGGCCTCTACGACATCGCCCCCCTGGACGAGGAGTCCCTCGACCGCTGGGTGGGCGTGGGTCTCGGCATCTACCGCCGCGCGCGCGTGCGCGTGCACACCCTGGACGGCGAGGAACCGGCCTGGACGTACGTCCTCGACGGCTACGAGGGCGGACTCCCCTCGGCGCGCTACCTGGGCGAGATCGCCGACGCGGCGGAGTCGGCGGGCGCCCCGCATGACTATGTGATGGAGCTGCGCAAGCGCCCCTGCTGAGCACCGGGAGCGCCTCGGGTCCCGCTTCGTCGGAAACGACAAGGCAACGATCGCGATCCCGTGAGGTCTGTCATCTACGCGCGTAGGCGAAGAGCGGCTACCCTCGACGACGTGAACGCATCTCTCCTTCCGGACGACATCCAGGGCGACCCGTACGCCGCCGCCGACGCCGCCGCCGCGCGCCTGCGCGAACTCACCGGCGCCGAGACCCACGACGTCGCCCTCGTGATGGGCTCCGGCTGGGCTCCGGCCGTCGACGCCCTGGGCGCACCCGACGCCGAGTTCCAGGTCACCGAGCTGCCCGGCTTCCCGCCGCCGGCCGTCCAGGGGCACGGCGGCAAGATCCGCTCGTACTCCTTCGGTGACAAGCGCGCGCTGGTCTTCCTGGGCCGCACGCACTACTACGAGGGCCGTGGCGTCGCCGCCGTCGCCCACGGCGTCCGCACCGCGGTGGCCGCCGGCTGCAAGACCATCGTCCTCACCAACGGCTGCGGCGGCCTGCGCGAGGGCATGCGCCCCGGCCAGCCGGTCCTGATCAGCGACCACATCAACCTCACGGCCACCTCCCCGATCGTCGGCGCCAACTTCGTCGACCTGACGGACCTCTACTCCCCGCGGCTGCGCGCCCTGTGCAAGGAGATCGACCCCTCTCTGGAGGAGGGCGTCTACGCGCAGTTCCCCGGCCCGCACTACGAGACCCCGGCCGAGATCCGCATGGCCCGCGTCATCGGCGCGGACCTGGTCGGCATGTCCACGGTCCTGGAGGCCATCGCCGCCCGCGAGGCCGGCGCCGAGGTGCTGGGTATCTCCCTGGTCACCAACCTGGCCGCGGGCATGACCGGCGAGCCCCTCAACCACGAGGAGGTCCTCCAGGCGGGCCGCGACTCCGCCGCGCGGATGGGCCAGCTGCTGGGCCAGGTACTGGGCAAGCTGTAAGCGCCGCCGAGCCCGTCCGCTCGCTTTCCAGCCGACCGAGTCGGGTGGGCCGGTGGGAAACGGGGGTCTGGGGGCGGAGCCCCCAGTGGCCCAGGTAAACACAGGAGAGGTTGATCCCAAGGTGCACGACGATCTCATCGCCAAGGCCAGCGCATGGCTCGCCGAGGACCCGGACCAGGAGACCCGCGACGAACTCGCCAAGCTGATCGACGCCGGTGATGTCACGGAACTGTCGGCCCGGTTCTCCGGCACCCTCCAGTTCGGCACCGCAGGTCTGCGCGGCGAACTCGGCGCCGGTCCGATGCGCATGAACCGCAGCGTCGTCATCCGGGCCGCCGCCGGCCTCGCCGCGTACCTGACGAAGAACGGCGGGACCGGGGGTCTGGTCGTCGTCGGCTACGACGCCCGCCACAAGTCCGCCGACTTCGCGCGCGACACCGCCGCCGTGATGACCGGCGCCGGCCTGCGCGCCGCCGTGCTCCCCCGCCCGCTGCCCACCCCCGTGCTCGCCTTCGCGATACGGCACCTCGGCGCGGTCGCGGGCGTGGAGGTCACCGCCAGCCACAACCCGCCCCGGGACAACGGCTACAAGGTGTACCTCGGCGACGGCTCCCAGATCGTGCCGCCCGCCGACGCGGAGATCGCCGCCGAGATCGACGCGATCGCGCGCCTCGACGACGTACCGCGCCCGGAGTCCGGATGGCAGACCCTGGACGAGTCGGTCCTGGAGGCGTACCTGGCCCGTACGGACGCCGTGCTGGCCCCCGGCTCCCCCCGCACCGCCCGCACCGTCTACACGGCGATGCACGGCGTCGGCAAGGACGTCCTGCTGGCCGCGTTCGCCCGCGCCGGCTTCCCCGAGCCGGTGCTGGTCGCCGAGCAGGCCGAGCCCGACCCCGACTTCCCGACGGTCGCGTTCCCCAACCCGGAGGAGCCGGGCGCGATGGACCTGTCGTTCGCGCAGGCCCGCGCCACCCGCCCGGACCTGATCATCGCCAACGACCCCGACGCCGACCGCTGTGCCGTCGCCGTGCGGGACGGCGCCGACTGGCGGATGCTGCGCGGCGACGAGGTCGGCGCGCTGCTCGCCGCGCACCTGGTCCGCCGGGGCGCGACCGGCGTGTTCGCCGAGTCGATCGTCTCCTCCTCCCTGCTCGGCCGCATCGCCGAGAAGGCGGGCCTGCCCTACGTGGAGACCCTGACCGGCTTCAAGTGGATCGCCCGCGTCGACGGCCTGCGCTACGGCTACGAGGAGGCCCTCGGCTACTGCGTGGACCCCGAGGGCGTGCGCGACAAGGACGGCATCACGGCGGCCCTCCTGATCACGGAGCTGGCCTCGGTCCTCAAGGAGGACGGCCGCACCCTCCTCGACCTCCTCGACGACCTCGCCGTCGAGCACGGCCTGCACGCCACCGACCAGCTCTCGGTCCGCGTCCAGGACCTCTCCCTGATCGCCGACGCCATGCGCCGGCTGCGCGAACAGCCGCCTACCGAGCTGGCGGGCCTGGCCATCACCGAGGCCGAGGACCTGACCCGCGGCACGGCCGAGCTGCCCCCCACCGACGGCCTGCGCTACACGCTCGACGGCGCCCGCGTGATCGTCCGCCCGAGCGGCACCGAACCGAAGCTGAAGTGCTACCTGGAGGTCGTGGTCCCGGCCCCGGACCACGCCGCCCTCCCGGCCGCCCACACCCGCGCGACGGACCTCCTCGCGGCGATCAAGCGGGACCTGTCGGCGGCGGCGGGTATCTGAGCCGTACGGCAGACGCCGGTACGGCACCGGTGTGCCGACGTGACGAGGTGGGGTGCGCCAGGCCGGGCACCCCACCTCGTCACGTCACCTCGTCACCTCGTCGCGCCGCACCGCAGCGCGCCGCCCCGCAAGACGCCGCCTCAGCCCGTCGCCAGCAGGATCGCCAGCAGGATCGCGCCCGCCACCGCAGGCGCGGCCACCTCGTAGGCCCAGCGCACGGTGATCTCGCCCTGCGCCGACTCCGCCGCGCCGCGCCGGTCCAGCAGTTCGCGCAGCTCGTCCATGGCCTGGTCGGACTCCGCGCGGGCCGGGCCGGCCGGGGTGGCGCCGCCGCCGACGGCACCGAAGCCGCCGAAGCCGCCCAGTCCGCCGAGGCCGCGCCGCCCGGGCTCGTCGCCGCGGGCCGCGTCCGCCGCCGCCCGCGCCTTGCGCATCTCCGCCTTCTTGCGGCCCCGCAGCGAGACGGGCAGCGCCCACAGCTGGTACTTGCCGCCCGCCTTCACGACGACCTCGTTGGAGTAGCCGGAGCGCAGGGAGGCGATCTCGCCCCAGGGCAGGCTGATCACGCGGAAGGGGTTGCGGATCCGCATCCGGTCCTCGCCGGCGTAGACGGCCGGGCGCAGCGTGAACGCGACCACCAGCGGCACGACCAGGATCATCCCGGCGAGCGCCAGCCACGGCGCGCGGCCGTGTCCCTGGAACAGGGCGTCGAAGCCCAGCCAGAGGATGACGGCGAGCAGCAGCACGCCGCCCACGAGCGCCATCGGCGAGCGGTAGACCCGGTCCTTCACGGCGAGGGACGCGGGTGGCTGGTGGTCCGGGGTCGTCATGGCCCCGATTCTGCACGACATCCCCGGCAGGGGCCCACGCACCCCGGCACCGGCGCTCATCCGTGACCTCCGAACGAGAGATGAGCAGCACAGGGCCTCCCGGGGGTATACATCCGCTACGCGCGTAGATATGCTCGTCTGGTGACCATGCCCACTACTGCTCCCCCAGCACACGCGCTCGCCGACGTCACCGCGTCCGACAGCACGCTGCGCCGCTTCCTGCACGGGCTGCCCGGCGTCGACGCGGTCGGCCTGGAGGCGCGGGCCGCGTCTCTCGGCACCCGTTCCATCAAGACCACCGCGAAGGCGTACGCCATCGACCTCGCCATCTCGATGGTCGACCTGACGACGCTGGAAGGCGCGGACACCCCGGGCAAGGTCCGGGCGCTCGGCGCCAAGGCGGTCCATCCCGACCCGACGGACCGGACGACCCCGACCACGGCGGCCGTCTGCGTCTACCCCGACATGGTGGCCGTCGCCAAGGAGGCCGTCGCCGGCTCCGCCGTGAAGGTCGCCTCGGTCGCCACCGCCTTCCCGGCCGGCCGCGCCGCGCTCGACGTGAAGCTGGCCGACGTGCGCGACGCCGTCGCCGCGGGCGCGGACGAGATCGACATGGTCATCGACCGGGGCGCGTTCCTCGCCGGCAAGTACCTGAAGGTGTACGACGAGATCGTCGCCGTGAAGCAGGCCTGCGGCACGAGCGCCCGGCTGAAGGTCATCTTCGAGACCGGCGAGCTGTCGACGTACGACAACATCCGCCGCGCCTCCTGGCTCGGCATGCTCGCCGGCGCCGACTTCATCAAGACCTCGACGGGCAAGGTGGCGGTCAACGCGACCCCCGCCAACACCCTGCTGATGCTGGAGGCCGTACGGGACTTCCGTGCGCAGACCGGCGTCCAGGTCGGCGTGAAGCCGGCCGGCGGCATCCGCACCACCAAGGACGCCGTCAAGTTCCTGGTCCTGGTCAACGAGACCGCGGGCGAGGACTGGCTGGACAACCACTGGTTCCGCTTCGGCGCCTCCTCGCTCCTGAACGACCTGCTGATGCAGCGCCAGAAGCTGGCCACCGGCCGCTACTCCGGCCCCGACTACGTGACGGTGGACTGATCGACATGGCTTCCGTATTCGAGTACGCACCGGCGCCCGAGTCCCGCTCCGTCGTCGACATCGCCCCTTCCTACGGGCTCTTCATCGACGGCGAGTTCACCGAGGCGGCCGACGGCAAGGTCTTCAAGACGGTCAGCCCGTCGACGGAAGAGGTCCTCTCCGAGGTCGCCCAGGCGGGCGAGGCGGACGTCGACCGCGCCGTGCAGGCCGCCCGCAAGGCGTTCGAGAAGTGGTCGGCGCTGCCCGGCTCCGAGCGCGCCAAGTACCTGTTCCGCATCGCCCGGATCATCCAGGAGCGCAGCCGCGAGCTGGCCGTCCTGGAGACGCTGGACAACGGCAAGCCGATCAAGGAGACCCGTGACGCGGACCTCCCGCTGGTCGCCGCGCACTTCTTCTACTACGCGGGCTGGGCCGACAAGCTCGACCACGCCGGGTTCGGCCGGAGGACGACAAATGGGCCCAGCGGCGCGAGCCCGCGGCCGCTCGGCGTCGCGGGCCAGGTCATCCCGTGGAACTTCCCCCTCCTGATGCTGGCGTGGAAGATCGCCCCGGCCCTCGCGACCGGCAACACGGTCGTCCTGAAGCCGGCGGAGACCACTCCCCTCTCGGCCCTGTTCTTCGCGGACATCTGCCGCCAGGCGGGCCTGCCGAAGGGTGTCGTCAACATCCTTCCCGGCTACGGCGACGCGGGGGCCGCCCTCGTCGCGCACCCGGGCGTGGACAAGGTCGCCTTCACCGGCTCGACGGCCGTCGGCAAGGAGATCGCGCGGACCGTCGCCGGTACGTCGAAGAAGCTCACCCTCGAACTGGGCGGCAAGGGCGCCAACATCGTCTTCGACGACGCCCCGGTCGACCAGGCCGTCGAGGGCATCGTCACCGGCATCTTCTTCAACCAGGGCCAGGTCTGCTGCGCGGGCAGCCGCCTCCTCGTCCAGGAGTCGGTCCAGGACGAGCTGCTGGAGTCCCTGAAGCGCCGCCTGTCGACCCTCCGCCTCGGCGACCCGCTGGACAAGAACACCGACATCGGCGCGATCAACTCCGCCGAGCAGCTGGCCCGGATCACCGCGCTGGCCGAGCAGGGCGAGGCGGAGGGCGCCGAGCGCTGGTCCCCGGCCTGCGAACTGCCCGCCTCCGGCTACTGGTTCGCCCCGACGCTCTTCACGAACGTCACCCAGGCACACACCATCGCCCGCGACGAGATCTTCGGCCCGGTGCTGTCCGTCCTCACCTTCCGCACCCCGGACGAGGCCGTCGCCAAGGCCAACAACACCCAGTACGGCCTGTCCGCGGGCATCTGGACGGAGAAGGGCTCGCGGATCCTGGCGGTGGCGGGCAAGCTCCGCGCGGGCGTGATCTGGTCCAACACGTTCAACAAGTTCGACCCGACCTCGCCGTTCGGCGGTTACAAGGAATCGGGCTTCGGCCGCGAGGGCGGTCGCCACGGCCTGGAGGCTTACCTCGATGTCTGACCGCACCAATGAGCGTCTGAGCGTCTTCAAGACCTACAAGCTGTACGTCGGCGGGAAGTTCCCGCGTTCCGAGAGCGGCCGGGTGTACGAGGTGACGGACTCGAAGGGCAACTGGCTGGCCAACGCTCCGCAGTCCAGCCGCAAGGACGCCCGGGACGCGGTCGTCGCCGCCCGCAAGGCGTTCGGCGGCTGGTCCGGCGCGACGGCGTACAACCGCGGCCAGGTCCTCTACCGCGTCGCGGAGATGCTGGAGGGCCGCCGCGAGCAGTTCGTGCGCGAGGTCGCCGACGCCGAGGGCCTGTCGAAGTCGAAGGCGGCGGCGGTCGTGGACGCCACGATCGACCGCTGGGTCTGGTACGCGGGCTGGACCGACAAGATCGCCCAGGTGATCGGCGGCAGCAACCCGGTCGCGGGCCCGTTCTTCAACCTCTCCTCCCCGGAGCCGACCGGCGTGGTCGCCGTCCTGGCCCCGCAGGAGTCGTCGTTCCTGGGCCTGGTGTCGGTCCTCGCCCCCGTGATCGCCACCGGCAACACCGCGGTCGTGATCGCGAGCGAGAAGTCCCCGCTCCCCGCCCTCTCCCTGGGCGAGGTCCTGGCCACCTCCGACGTCCCGGGCGGCGTGGTCAACGTCCTGTCCGGCCGTACGGCGGAGATCGCGGCCCCGCTGGCCGCGCACCAGGACGTCAACGCGATCGACCTGGCCGGTGCGGACGGGGAACTGGCCAAGGAGCTGGAGATCTCCGCGGCCGACAACCTGAAGCGGGTCCTGCGTCCACAGGCTGTGGATTACGCCGAGATGCCGGGGACCGAGCGGATGACGGCGTTCCTGGAGACGAAGACGGTGTGGCATCCGACGGGCTCGCTCGGCGCGTCGGGGTCGTCCTACTGAGTCACCCAAGAGGGGCGCGGGTCTGCGGCGGAGTCACACATCGCCACAGCACCGCGCCCTTCTTCGCGGCGCTTTCAGAAACCCGGCGCGGCCAGGACCCGGCCCGCCCCCGGCAGGCTGCCGAGGGACGGGGCCTCGGCCACCGGCCCCGTCAGCATCTGCGTACCGACCGGCTGGAAGTCGGCGAACTGCGTGCTCACGGCGTTGTCCAGGGGATCGACGCCCGTGCCCGCCAGGGGGTTGGGCTTGAGGCCGGCCACCGGGCCCGTGACGTAGGGGACGGTGGCCGCGAGCGCCGCGAGGCCCGCCTGGGGGTCGGCGTCGCCGAAGGAGGTCGGGTGCGACGGCACCTGCACGAGTGGCGCGGCCGACTCCGCGTGCGCCGTGACGGCGCCGGCGCCCAGGGCCGCCCCTGCGGCCGCGAGGGCGATCAGGGCACGCGGTGCGGCGGGCGGTCGGGGGGAGTTCTGTCGGGCCATCGCTGGTGCCACCTTCCGGTGCGCAGGGTAATGGTGTCGACACGAAGGGTAGTTGAGGCGGGAGTCACGCTCAAAAGCCGACCCGCGGGGTCGGCAGGCGGCCCACCATGCGTCAAACTGGTGTTCCGTGAGCATTCATCCTCCGGTCCCCGCCCGTGTCGTGCTGCTGTGCGGCCCCTCGGGCTCGGGCAAGTCACTCGTCGCCGCCCGTTCCGGGCTCCCCGTGCTGCGCCTGGACGACTTCTACAAGGAGGGTGACGACCCGACTCTGCCCCTGGTGCAGGGGAGTTCGGACATCGACTGGGACCACCCGCAGTCCTGGGACGCGGACGTCGCCGTCGAGGCCATCACCCGGCTGTGCGCCACGGGCTCGACACCGGTGCCGGTGTACGACATCGCGCGCAGCGCCCGTACCGGCGAGGAAACCCTGCGCATCGGCCGCACCCCGCTCTTCATCGCCGAGGGCATCTTCGCGGCGGAGGTCGTCGAGCGCTGCCGGGAGCTGGGGGTGCTCGCGGACGCGCTGTGCCTGAGCCGCGGCCCGTTCACCACCTTCCGGCGACGCTTCCTGCGCGATCTGAAGGAGGGCCGCAAGTCGGTGCCGTTCCTGCTGCGCCGGGGCTGGCGGCTGATGCGCGCGGAGCGCTCGATCGTCGCCCGCCAGGTGTCCCTGGGCGCACACGCCTGCGACCGTGACGAGGCGCTGGGGCGGCTGACCGCTGCCGCGGCGGGGCGGCAGGTACGGCAGCAGACGGCGGCCTGACCGCCGTACGGAAGCAGAGACGAAGAAAGCGGGACTGGACAGGCCCCCCGGCCCTCCAGTCCCGCTTCTCGTACTCCCCCGTGTCCCCCGTTTCCCCTCCCTGTCTCCCCCGTGGGCCCACCCCCCAGTGGTCCCACGGGGCCCCCGTTGCCCCCCCTCGGGCCACCCCCCGGTGACCCCGGCCTTCAGGCGACCAGTTCGCCGAAGGCGTTCTCCTCGTCACGGCCGAAGCTGAGGACCTCGTCCTCGCGCAGCCGGCGCAGCGAGCGCCAGATGCTGGACTTCACCGTGCCGACACTGATGTTGAGGATGTCCGCGATCTCCGGGTCCGTGCGGCCCTCGTAGTAGCGCAGGACCAGCATGGTGCGCTGGAGTTCGGGCAGCCGGGCGAGCGCCTGCCACAGGACCGCGCGCAGTTCGGTGCCGCGCATCGCGTCCGTGTCAGAGGGCGTCTCCGGCAGTTCCTCGGTCGGGTACTCGTTGAGCTTGCGGCGCCGCCAGGCACTGATGTGCAGGTTGGTCATGGTGCGGCGCAGATAGCCGCCGACGGCCGCCTTGTCGCTGATCCGGTCCCACGCCCTGTACGTCGAGAACAGCGCGCTCTGGAGCAGGTCCTCGGCCTCGAAGCGGTCGCCGGTCAGGTGGTAGGCGGTGGCGTACAGGGAGGCGCGGCGCTCCTGGACGTAGGCCGTGAACTCCGCCTCCGTCAGCGAGCGACGCCGCTCCCCCGAGCCGTCCCCCGTGTGCGTGTCCACCACCGACATGTACGCCGGGTGCTGACGTCCGGTGCCGCGAGCGCACCCCCGCCCGCTCACGGCACCGGACTTCTCGGAACCGGACCGGTGCGTATGCACGTCGTGCAGACGCGTGACCACTGCGCTGGTGCTCATGCTGTGCAGCGTGTTCATCTCGCGCTCCCCGTCGTGGACGTCCGGTGGTTCGGTCTTGCGGGGCCGGCTCGCGACCGATCCGGTCGGCCGCCTGGCCCGTGACGAAAACTCTGCCGGGGGCACTTCATGGCCGTGTCCGCCGACTGTCACAGACCTGTCACAGGGGTCCTGCTCAGGGATGTCACAGGAAGTGCACATGTCGTGGCGGTAGGGAAGGGCTGGTGCGGGCAGGTGGGAGGACGGCGGGTCCATGGGCCAGAATGAGCCCGTGGCTTCCCTGTTGCTGATCGAGGACGACGACGCCATCCGTACGGCCCTGGAGCTCTCCCTGACGCGCCAGGGCCACCGGGTGGCGACCGCTGCCAGCGGTGAGGACGGTCTGAAGCTGTTGCGCGAGCAGCGGCCCGACCTGATCGTGCTGGATGTGATGCTGCCCGGGATCGACGGCTTCGAGGTGTGCCGTCGGATCCGGCGCACCGACCAGTTGCCGATCATCCTGCTGACCGCGCGCAGCGACGACATCGACGTGGTGGTCGGGCTGGAGTCCGGCGCCGACGACTATGTCGTCAAGCCCGTACAGGGCCGGGTGCTGGACGCCCGCATCCGGGCCGTGCTGCGGCGCGGGGAGCGCGAGTCCAGCGACTCGGCGACCTTCGGCAACCTGATCATCGACCGCTCGGCGATGACCGTGACGAAGAACGGCGAGGACCTCCAGCTGACCCCGACCGAGCTGCGGCTGCTGCTGGAGCTGAGCCGGCGGCCCGGTCAGGCGCTGTCCCGCCAGCAGCTGCTGCGGCTGGTGTGGGAGCACGACTACCTCGGTGACTCGCGCCTGGTGGACGCCTGTGTGCAGCGGCTGCGCGCCAAGGTCGAGGACGTGCCCTCGTCCCCGACGCTGATCCGTACCGTCCGTGGTGTCGGCTACCGCCTGGACACGCCTCAGTGACCGACAGGCAAGGAGGGCTGCGCGGCTGGACCGCGGGGCGGGCGAGGAGTCTGGCGCGGCTCAGGTTCACCAGTCTGCGGCTGCGGCTGGTCGTCGTGTTCGCGCTGGTGGCCCTGACGGCCGCCGTCTCGGCGTCCGGCATCGCGTACTGGCTGAACCGGGAGGCGGTGCTCACCCGCGCCCAGGACGCGGTGCTGCGCGACTTCCGCCAGGAGATGCAGAACCGCGCGGGCGCGCTGCCGGCGCACCCCTCGCAGGACCAACTCCAGCGCACCGCCGGGCAGATGGCGACCAGCAGCCAGAGCTTCAGCGTGCTGCTGGTCGGCCAGGACGCGAGCGGCAGGACGGTGTACGGCAACTCGGGCGGGATCAACGGCTTCTCGCTGGAGGACGTGCCGAAGCCGCTGCGCGCCGCCGTGAACAAGCAGCAGAAGGTGTCGGACGCCAACAAGGAGCCGTACCACCTGTACTGGCAGCGGGTCGTGCAGCACGGCACGCCGTTCCTGGTGGCCGGCACGCGGGTGATCGGCGGCGGTCCGACCGGCTACATGGCGAAGTCCCTGGAGCCGGAGGCCAAGGACCTCAACTCGCTGGCCTGGTCGCTCGGCATCGCCACGGGCCTCGCGCTGATCGGCGCCGCGCTGCTCGCGCAGGCCGCCGCGACGACCGTGCTGAAGCCGGTGCACCGGCTCGGGGTCGCCGCCCGGCGCCTGGGCGAGGGCAGGCTGGACACCCGGCTGCGGGTCTCCGGCACCGACGAACTCGCCGATCTCTCCCGGACGTTCAACAACGCGGCCGAGGCGCTGGAGCAGCGGGTCGCGGAGATGGCCGCCCGGGACGAGTCCTCGCGCCGGTTCGTCGCCGACATGAGCCATGAGCTGCGGACACCGCTGACCGCCATCACCGCCGTCACGGAGGTGCTGGAGGAGGAGCTGGAGTTCGAGTCCGGGAGCATCGATCCGATGATCGAGCCGGCGGTGCGGCTGGTGGTCAGCGAGACGCGGCGCCTGAACGACCTGGTCGAGAACCTGATGGAGGTCACCCGCTTCGACGCGGGCACCGCCCGGCTGGTCCTCGACGACGTCGACGTCGCCGACCAGATCACCGCCTGCATCGACGCCCGCGCCTGGCTGGACGCCGTCGAACTGGACGCGGAGCGCGGCATCCACGCCCTGCTGGACCCGCGCCGGCTGGACGTCATCCTCGCCAACCTGATCGGCAACGCGCTCAAGCACGGCGGGTCGCCGGTGCGGGTGTCGGTGCGGGCGGCGGACGACGAGGTGGTCATCGCGGTGCGTGACCACGGTCCGGGCATCCCGGAGGACGTCCTGCCCCACGTCTTCGACCGCTTCTACAAGGCGAGCGCCTCGCGTCCGCGGTCCGAGGGCAGCGGGCTGGGTCTGTCCATCGCCATGGAGAACGCCCACATCCACGGCGGCGGGATCACGGCCGCCAACTCGCCCGACGGCGGGGCGGTGTTCACCCTGCGGCTGCCACGGGACGTCTCACGGCTGACGGAGGAGCCGGACGACGAGGGCGGGAAGGACACCGGGACCGGCAGGAACGACGAGAACGACAAGAACGACAAGAACAGTCCGGGATCAGGAAGGGAGGGGTCATGACCGTACGACGCGCGACCGCACAGAGCCGGGCCGCACGCCGCCTGCTGGCGCTGCCCCTCCTGGGTCTGGCGCTCTCCGGCTGCGGCATCCGGGCCACGGAGGTGCCGACCGACTTCGGGGCGGCGCCGTCCCGGGTGCCGTGCTCGCTGGCCGGGCCGGACCTGTCCGCGCAGTCCTCGCAGGGTGTGCCCGTGCAGGTCTTCCTGCTCTGCGGGGCGTCCCTGGTGACGGTCGACCGGACGGTCGACGTGCCCGACGGCACCCCGGACGCCCGGCGCCGGGTGATCGTGGCCCAGGGGCTGCTGGACCAGCTGGCGGCGTCACCCTCCACCGCCGAACGCTCCGCGGGCTACACGACGTACGTCCCGGGCGGCCTGAGCGTGTCGGGCCCCGGCCCGAAAGACCCCGAGGACATGCTCCGGCTGAGCACGCCTCCGGCGCACCTGACGTCGTACGCCCTGGCCCAGGTCGTCTGCACCCTGTCCGACTCGGCGGCGACGGAGGGCGACGGCTCGGTCATCCTGGCCGGCCCGGTCCCCGACGCCCCCCGCCGCTACGCCTGCACGGACGACGTCCGCAACCGCCCGGGAAACGCGCAGCCGCCGTCGAGCGCGGTGCCCGAGAACTAGGGCCGCCGGGGTGCGGAGCGGCTCCGGGTGACACGTCGGGGAAACCGATGCGGAACCGATCGTGCCCGGGGCTGCGTCTAGGGGGTCGTGCAGCGTCAAGGCTCGTTCGGCGGCAGCGCCGCGTTCCGCATCAGGGTGACAGGAGGTGTCCTCCTCGTCGCCCACCTCGCTCTCGTCGCCTGGCTGACGCTGCGCCCGCTGGACGTCCCCTGGGTGACACCCCCCAATGTGCATCCGCTGGCCGGCATCCGCGCCGACCTGGCGCTCGGCGGCCGGGAGGCGGCCCGGCGGCTCGGCGAGGGCCTCGCCCTGCTCGCCCCATTGGGCGTGCTGCTGCCGGCGGTGCACGGCCGGCTGACCGTCTCCCCGCTCGCCTCCCTGGTCCGTACGGTGGCGGCGGGCGCCCTGATCTCCCTGGGCATCACGCTGCTGCAGACCGGGGTGCCCGGCCGGGTCGCGGACGTCGACGCGCTGCTGCTGAACACCGCGGGCGTCGTCCTCGCCCACCTGGCCGTCGTACCGGCGGGCCGCGCCTGGCTGCGCCGCCGTGCGGCGCGGGACGCACGGGACGCGCGCGAGGGCGCCGAGTCCGGGGCCCGGCGGCCCCGCACGCTCCAGGAGGAGCTGTCTCAGGGGCGCACCCCGACGATTCCCAGGGTCGGGATCGCCCCGTAGAGCGACGCTTCGCCCCCTTCGTCTCCCTACCGTGGAAGAAGGTCGAGGGACGCCACCGGGGCGGCCCCGGCCACCGGCCCGGCAGCGGGCCGACGACCCGGAGGAGCCGCGATGACCGCCCTTGCCCGCCCCACCCACGGCCGCGTGATCGGCGGCGTGTGCGCCGGACTGGCCCGGCGCTTCGGCACCTCCGCGACGACGATGCGGGTGATCTTCCTGCTCTCCTGTCTGCTCCCGGGCCCGCAGTTCCTGCTCTACATAGCCCTGTGGATCCTGCTGCCCTCCGAGGAGAAGTCCCGCACCGCCTGGTAGACGCGCGAACGCCGCTGGGGCGCCCCGGAGTTGTCCTCCGGGGCGCCCCAGCGGCGTGGTGCCGGCCGTCGGCCGGATCGGGTCGGGTCAGGTGACCGGGAGGCCGTTCACCGGCAGCCCGCGCGTGGGCAGGCCCGTGTGGGCCGTCGGCAGTCCGCCGAGCAGCCCGGCGGCCGGGGCGGTCGGGCTCTTGGCGAGCGCGTTCTGGGCGGCCGGCTGCGCGGCGGCCGCCGCGTTGCCCACGGCACCCTGCCCCCGGCTCAGCGCCGCGGCGGCGGCACCCGGCAGCGACTGGGTGACGGAGCCGACGGCCTGCTGGGCCTGGCCGGTTTCCGGGAGGGCCGGGGCCGCGTTGGCCGCGCCCGCACCGACGGCGGCGAAGGCGGCACCGAGGGCGGCGACACCGAGAGTCTTGGCAGCAGACTGCTTCATCGTGAATGCATCCTTGAATGCGGAGACGGGAGATCGGAATAGATCCCAGCGGTCCTCGACCGTAAACACGCCGAACCGCACGCCGCAAACACCGAAATGCGGACACTATGTGAAAGCGCGTCCGCATTTCATGCCGGAAGCCGGGCGCACTCACTCCTCCGAGTGAGCAGAGCCCCTGGTGGAAGCCGTCTGCTGGAACAGCCATTCGGACTTCAGTTCTGCATATCCGGGCTTGACGACGTCATTGATCATCGCAAGTCGTTCATCGAAAGGAATGAACGCGGATTTCATCGCATTGACGGAGAACCACTGGAGATCGTCGAGCGTGTAACCGAATGCCTCGACGAGATGCTCGAATTCCCGGCTCATGCTGGTGTGCGACATCAGCCGGTTGTCCGTGTTCACCGTGGCCCGGAAGTGCAGCCGGCGCAGCAGCCCGATCGGATGCTCGGCGTACGACGACGCGGCCCCGGTCTGGAGGTTGGAACTCGGGCACAGCTCCAGCGGGATCCGCTTGTCCCGGACGTACGACGCCAGCCGGCCGAGCCGCACCGAGCCGTCCTCGCGTACCTCGATGTCGTCGATGATCCGCACCCCGTGCCCGAGCCGGTCGGCGCCGCACCACTGGAGCGCCTGCCAGATGGACGGCAGCCCGAAGGCCTCGCCGGCGTGGATGGTGAAGTGGTTGTTCTCGCGCTTGAGGTACTCGAAGGCGTCCAGGTGCCGGGTGGGCGGATGGCCCGCCTCCGCGCCGGCGATGTCGAAGCCGACGACGCCGGAGTCCCGGTGGCGGTTGGCGAGTTCGGCGATCTCCAGGGAGCGGGCCGCGTGCCGCATGGCGGTCAGCAGCGCGCCGACCCGGATCCGCCGGCCGCCCCGGCGGGCGAGCCGTTCGCCCTGCCGGAAGCCCTCGTTGACCGCCTCGACGACCTCTTCGAGGGTCAGACCGGCCTCCAGGTGCTGCTCGGGGGCGTACCGCACCTCGGCGTAGACGACCCCGTCCTCGGCGAGGTCCTCGGCGCACTCCCGCGCGACCCGGACCAGCGCGTCCCGGGTCTGCATCACGCCGACGGTGTGCCGGAACGTCTCCAGATACCGTTCCAGCGAGCCGGAGTCGGCGGCCTCGTGGAACCAGATGCCCAGCTTGTCCGGGTCGGTCTCGGGGAGCTCCGCGTACCCGGTCTCCTGGGCGAGGGCGACGACGGTGCCGGGGCGGAGCCCGCCGTCGAGATGATCGTGCAGCAGAACCTTGGGCGCCCGGCGGATCTGGTCCGGCGTCGGAACGGCCCCGATCGGTGCAGTCTGGCTCGTCATTTCCGCACTCTAACGCCTACGCGCGTAGAGGGCCGGGTGAACGCGACGGCTCCTTCCCCGCACTTTTCCGGCGCTTTCCCGCCGATACGCAACAGTGACCGCACGTACGGGTTTGGTACACCACCCCTTCTGACACTGTTCTGTCATGGGACAGCAAGCGACTCCGGTCCGAACGGCCGGGCTGGGAAAGGCAGTCGGCCCGGAGCCGACGGCGGTGAGCGGAGCGGTGCTGCTGCTCCCCGGCGGGGAGGAGGTGTCCGCCCGCCGGCCGTCCCCCGTGCGGGCGGCGCTCGCGCTGCGCTCGCTGGGCCGCCGGTTCGTGCGCGCGGGGCGGACCGAGGGGCTGGCCGTGCACAGCGTGCGGTACCGCTACCGGGGCTGGAACGGCAGCGAGGCACATCTGGCGGCGGACGCGCGGTGGGCCGTCGACGAGGTCGTACGGCGCTACGGGGACGTTCCCGTGTGCCTGGTCGGGGTCGACATGGGCGGCCGTGCGGCACTGCGGGCGGGCGGCCACGAGGCGGTCAACTCCGTGGTGGCGATGGCACCTTGGCTCCCGGAGGACGACGTGGCGGCGCCCGCCGAGCCGGTGAAGCAGCTCGTGGGGCGGCGGGTGCTGATCGTGCACGGCACGAACGACCAACGCACCGATCCCGAGCTGTCGTTCCGGTACGCGGCGCGCGCGAAGAAGGTGAACCGTCAGGTGTGCCGGTTCGAAGTGCACTCCGACGGCCACGGGTTGACCGGGCACCGGGACGAGGTCGGATGGCTCGCCGTCGACTTCATGCTGGGCGCGCTGTACGGACACCATCTGTCCCGGCCCGTCGAGGACGCGCTGGCCGCGCCGCCGCCGATCGGGTTGCGGATGCCGCTGGCGGCGGGGTTCGGCAGGTCGTTGAAGCGGTAGGCCCGTCAGGGGAGCAGGTTGCCCCTCCTCGACAGCAGGAACTTCTTGAAGGCGGCCACCGGCGGGGTGTCCGGGCGGTCCGCCAGCCAGGCCACGCCGATCTCCCGCGCCGCCCTCGGGGCCGTGACCGTCAGTTCCACGACGCCCGGCCTCGGGACGGTCGGCGGGGGCAGGAGGGCGACGCCCAGCCCGGCCGCCACCAGGCCCCGCAGGGTCTCCGCCTCCTCGCCCTCGAAGGCGACCCTCGGCCGGAAACCCGCCTCGCGGCACAGGGCGTCGGTGATGCGGCGCAGGCCGTAGCCGGGTTCCAGGGTGACGAAGGTCTCCTCGGCGGCCTCGGCCAGCCGGATGCGCCTGCGCGTGGCCAGGGCGTGGTCGGCGGGGACGACCAGGCGGAGTTTCTGCTCGTCGAGGCGGCGGGCGACCAGGTCGGGGGCGTCGGGGACCGGGGAGGTCAGGCACAGGTCCAGCTCACCCGCGCGCAGCCGCTCCAGCATGGCCTCGCCGTAGTTCTGGACCAGGCTGAAGCGGATGCGCGGGTGGTCGGCGCGGAAGGCGTGCAGGAGGCCCGGTACGGTCTCGGCGCCCATGGTGTGCAGAAAGCCGAAGGCGACCTTGCCGGTGGCCGGGTCGGCGTCGGCGCGGACCTCCTCGGCGGCCCGCTCGACCTCGGCGAGGGCGCGTTCGACCGAGGCCAGGAAGGTGCGGCCGGCGGGGGTGAGGGAGACCGTACGGCCGTGGCGGGCGAAGAGGTCGACGCCCAGGTCCTGCTCCAGGCGGACCATCGCGCGGGAGAGGGTGGACTGGGGGACGTTCATCTCGTGCGCCGCCCGGGTCACGTGCTCGGTGCGGGCCACGCCGGCGAAGTAGGCGAGGCGGGGGGCGAGCACCTTCGACATCTCGGACATGTCTTCTGTGTCACTGTTCGGTGACAGGCGGCCCTGTGAGCTCTGCTGATGCACCATGGGAACGATTATGACGATTCCATGCATTGGACGCATGAGGCGGGCCGTCCCTACGGTCTGGGTATGTCTCCCGCCAGTACCGGGGCGTCCACCACCGTGGTCGCCACCTCGCCCGTCCCCGTCGCCGACACCCGCCTCGACACCTCCGACTACGCCGTCGACACCCGGCTGACCCCGGGCGGCCCCGGATACCGCCGGATGAGCTTCGCCCTCTTCCTCGCCGGTGTCGCGACCTTCGCGCTCCTGTACTCCACACAGGCCCTGCTGCCCCTGATCTCCGGCGAGTTCGGGGTCGCGGCGAGCGACGCGAGCTGGACGGTGGCGGCCGCGACCGGCGGACTGGCGCTGTTCGTGCTGCCGATGAGCGCCCTGTCGGAGCGCTTCGGGCGCCGCGCGGTGATGACGGGCTCGCTGGCCGTCGCGGTCGCCGTCGGTCTGCTGGTGCCGTTCGCGCCGTCGCTCGGCGTGCTGGTCGTGCTGCGGGCGGTGCAGGGCGCGGCGCTGGCCGGTCTGCCCGCCTCGGCGCAGGCCTATCTGGCCGAGGAGGTCCGGCCGAAGGCGCTGGTCACGGCGATCGGCCTGTTCGTCGCGGGCAACAGCGTCGGCGGGATGAGCGGCCGGATCATCACCGGCTGGGTGGCCCAGGCGTGGGGCTGGCGGGTCGCCGTCGCGGTGATCGGCGTGATCGCGGTCGGCTGCGCGATCGCCTTCCGGCTGCTGCTGCCGGCCCCGAAGCACTTCACGGCGGGCTCGCTGCGGCCCCGGATCCTGCTCGGCACGGTCCGCGACCACCTCGCCAACCCGCTGCTGCGCCGGCTGTACGCGATCGGCGCGCTGTTCATGACGGTGTTCGGCGGCGTCTACACGGTGATCGGCTACCGCCTGACGGAGGCGCCGTTCGGGCTGCCGCAGGGCATCATCGGCTCGATCTTCCTGGTCTACCTGGTGGGCACGGTGTCCGCGTCGACGGCGGGCCGGCTGGTGGGCCGCCTCGGCCGCCGGGGCGCGCTGTACCTGGCGGGCGGTACGACGACGGCCGGTCTGCTGCTGTCGCTCGCGCCCTCGCTGCCGCTGGTGCTGCTGGGTCTGGTGCTGATCACGGCGGGCTTCTTCGCGGGGCACGCGGTGGCGTCCTCGGCGGTCAGCAAGACGGCCGCCCAGGGCCGTGCGCAGGCCTCGGCCCTGTACCAGTCGATGTACTACATCGGCTCCAGCGTCGGCAGCACGGTCGGTGCGACGGCCTTCCACGCGGACGGCTGGGGCGGCACGGTCACGGTGGGCCTCCTCGCGGTCGTCGGTGTCGTCGCGATCACCGTCGCCGGCTCGCGGGCGGCCCGGGTCGCGGCCCGGACGGCGCCCGCCGCACACTGAGCCCCCTCGTACGCCTCCTGCGACGCGTACGTCGCATGCGCCGAACCCCCTGCTCAGGGGCGGTTGTCAGTGGGCGCGGATATCGTCCGCCCTCGGTCAACCGGCCTACTGAGCAGGGGGTTTGTCGTATGGAATTCCGGATCGCGCGCGGGGAGCTGGCCGAGGCGGTCGCCTGGGCGGGGCGGGCGCTGCCCGCGCGGACGACGGTGCCGGTGCTGGGCGGGCTGGTGCTGAGCGCGGAGCCGGGGCGGCTCACCGTGTCGGGGTCCGACTTCGAGACGGCGGCACGGGCCGGGGCCGACGCCGAGGTGGCGGTGCCGGGCCGGGTGCTGGTCCTCGGGCGGCGGCTGCTGGACATCTGCCGGGTGCTGCCGGACGGCCCGGTGAGCTGCGCGCTGGAGGGCGACCGGTTCACGGTGGAGGCGGGCGGCACCCGCTTCGGGCTGTCGACACTGCCGTACGAGGAGTACCCGGCGCCGTCGGCGGCGCCCGCGCCGTACGGCGAGGTGGACGCGGCCGCGTTCGCGACGGCCGCCGGCCAGGTCGCGGTGGCGGCGGGCCGCGACGACACGCTGCCGGTGCTCACCGGGGTCCAACTGCGGCTCGACGGCGGGGAGATGACACTGTCGGCGTCCGACCGGTACCGGTACGCGGTGCGCGCGCTGCCCTGGCGGCCGGCCGACGCGGACGCGGCGGCCGTGGAGGTGCTGCTGCCCGCGCGGCGACTGCTGGAGGTGGCGCGGGCGCTGGGGAAGTGCGGCACGCTGCGGATCCTGCTGGACCCGGCCACGGCGCAGGGCACGGCGGCCGTCGGTTTCGAGGGCGGGGACACGCGCGCGGTGCTGCGGCGGCTGGAGGGGCGGCTGCCGGGGTACGGGGCACTGTTCGACGTGGCGGGGGCGGCCGTGGCCGAGGCGGAGTGCGCGGCGCTCGCGGAGGCGGTGCGCCGGGTGGCCGTGGTGGCGGACGGCACCAGCCCGGTGCGGCTGGAGTTCTCGGCGGCCGAGGGCTCGCTGCTGGTGCGGGCGGGATACGGGGACGACGTGGCGGCGCAGCGGCTGCCGGTCGCCCTGAACGGCGCCGAGGAGGTCGCGGTGGCCTTCAACCCGTCGTACCTGCTCGACGCGCTCAACTCCTTCGAGGGCCCCGGGCTGCGGCTGGAGATGCTGGGGGCGGGCCAGCGGGTGCTGCTCGGCGCGGGCGGGACCGGGTCCGCGCACCGCCATCTGCTCATGTCCGTGAAGCAACTGGTCTGAGCTGGGCTTTTTCGGACTCCGGGGGCCATTGTCAGTGGGCTGCGGTAGCTTCCGAAGTGCTGGGGCGCGATGGCGCGCGAACAGGGACGGCCACAGGGGTGGGTGGACGATGGGTGACAGCACGGCGACGGTGGACCTGGACGTCGCACTGGAGAAACACCGGACCGAGCTGACCGGATACTGCTACCGCATGCTCGGCTCCTCCTTCGAGGCCGAGGACGCCGTGCAGGACACCCTGGTGCGGGCCTGGCGTAGCTACGAGAAGTTCGAGGGCCGCTCCTCCCTGCGCTCGTGGCTGTACCGGATCGCGACGAACGTGTGCCTGGACATGCTGACGGCGGGCAACAAGCGGGCGAGGCCGATGGACCTGACGGAGTCGACCCCACTGGCGCAGGCGGCGCTCTCCCCCCGCCCGGAGAACACCTGGCTGGAGCCGATGCCGGACGCACGGGTGCTGCCGCAGGTGCAGGATCCGGCGGAGGCGGCCCTCGCCAAGGAGTCCATCCGGCTCGCGTTCATGGCGGCGCTCCAGCAACTGCCGCCCAAGCAGCGGGCGGTGCTCATCCTGCGCGAGGTGCTGGCCTGGAAGGCGAGCGAGGTCGCCGAGCTGCTGGGCACCTCGGTCGCCTCGGTCAACAGCGCGCTCCAGCGGGCCCGGGCGACGCTCGCGGAGCGCGCCGACGCCGGCCCCGAGGGCGCGGTGTCCGACCCGCTGGACGAGGAGCAGCAAAAGCTCCTGGAACGGTACGTCAAGGCCTTCGAGGGCTACGACATGGCGGCGCTCACCGCGCTGCTCCATGAGGACGCCGTCATGACGATGCCGCCGTTCGACCTGTGGCTGCGCGGTACGGCGGACATCACCGGCTTCATGACCACCCTCGGCGCCTCCTGCGCGGGCTCGCGTCTGCGACCGGTCATGGCCAACGGCCTGCCGGGCTTCGCGCACTACAAGCCGGACGAGGAGAAGGGCGGGTTCAGCCCCTGGGCGGTGCAGATCCTGGAGATCTCAGAGGGCCGGATCACCGGTTTCCACTGCTTCCTCGACACCCAGCGGTGGTTCCCCCTCTTCGGCCTGCCCCTCCACCTGGAAGCGGAGTCCGACGACATCGAGGAGGGCGAGTAGCGCCGGGGCGGGATCCCGCAGCCGTATCCGCCCGCCGGCCCGGCGGGCGGTCAGCTCCAGCCGCGCCAGGAGATCGACGGCACCCAGCCCCGAGGCCCCGAGCCCGCCCACATCACACACGACCACCCGCACACCGGCCGCCGCCAGCAGCGCCCGCAGGTCGTCGCACAACCCCGGCACCTGATCACGGCTGACGGCACCGGACAGCACGAGCACAGCGGGTGTCTTGGCATTCACGACCGGTAGACCGCCGGGGTGGTCGCAAATCATCGCGCACGGCGGGAGGTCGATGTGGATCACATTGACCGGGGCACCTTCTTCCCCTGAGGGTTAGCCCTGTGGAGGGGGTACTGAGCGGGTTCGCGGTGATCGCGATCGTCATCGCGGTGGGCTACGGCCTCGGCCGCCGCGGCACCCTCGGTGAGCAGGGCATCGACGTCCTGACGAGACTGGCCTTCACGGTGGCGGGCCCCGCGCTCCTCTTCACGACGCTGGCGAAGGCCGACCTGTCGGTCCTCTTCTCCTCCCGTCTGCTGGTGACGGCGCTGAGCACGGCGGCGGTGGCCGGGACGTTCACTGCGATCGGCGTGCTGCGCCGGTGGGGCGCGGGCCGCACGACGATCGGCGCCCTGTGCTCCGGCTACGTCAACTCGGGCAACCTCGGCATCCCGATCGCGGCGTACGTCCTGGGCGACGCGTCGCTGGTGGCGCCGGTGCTGCTCTTCCAGGTGGTCCTGGTGACCCCGATCGCCCTGACGATCCTGGACCTGTCGGGCACGGGCGAGAAGGGAAGTCCGTGGCAGCGCCTGCTGACCCCGCTGCGCAACCCGATAGCGCTCGGCTCCCTGTCAGGCGTGGTGGTGTCGGCGGCAGGCCTGCGCGTCCCCGGCCCGGTCCTGGACCCCCTCACCCTGATCGGCAACATGTCCGTCCCGGCCGCACTGCTGACCTTCGGCATGTCACTGCACGGCGGCGCGGCCCCCGGCCGGGGCCGGGACCGCCAACTGGTCCTGCTGTCGGTCGCGTTGAAGTCCCTGGGCCAACCGGCCGTGGCGTGGGCACTGGCGAGGGGCGTCTTCGGTCTGCACGGGGCGCCGCTGCTGGACGTGGTGGTGACGTCGGCCCTCCCCGCCGCCCAGAACCTCTTCACCTACGCCAGCCGCTACCGGGTGGCCGAATCCCTGGCCCGGGAGTCGATCCTGCTCTCGACGGTCGTGTCGGTGCCGGTGCTGGTGGGGGTGGCAGCGGTGTTGGGGTGACGAGCGCGCCACACGCCGAAGGGGACCGGCACAGGTCCGCCGATCCCCTTCCCCCGAACGGGAATTCCCCAGGTCAGGCGATACGCTCCAGCACCACCGGCGACGCCGTGAAGTCCGTGCCGGCCGGGGCGATGTCGTACGAGCCCGCCACCGCCTGGAGTGCGTACTCGAAGCGCTCGGGGGTGTCCGTGTGGAGGGTCAGCAGGGGCTGGCCCTCCTGGATCTTGTCGCCGGGCTTGGCGTGCATCTCGACGCCCGCGCCCGCCTGCACCGGGTCCTCCTTGCGGGCGCGGCCGGCACCGAGGCGCCAGGCCGCGACGCCGATGTCGTAGGCGTCGAGGCGGGTCAGGACACCCGAGGACGGCGCCTTGACGACGTGCTGTTCCTTCGACGTGGGCAGCGTGGCGTCCGGGTCGCCGCCCTGGGCCGCGATCATGCGGCGCCAGACGTCCATCGCCGAGCCGTCGGCCAGGGCCTTCGCCGGGTCGGCGTCCTTGATGCCGGCCGCGTCGAGCATCTCGCGGGCCAGGGCCAGCGTCAGCTCCACGACGTCCGCCGGGCCGCCGCCCGCCAGGACCTCGACCGACTCGCGGACCTCCAGGGCGTTGCCCGCCGTCAGGCCCAGCGGGGTCGACATGTCCGTCAGGAGCGCGACCGTCCGCACGCCGTGGTCGGTGCCGAGGCCGACCATCGTCGAGGCCAGCTCGCGGGCGTCCGCGAGCGTCTTCATGAAGGCACCCGAGCCCACCTTCACGTCCAGGACCAGCGAGCCCGTGCCCTCGGCGATCTTCTTCGACATGATGGAGGACGCGATCAGGGGGATCGCCTCCACCGTGCCGGTGACGTCGCGCAGTGCGTAGAGCTTCTTGTCCGCCGGGGCCAGGCCGTCGCCCGCCGCGCAGATCACCGCGCCCACGCCGTTCAGCACGGACAGCATCTCCTCGTTCGAGAGCAGCGCGCGCCAGCCGGGGATCGACTCCAGTTTGTCCAGGGTGCCGCCCGTGTGGCCGAGACCGCGGCCGGAGAGCTGCGGGACCGCCGCGCCGCAGGCCGCGACCAGCGGGGCCAGCGGCAGCGTGATCTTGTCGCCGACACCGCCCGTGGAGTGCTTGTCCGCCGTCGGGCGGGACAGCGACGAGAAGTCCATGCGCTCGCCCGACGCGATCATCGCCGCCGTCCAGCGGGCGATCTCGCGGCGGTCCATGCCGTTGAGCAGGATCGCCATCGCCAGCGAGGACATCTGCTCGTCGGCGACCTCGCCCCGCGTGTACGCGTCGATGACCCAGTCGATCTGCTCGTCGGTCAGCTCGCCCCGGTCCCGCTTGGTGCGGATAACGGAGATGGCGTCCATGGCCATGGCGTTCCCTTCAAAAGAAGTGCGAAGTGTGCGGCCCCCCTGCGCGGATGCGGATCAGGGGGGCCGTACACGGGAGTTACTTGGTGAGATGGGCCGGGCCGAAGGCCTGGGGCAGCATCTCGGAGAGGGACAGGACGCCCTCCGGGGTGTCCAGGAGGAGGCCCGGCCCGCCGAACTCGTAGAGGAGCTGGCGGCAGCGGCCGCAGGGGACCAGCAGGGCGCCCTCGCCGTCCACGCAGGTGAAGTGCGTCAGCCGGCCGCCGCCCGAGCGCTGAAGGTCCGAGACCAGACCG
Source organism: Streptomyces sp. MUSC 14 (assembly GCF_001866675.1). Classification (NCBI taxonomy): domain Bacteria; kingdom Bacillati; phylum Actinomycetota; class Actinomycetes; order Kitasatosporales; family Streptomycetaceae; genus Streptomyces; species Streptomyces sp. MUSC 14. The sequence goes on from NZ_MLYN01000005.1 coordinate 55,821, forward strand.
CACTCGGCGCACAGGCTGAGCCCGTACGAGGCGTTCTCCACGTTGCAGCCGGTGACCGTGCGGCCGTCGTCGACCCGGGCCGCCACTCCGACCGGGTAGCCGGAGTAGGGGGCGTACGCATGGGACATCGCCTCGCGCGCCACCACCCGCAGGGCTTCCCAGTCGAACTCGCCGGCCGCGCCCGTCACTTGCCCTGGCCCTTCCGGTAGCGCATGCCGTCCGCCTTCGGCATCCGCAGGCGCTGTGCCGACAGGGACAGCACCAGCAGTGTGACGACGTACGGGGTGGCGCCCACGAAGTCGCTCGGGACCGTGTCGGTGACCAGGTACCAGACCAGGATCACCGCGGCCACGGCGAGGCTGATCACGCCCTGGAGCGTCGCCTTGCGGTACAGCTTCCAGGCGGCCAGGGCCACGAGCAGGACCACCAGCAGGAGCAGCAGCGCGTGGACGGTCGTACCGCCGTTGCGCAGCTGGAGCGCGTCGGAGTAGCCGAACAGGCCGGCACCCATCGCCAGGCCGCCCGGACGCCAGTTGCCGAAGATCATCGCCGCGAGGCCGATGTAGCCGCGGCCACCGGTCTGGCCCTCCAGGTAGGTGTGCGAGGTGACCAGGGCGAGGAAGGCGCCGCCGAGGCCGGCGAGGCCGCCGGAGACGGCGACGGCCGCGTACTTGTACGAGTACACGTTGACGCCGAGCGACTCCGCGGCGGTCGGGTTCTCGCCGCAGGAGCGCAGCCGCAGACCGAACGGGGTGCGCCACAGCAGCCACCAGGTGCCGGCGAACAGCAGCGCGGCCAGGACCGTGACGACGGACAGGTGGGTGACCAGGCCGCCGAGGATGCCTGCGAGGTCGGAGATCAGGAACCAGTGGTGGCTCTCGACCGACTGCAGGGCGTCGGAGAGGCCGGGCACGGTGACGTCGGGCAGCGCGGCCACCGGCGGGGACTGCTTGGGGTTGCCGCCCGCGTTGACCGCCGCGCCGTTGTTGAAGAACAGCTTGGCGAGGTACTGGGTGGCGCCGAGCGCGAGGAGGTTGATCGCGACACCGGAGACGATGTGGTCGACGCCGAAGGTGACGGTGGCGACGGCGTGCACCAGGCCGCCGAGGACGCCGAAGGCGATGCCCATCAGCAGGCCGAGCCAGGGGTTGGTCTGCCAGCCGATCCAGCCGGCGCCGAAGGTGCCGAGGATCATCATGCCTTCGAGGCCGATGTTGACCACGCCGGCCCGCTCGGACCACAGACCGGCGAGACCGGCGAGGCCGATCGGCACGGCGAGGCCGAGGGCGGCGCTGACCTGTCCGGCGGAGTCGAGGTCCTGCGAGCCGGTGATCATGCGGACGGCGGCGAGGAGCAGCAGTCCGCCGGCGACGATCATGAGGATCTGGCCGACGGAGCGGCCCGAGCGCTGCGGCGCGCCCGCCGCCTTGGGCGCCGCGGGCGGCGGCGTGTCGGTCATCGTGGCAGTCATTACGCCACCTCCTGCTTCTTCGTCGCGGCGGCGGCCTGGGCCGCGAGTTCGGCGCCGACCTTCTGCTGCTGGCGCTTGAGGCCGTAGCGGCGCACGACCTCGTAGGCGATGACGACACACAGGACGATGACGCCCTGGATGACGCCGAGGATCTCCTTGTCGTAGCCCTGGAACTCCAAGTGGTTGGTGGTGCGTTCCAGGAAGCCCCACAGCAGGGCGCCGATGGCGATGCCGATCGGGTTGTTGCGGCCGAGCAGGGCGATGGCGATGCCGGTGAAGCCGATGCCGGTCGGGAAGTCGCTGCTGAACTGGTAGCTGTCGTTGAGCAGGGTCGGCATGCCGATCAGACCGGCCACCGCACCCGAGATGATCATGCTGGTGGCGATCATCTTCTTCACCGACACACCGCTCGCGGCGGCGGCGCTCTCGGACTGGCCGACGGTGCGCAGGTCGTAGCCGAAGCGGGTGCGGCCGAGGATGAACCAGTACGCGACGCCGACGGCGGCGGCGATGAAGATGAAGCCCCACAGCTCGCCGGACGGGCCGGTGTTGATGTTGAAGAAGTGCGACGAGGACCGCAGCGGCTTGGTGGCGACGACCGTGCCGCCCTGGTAGAGCTGGGCCAGCTTTCCGGGCTGCAGCAGGTAGGCGATGATCGCGGTGGCGATCGAGTTCAGCATGATCGTCGAGATGACCTCGCTGACGCCGCGGGTCACCTTGAGGATGCCGGCGATCGCCGCCCACAGGGCGCCGGTCGCCATGGCGCAGATCAGGATCAGCGGGATGGCGAGCCAGCCGGGGACGGTCAGCGCGCCGCCGAGGACGGCGGCGAAGAACGCGGCGAGCCGGTACTGGCCGTCGACACCGATGTTGAACAGGTTCATCCGGAAGCCGATGGCCACCGAGACACCCGCGAGGTAGTACGTGGTCGCCTTGTTGAGGATGTAGACCTGGCTGTCGCTGGCGAAGCCGTAGGTCAGCATGTCGTTGAAGGCGGGGCCGGGGTTCTTGCCGGTCGAGAGGATCACCAGGGCGGTGACGACGAGCGCGGCGACGACCGCCAGCAGCGGCGCGGCGAGGCCGAGGAGCAGCCGCTCCTTGTCGATCCGTGAGGTCAGCTTGTTCATCGCTCGTCGTCCTCTGTGTGCTCCAGGTGGCCGGAGGCCGCACCCGTCATGGCGGAGCCCAGCTCCTCGGGGGTGATCGTGGCGGGGTCGGCGTCGGCGACCAGACGGCCGCGGTACATCACCCGCAGGGTGTCGGAGAGCCCGATCAGCTCGTCCAGGTCCGCGGAGATCAGCAGCACGGCCAGGCCCTCGCGGCGGGCCTCGCGGATGTAGTCCCAGATGGCGGCCTGGGCACCGACGTCCACGCCGCGGGTGGGGTGGGCGGCGATGAGCAGCTTGGGGGCGTGGCTCATCTCACGGCCGACGATCAGCTTCTGCTGGTTGCCGCCGGACAGCGAGGCCGCGGTGACGTCGATACCGGGAGTGCGGACGTCGTACGCCTCGACGATCCGCTCGGTGTCGGCGCGGGCGGCCTTGATGTCGAGGAGTGCGCCCTTCGAGTTGGGCTTCTCGGTGACGTGGCCGAGGATGCGGTTCTCCCACAGCGGCGCTTCGAGGAGCAGGCCGTGGCGGTGGCGGTCCTCGGGGATGTAGCCGATGCCGGCCTCGCGGCGGCGGCGGGTGGCGGCGTGGGAGATGTCGGCGGCGTCGAGGGTGATCACGCCGGCGTCGGGGTCGCGCATGCCCATGATCGCCTCGACCAGCTCGGACTGGCCGTTGCCCTCCACGCCGGCGATGCCGAGGACCTCGCCCTTGTGGATGGTGAAGGAGACCTGGTCCAGGACGATGCGCTCGATGCCGTCGAGGTCGGTCTGCGCCAGGTGCAGGCCGTCGACATCGAGCATCGGGACGTCCGTGACCGTGGACTCCGTGGTCTCCGGGGTGGGCAGCTCGCTGCCGACCATCAGCTCGGCGAGCTGCTTGGGGGTGGTGGTGGACGGCTCGGCGGTGCCGACCGTCGTACCGCGCCGGATGACGGTGATCTCGTCGGCGACGGAGAGCACCTCGCCCAGCTTGTGGGAGATGAAGATGACGGTGAGGCCCTCGGCCTTGAGCTCGCGCAGGTTGTCGAAGAGCGCGTCGACCTCCTGCGGCACGAGCACAGCGGTGGGCTCGTCGAGGATGAGGGTCTTGGCGCCGCGGTAGAGGACCTTGAGGATCTCCACGCGCTGGCGGTCGGCGACGCCGAGCTCCTCGACGAGGACGTCCGGGCGGACGTTCAGGCCGTACGCGTCGGAGATCTCCTTGATCTTGGCGCGGGCCCTGCCGCCGATGCCGTACAGCTTCTCCGCGCCGAGGGCGACGTTCTCCAGCACGGTGAGGTTGTCGGCGAGCATGAAGTGCTGGTGCACCATGCCGATGCCGCGGGCGATGGCGTCGCCGGGGTTGTGCAGGACGACCTGCTCGCCGTTGACCGTGATGGTGCCCTCGTCCGGCTGCTGCATGCCGTAGAGGATCTTCATCAGGGTGGACTTGCCGGCGCCGTTCTCACCGCACAGGGCGTGGACGGTGCCCGTGCGGACGGTGATGTCGATGTCCTTGTTGGCGACGACGCCGGGGAAACGCTTGGTGATGCCGCGCAGTTCGACGGCAGCGGGAGGGCTGGACGCGTTGATGGCGCACTCTCCTCGGGGAAAGGGGCTGCATAGGGGAGGTGGCAGGCGTCGGCGACGCTAGCGCGGCAACTCCGTGCTACACGCGTAGAGTTGACACATTGTTATGGCTCGGCGGGGGGTCGTGGGGGCGACGTTCCCTCGCCGAGCCTCGATACCGCGACCGGTCGGTCCGGCCGGTCACACGGACCGGCCGGACCGATCAGGTCACTTCTGGGACGGGTCGGTCTTGACCTTGATCTGACCGTCGACGATCTTCTTCTTCGCGGCGTCCAGCTTGGGCTGGATGTCGGCGATGAAGCCGCCGCTCGTGGCGAGCGACACGCCGCCCTTGGCGAGCGAGTAGACGTTGTTGCCGGTCAGCGGCTTGCCGTCCTTGACGGACTTGATGAAGTCGTAGACACCGACGTCGACGTTCTTGACCATCGAGGTCAGGATCGAGCTCTTGTACTGGGCGAGACCCGGGATGTTGTACTGGTCGGAGTCCACGCCGATGGCCCAGGCGCCCTTGACGCCGTGCACGGCCTCGATCGCGCCGTTGCCGGAGGAGCCGGCGGCCGTGTAGATGACGTCGGCGCCGTTGTCGAGCATGCCCTGCGCGGCCTGCTGGCCCTTGTCCGGGCTGGAGAAGCCGGAGGTGTCGGCGCCGTGGCTCAGGTACTGGGTGGCGACCTTGATCTTCGGGTTGGTGTCGTGGACGCCCTGGACGTAACCCGCCTCGAACTTCTTGATCAGCGGGCTGTCGACGCCGCCGATGAAGCCGACCGAGTCCTTCTTCGTCTTCAGCGCGGCGGCCACACCGGCGAGGTAGGAGCCCTCCTCCTCGGTGAAGGTGATGCTGTTGACGTTGGCGCCGGGCACCACGGAGTCGATGAGGCCGAACGAGGTCTTCGGGAACTGCTTCGCCACCTGCTGCACGGCGGGCGCGTAGGTGTAACCGACGGCGACGATCGGGCTGTAGCCGGCCTGGGCCAGGTCCGTGAGGCGCTGCACGCGGTCGGCGGGGGTGTCCGAGGTCTTCGCGGTCAGTTCCTTGATGGAACCGCCGAACTCCTTCTCGGCCTTGTCGGCACCGCGCGCGGCGGAGTCGTTGAAGGAGCGGTCACCACGGCCGCCGACGTCGTAGGCGAGACCGATCTTGATACCGCCCTTGGCACCGCCCGAGGAGGAGGAGCTGGCGTTGTCGGAGGAGGTGCTGCCACACGCGGTGGCAGTCACGGCGAGTGCCGCGGTCGCGAGACACGCAGCGGAAAGCTTGGCTACCCGGCGCACGGGAGGCTCCTTCACCTGACCTGAGCGCCGTGTCGGCGCTTGATGGGAGCACCTTGCCGGTGCTCCAGCCGGGACGCCCCGTCGGCGTCGGCTTCGCGGCATCGTAACGCGCGTAGATGTCGCAAAAAACCCCCTCTCGAAGCCGTTATCGATTCGAGGCAAACAGCATCTGAACTCACCCTCTGCGCCCTTGATCGGGGGTGTCGCGGTGCGTGCACGAATGGCTTACGGAGATGTTGCGCCAGCCGGTCGAATAAGTAAGAACACGTAAGAAGGGGCGCCGAAGAGACCCCTTCTCACTCATTCCCCCTCTGCCCAGGACTCAGGCCTCGGTGCCGTTCGCGTCCAGGAAGGCCGCTGCCGTGAACATCTCCACGCCGACCGTGATCGCGTGCTCGTCGGCGTCGAAATCGCCCTGGTGCAGGTCGCGGACCGTGCGTTCGCCGGGGCGCCGGACGCCGAGCCGGGCCATGGCGCCCGGGACGTGCTCCAGGTACCAGGAGAAGTCCTCGCCGCCGAGGCTCTGCTCGGTGGACTCCACGGACTCACGGCCCCGGCGCGCGGACATCGCCCGGCGCAGCAGTTCGGCGGACTCCTTGTCGTTGACGACCGGTGGCACCCCGCGCACGTAGGTGATCTCGGACTTGGCGCGGTGCATGGTCGCGACCTCGTCGATGGCCGCGTGGATGATGTCGGGCGCCTCCCGCCAGGCCTCCAGGTCCAGGCAGCGCACGGTGCCGGACAGCTCGGCGTGCTGCGGGATGACGTTCGGCGCGTGGCCCGACTCGATCCGGCCCCAGGTCAGCGCCAGCCCGACCCGGGTGTCGACCCGGCGGGCCACCAGCGCGGGCACGTCGACGGCGACGCGGGCGGCGGCGGTGACGAGGTCGGTGGTCAGATGCGGCCGGGCGGTGTGCCCGCCGGGGCCGTCGAGCGCGATCTCCACCCGGTCGCACGCGCTGGTGATCGGCCCGTGCCGCAGCCCGACCCGCCCGGCGTCGACGCGCGGGTCGCAGTGCACGGCGAGAATCCGGCTCACGCCCGCCAGCACGCCGTCCTCGATCGCGTCCATGGCACCGCCCGGCATCACCTCCTCGGCGGCCTGGAAGATCAGCCGCACGGGCCGGGGCAGCAGGCCCTTGCCGTGCAGTTCGGCGAGGACGAGGCCGGTCCCGAGCACGACGGTCGTGTGCACGTCGTGTCCACAGGCGTGCGCCCGGTCGGGCACGGTGGAGCGGTAGGGGCAGTCGGCCTTGGTGTCCGGGATAGGCAGGGCGTCGATGTCCGCGCGCAGGGCGAGCATCGGTACGGCCGTCCGCTCACCCTCGGTGAGCCCGATGTCGCACACGAGTCCCGTTCCCTTGCCGAGCACGCGGGGCTTCAGCCCTGCCTGCTCCAGCCGCTCCTTGATCGCGGCTGTCGTACGGAACTCCTGGTTGCCCAGCTCGGGGTGCATGTGCAAGTCGCGGCGGAAGGCGACGAGTTCGGCGTGCAGGGCTTCGCTCAGCGCGCCGGGGAGCACATCCCCCGCGAGGCCGGCCTCGGACTCTAGGGACATCAATTGCTTCACCCTCTGAAGGGTAGGACGCCCGGGTGGTCAACTGCCCCTCGATCAACAAAAGTTCAGCCCGTTAGGGGAGAAAATCTGACCAGCGGACGCATGGTGGCGGACTCTGACGGGTAAAACCACTGTTTCTCCTTCCACGGATACCATGCCTCACTACAGTCCTGCTCGGCCTGTCCAGGAGCCGGACCGGAGCAGCGCCGCCACCCGATAGGGTCCGGGCGCGTGACCGACGCGACGGAGACGTTCCTCCATCCCACCCGGACCTCGTACGACGCGATCGCCAAGGACTACGCGGCCCGGTACCCGACCGGGCTCACGCACCCCCTGGACCGCACCCTGATCACGGCCTTCGCCGAACTGGTCTCGGCGAACGGCCCGGACCCGGTCGCCGACCTGGGCAGCGGCCCCGGCGGGGTCACCGCGCTCCTGCACAGCCTCGGGGTCCCGGTCTTCGGCGTGGACCTCTCCCCCGCCATGGTGGCCCTGGCCCGCGAAACCCATCCCGGCCTGCGCTTCCATGTGGGTTCGATGACCGCCCTGGATCTTCCGGACGCCACGCTGGGCGGCATCCTCGCCCTCTACTCCACGATCCATGTCCCCGACGAGCGCCTGCCGGCCGCCTTCGCCGAGTTCCACCGCGTCCTGCGCCCCGGCGGTCACGCCCTGCTCGCCTTCCAGACCGCCGACGAGCCCGGCCGCCTCCACCTCACGGAGCGCTTCGGCCACGAGATCGACCTCGACTGCCACTGGCGTACGCCGGAGCAGGTCGCCGCGCTGCTGGCGGGGGCCGGGCTGGAGCTGGTCGCGACGGTACGGCGGGAGCCGTCCGGGGAGGAGCGCCGGGCGCGGGCGTTCGTGCTGGTGGGAAAGGCCGGCTGAGCGCGCCGGTTACCGGCGGTTTGCGCTTCGGGCGCCGCCTGGTGGGCGAGTGCGCGGTGACGCCAGAATCACCGTGAGTGACAGACTGCCGCGAGGGGGCTGGACAATGGGCGTTCTCTCACGAGCTGCCGCAGGGCCGGCGGCGGCACTCCTGACCGTGCTCCTGGCGTTCCTGTCCTGCGCACCGCCGGCCCGGGCCGGGCGACCGGCGTCCTCGTCCCCGGCCGGCGGCGACGCCGTGGTGGCCGGGCTGAACCAGCTCCGTGCCGGGGCGGGGTGCGCCGCCGTACGGCTGCGGGCCTCGCTGCGCCGGGCCGCCCAGGGGCACAGCTCCGACATGGCGGCCCACCGCCACCTCACCCACACCGGAACGGACGGCAGCGCCCCGCAGGACCGGATGCGGACCGCCGGCTACCGCCCCGTCGCCACCGGCGAGGTCATCGAGGTCGGCCCGGCCGGCGCGGACGCGGCCGTCGCCGAGTGGATGGCCGGCCCGCCGCACCGCGCCATCCTCCTCACCTGCCGCTACACCGACGCCGGCGTGGGCCGGACGGACAGCCCCGACGGCGCCTGGTGGACCCTGGACCTGGCCTCGCGCGGCTGCCGCCCACCGTCGGCCGGCAACTGCCGTACGGAGAAGCGGCGTTGCGCATGCGGTGCAGGCGGACGGCGCGACGGCTAGGCCAGCCCCACCGCCTGCAGCCGGTGCACGTCGCGGGCCGTTCCCGTGACGCCCGACAGGAAGCCCTGGGCGCGGGGGGAGGCGGTCTGGGTCAGCCAGGCCGGGTCGATGTCGAAGACGGCCACCTTCACGCCCGTGCCGACCAGCGCGAGCGGCAGGGTGTGCACGACCGTCGAGGGGAAGCTGAGGATCGTGCGCCCGATCGGGCCGCGGCGGGCGATCAGTTCGAGGGGGAGTTCGGGGCGGACGATCTCCAGGCCCGTCTCGGTCGCCAGGCGGTGGAGTTTGTCCGTGCTCTCGCGGCGGTGGGCGAAGTAGCGTGTCGCGCCGTGGGCCTTGGAGAGGGTGCGGACCGCTTCCACGTAGTGGTCGGCGTCCACCACGCCCGTCTCCACCAGTGACGTGCCGACCATGTCCGCGCCCTTGGTGATGCGCGGCGGGCCGAAGCGGGCGCGGGTCCACGAGAAGTCGTTGGCCGTGACGGTCACGCCCTCGGGCGTCTCCGTCACCGGCATCGAGGAGAAGACCTCCACCCGGCGCTTCGCGCTCGGCGTGAGCCGTCGGCGGGCCGCGGCGGAGACCGGGGCGAAGAGCAGGTCGCGCGGGCCGGGCCGGCCGCCCTTGCGGTGCCAGCGGACCAGGCGTTCGCCGCGGGCGAGCTGGGCCACGAACTCCATCGTGGCCGTGCCGTCGTCCACCACGACCAGGTCGCGGGCCTTGGTGATCGTCAGCAGCAGTTGGACGTAACGGGAGAACGGGTCTCCCATCACGATCCGGTCGGCCCGGCGGAGCGCGCCCGCCAGGCCGCCGATCGTCGAGAAGGGCGCGGTCGTACCGCCGCGCGCCTCCTCCCAGCGCACCGTGTGCCCCTCGTCCCGGGCCAGGTCCGCCATGCGGCGCAGCTGGCCCCGGGTCATCGGGTCGGTCGGCGACAGCACGACGAGGGTGAGTTCCGCGCCGGCCGGTGAGGAGTCACCGGCCATCGTCCGCCGCACCTGCGCGGGCACGGACGGCAGCGGGTCCGGGGCCGGGCCCTGCAGTCCGTGCAGGTGTGCCCACTCCAGTACGTTCAGCAGCTGGACCGGGCTCTCCACGAAGGCGAGCGTGCGGGGAGGATGGCCGGGCTGACCGGCGCGGGGGCTCATCGGCGTACGACCGTCCCGTCGTAGGACACGTAAGGGGCTCAACCGGCCGGGGGCCGGAGGTCAGACCGTGACCGGCTCGCCCGCCGCCGCGGCGATCTCCGCCTCGGCGACGACACCGGCGACGCGGCGCAGCTTCTTCATCGGGCCCAGCTCGGAGTCGTAGACCTTCTTGACGCCGTCGCCGAGGGAGGCCTCGATGGTGCGGATGTCACGGACGAGGCGGGTCAGGCCCTGCGGCTCGACGGAGGCGGCCTGGTCGGAGCCCCACATCGCGCGGTCGAGGGTGATGTGGCGCTCGACGAAGGTGGCGCCGAGGGCGACCGCCGCGAGGGTGGTCTGCAGGCCCGTCTCGTGGCCGGAGTAGCCGATCGGGACGTTCGGGAACTCCTTCTCCAGCGTGTTGATCACGCGGAGGTTCAGCTCCTCGGCCTTCGCCGGGTAGGTCGAAGTGGCGTGGCACATCAGGATGTTGTCGCTGCCGAGGACCTCGACGGCGTGGCGGATCTGCTTCGGGGTCGACATGCCGGTGGAGAGGATGACGGCGCGGCCGGTGGCGCGCAGGGCCTTCAGCAGCTCGTCGTCGGTGAGGGAGGCGGAGGCCACCTTGTGGGCGGGGACGTCGAACTTCTCCAGGAAGGCGACGGCCTCGGTGTCCCACGGGGAGGCGAACCAGGCGATGCCCTTCTCCTTGCAGTACTCGTCGATCTGGCGGTACTCGTCCTCGCCGAACTCCACGCGGTGGCGGTAGTCGATGTAGGTCATCCGGCCCCAGGGGGTGTCGCGCTCGATGTCCCACTGGTCGCGCGGGGTGCAGATCTCCGGGGTGCGCTTCTGGAACTTGACCGCGTCGCAGCCGGCCTCGGCGGCCACGTCGATCAGCTTGAAGGCGTTCTCCAGCTCACCGTTGTGGTTGATGCCGATCTCGCCGCAGATGTAGACGGGCTTGCCGGGGCCGACCTCGCGCGAACCGAACGAACGCAGACGGGAGTTGGTGCTCATGGCAGGAGATGTCCTTACTTGGGGAGGGAGTCGAGAGAGGGGCCGAGGATCCAGCTGGCGATCTCTCGGATGGCGCCGTCACCGCCGGGGAGGGTGGTGACCGCGCGTGCGGCGCCGCGTACGACGTCGTGGGCGCTCGCGACCGCCACGGGCCAGCCGACGAGGGCGAAGCACGGGAGGTCGTTGACGTCGTTGCCGACGTAGAGCACGCGCTCCGGCGCGATGCCCTGCTCCTCGCACCACTGCTTCAGCGCGAGGTCCTTGCGGTCGATGCCGTGCAGCACCGGGAGCTTCAGCTTCCGGGCGCGGGCGGCGACCACAGGGTTCTGTTCCGTGGACAGGATCAGCATCTTCAGGCCGCTCTTGCGCAGGGCCGCGATGCCGAGTCCGTCGCCGCGGTGCACGGAGACGAACTCCCGTCCTTCGGAGTCGATCAGCACCCGGTCGTCGGTCTGGGTGCCGTCGAAGTCGAGTACGACCGCGTCGATGTCGTCGGCGGCCGGCAGCGAACCGGGCCGGTCCGCGTCGAAGAGGGGGGCCAGCGCGCGGGCGCGGGCCATGTCGTGCGGATCGTCGATCTCCAGCACGCGCGCGGGGTCCGTGCGGACGAGTTCCGTGCGGCCGAAGAAGCGGTGCTGGTGCTTGCGGAAGCCGGCCGCGTCCATCGCGTAGGCGGCGCCGGTCTCCAGGAAGTCCTGGGGGCGGTCCTGGCGGCGGGGGCGGAAGGACTTGTCGTGGTTGACGCCCACCCCGCCCTCGGCCTCCGCGTCGGCCTCGCGCCAGACGAAGCCGTGGAAGGGAGCCACCGTGACGGCGGTGTCCGCGCCGTTCTCCACGACCGCGCCGGCCACCCCGTCGATGTCCTCACGGACGATGAACGGGCTGGTGCACTGCACGAGCAGGACCGCGTCGACCGCCGCGCCGTGCAGCGCCTCGTGGGCGTCCATGGCGTGCAGGACGGCGGCCTCGGAGGTGGCCGTGTCCCCCGCGATGGCGGCGGGCCGCAGCACGACCTCGGCACCGGCCTGCCGGGCGGCGGCCGCGATGGCCTGGTCGTCGGTGGACACGACGACGTCGGTCACCAACCGGGTCGCCCGGCACTCGCGCACCGCGCGCGCCACCAGCGGCACACCCCCGACGGGGGCCAGGTTCTTGGCGGGCACGCCCTTGGAGCCGCCGCGCGCGGGGATCACCGCGAGCACCCGGCGCAGCGTCGCACCCGGTCCCGCCTCGGGGTTGGACATGGAGTCTCCTTGGAAGGTCACAGCTCCCCCATCCGCCGGATCACGGGGGCCACGCGCTGCACGCCGTGGCGGTAGGCCCCGCGCGCGGCGCGGCGCACGATCCGGCGGACCGGGCCGGGTTCCTTGTCGGCGGCCGGCGCGCCGGGCAGCGGGGCGCCGTCGGGGCCGAGATGGTGGCGGGCGAGGATGCCGGGCAGGTATCCGGGCGCCGTCTCGGGTGTGTAGTAGGGGTTCAGCGGGGGCAGCCCGCCGGGCCGCTCCAGCAGGCCGGCGATGCGCTCGCGCGCGGTGTCGAAGGCCGTCTCGTACGAGCCTTCGGCGGCCACACCCTGCCGGGCCACCCACTCCTCGTCCGCCGCCGGCCGGTGCCCGGCGTCGAGCTGGTCCCAGGAGGCGAGGCACCCCGAGCCGGTGAAGTGGTGGTTGCCGAGCACCTCGCGCACGCCCAGGTCGGTGAGGACGACCGTGGGGATACGGCGGTGCAGGGCCTCCAGGGCGGCCGTGGAGCTGACGGTGACCAGCAGGTCGGTGCGGTCCAGCACCTCGCCCATGTGGCCGTACACCAGCCGGAAGTTGGCGGGCACGTCCGTGCCCTGGACCAGCTTCTGGTACGGCAGCTCCTCGATGTGGGTGGTGTGTTCGCCGGGCTTGGAGCGCAGCTTGAGCAGCACCTCGCGCTCGGGGTGCCGGCGGGCGTGCCCGATGAGCCGGTTCAGCAGGTACGTACGGTCCTTGCGGCTGTCCGGGACGGACGGCTGGGCCGCGAAAACGACGGTGTACGGCTCGTGTTCACCGGTGTACGGCGCCCCGCCGAGGAAGGGCAGCGCGACCTCGGTGACCGCGGAGGCGGCCGCGCCCACGCCCTCGTACACGGCCCGGAACCGGTCCGCGTCGTGCCGGGAGTTGGCGAGGACGAGGTCGGCGCCGTGCCGCAGCAGCAGGCCGTCGGCGAGCTTCTCGTAGACGACACCGACGTAGCCGGTGACGACCACCGGGCGCGCGCCCGAGCCCCAGGCATGCCGCAGTCCGTGCAGCATGGCCTGGACGCCGCCGCCGACCAGCGCGAGGACGAGGAGGTCGTAGGGCTCCTCGGTCGTCGGGTCGGCCATGGCGCGCAGGAACTCGACGCCGGTGACCTCGCGGAGCGAGTCCGCCCGGACGCCCACTTCGCTCAACTGACGGGCCGTAGGGGTGGCGCGCCCCCGCAGGAGGTAGCCGTCGAGCCGGATCTCGGAGCCGGTGGGGGCGAGGCGCTGCGCGGTGAGCGCCCCCCACTTCCACCGGGTGTCGGAATCGGCGAGGACGGCGACCCGCAGGGACTTCGTAGCACTTGCTGGCACGCCGAAGACGCTAGGAAGCGATTCCGTTGTCCGGCCCAACCTGAATGCAACAAACGGTTAACAGCACATCGCCGAATGGAGAATCGGGCCGTCAACCCGCCCGGAAAAAGCCCGGTTCACAGCTTCGCCACGTGTCGTTCACTCAGCATCAAGCAAGACGTCAAGACGAATCACGGGCTTCCCCCTAACGTCCCTGACGTGGTCAAGCTCTCCGTCATCGTGCCGTTCTACAACGTGCAGCAATACGCGCCCGACACCCTCAGGAGTCTCAAGGCGAATGCTCGGGACGACTTTGAGTTCATTCTCGTCGACGACTGTTCCCGCGACGGGACACCGGACATTCTCGCGCGCGCGGAGCGCGAGCTGCCCGGGGCGGTCCATGTCCGGCACGAACAGAACGGGGGGCTGGCGACCGCGCGCAACACCGGGATCGACCGGGCGCGTGGTGAGTACCTGACGTTCCTGGACGGCGACGACTGGCTCGCCCCCGGCTACTTCCCCCAACTCGTCGCTGCCATAGACGAGTTGGGCTGCGACTTCATCCGTACCGACCATGTGCAGTGCACCGCGCGCTCGCGCCAGGTGCACCGGGTGCCGGTCGGCCGGCGCGGCGTGGTGATGAGCCCGCGCGAGGCGATCCTGCCCGCCGACCGCTCGACGTCCGTCGACTACGCGTACGCGTGGGCCGGCATCTACCACCGGCGGCTCGTGGACAAGGGCCTGCTGCACTTCACGGACGGGCTGCGCACGGCCGAGGACCGGCCGTGGATCTGGAAGCTGCACCGGGAGGCGGAATCCTTCGCCGCGGTGAGCATGCTCGGTGTGTTCTACCGGCGCGGGGTCGCCTCGTCGCTCACCCAGATCGGTGATGTCCGGCAGCTGGATTTCATTCGTGCGTTCGACGAGGTCGTCGCGGAAACCGCCGAGGATCCGCAGGCGGACGAACTGCTGCCGAAGGCCGTGCGCACCTATTGCGCCATCATTTCCCATCATCTGGGAACCATCGAAAGGTTCGAGCCCGCGGTGGCGAAAAAGCTGAAATCCATGAGTGCCGCGGCCCTGCGGCGCATGCCGCAGGGCGTGCTGGACGAGGCGCTGGACTCCATGGACCTCCAGCGTGCCTCCAAGCTGCGCCGGCTGCGCCGCCGTCCCGCTCCCGCGGGGGCCGCCGCGTGACGACCCAGATCTTCCAGGCGTCGACGCTGTACGGCACGGCCACGCTCGCCGCCGCCCTGGACTCCGGCTGCTTCGGACCGGCCGACCGGCGGATCCTGCTGGTCTGCAACAACTCCACCACCCCGGAGACGACGCCCGCCCTCGACGAGGCGCCCGGCTTCGAGAAGCTGCGCGACCGCTTCGACGAGGTGATCTCGTACAACGAGACGATCTTCCCGTTCCACCCGGGCGGCTGGGCCCCGCGGGTGGACGACATGCCGCTGTGGGAACGCTTCCTGCGCCACGAGTGGCGACTGGGCGAGGACGACGTCGAGCTGGCCGTCGAGTCGATCCAGGTCAACCCGTCGCTGGCGCTCGGCCAGATCTTCACCGGCGCCCCCGTGACGGTCTACGCCGACGGCCTGATGAGCTACGGCCCCACCCGCAACAAGATCGACCCGCTGGTCGGCACCCGGGTGGACCGGGTGCTGCACCTGGACCTCGTGCCCGGCCTGAAGCCGCTGCTGCTCACCGAGTTCGGCGTCGAGGGCGAGATCGTGCCGACGGCCGCCTTCACGAAGGTGCTCGCCGGCCTCGGGCCCGCGGACTCCGGGGACGCGGCGCTGCCGGACGTCGAGGAGCCGGCGCTGCTGCTCGGCCAGTACCTCTCGGCGCTGGAGCTCCTCACCGCCGAGCAGGAGGACCAGCTGCACGTGCGGATGCTGCGGGGCGCGGCCGCGCTCGGGCACAGCAAGGTGGTGTTCAAGCCGCACCCGTCCGCGCCGGCGAGCTTCACGCGCTCGCTGGAGCGGGAGGCGGAGAAGCTGAAGGTCGAGCTGACCGTGCTCGACACCCCGGTCCTCGCCGAGGTGCTGTACCAGCGGATGCGTCCCGCGCTGGTCGTCGGCTGCTTCTCCACCGCCCTGCTCACGGCCCAGGCGCTCTACGGTCTGCCCGTCGCCCGGATCGGCACCGAGGTGCTGCTGGAGCAGGTCACGCCGTACGAGAACAGCAACCGGATCCCGGTCACCATCGTCGACGCGCTGCTGCCCGAACTGGGCGACCGGGCGGCCGTCGAGGAGCAGCGCCGGGGCATGGACGTGGAGGAACTCGGCGCGCTGGTGCGGGCGGTGGGCTTCGCGATGCAGCCGAAGATCCTGCCGCGGCTGCGCTCCGAGGTCGAGGCCTGGCTGGCGCGGCACCAGAACCCGCGGACCCTGCGCTACTTCAAGCGCCGGCGCCTGACCTCCCTGGCCCTCCCCGGCGGGGTGCCGGCCCAGCTGGCGTTCATCCCCCGCAACGCCACGGTCCGCCGGGTCGCCCGCAAGGCCCGCAGCCTGCGCCGGGGCGCACGCAACTGAACCGGGCCGCGCGGCAGCGGCGCGTGAGCGGCCGGGCCCGGCGACGGCACAACCGTGAAGACCATCCAGGAAGGACTCGACCTCCATGGCAGCGTCACCGTCACCCCCCGGCCTCGCCGCCGCGCCCGGCCCGTTGATACCCCGCCCGGCCGCCGCCCCGCCCACCACCGCGGGCGGGCGCGCGAGCCGCCTCATGGCCCTGGACGGGCTGCGGCTCGTGGCCGCTCTGATGGTCTGCCTCTACCACTACACCGGACGCGGCGGCACGGTCTCCGCGTCCTGGCACGGCAGCCCGGCGCACCTCTTCCCGACCCTGTCCCGGGCGGCCGTCTACGGCAACTTCGGGGTGCAGTTCTTCTTCGTCATCAGCGGCTTCGTGATCTGCATGAGCAGCTGGGGCCGCACGCTCGGCGACTTCTTCCGCTCCCGCGTCTCGCGCCTGTACCCGGCCTACTGGGTGGCGCTGTTCCTGGTCACCGGGGCGTCCCTGGCCATGCCGGTGGTCGTCCACGCGGTCCGGCTGGACGAGTTCCTGGTCAACCTGACGATGCTCCAGCAGCCGATGGGTGCGAAGCGGGTCCTCGGCGTGTGCTGGACGCTCTGGGTCGAACTGCGCTTCTACGTGCTGTTCGCGCTGCTCGTCGTGGTGCGCGGGGTGACCCGGCGCCGGGTGGTGCTGTTCGCCTGCGTGTGGACGCTGGCGGCGGTGCTGTGCCACAGCTCGAAGAGCGAGCTGCTGAACCAGGTGGTCATGCCCGAGTACGCCCCCTTCTTCATCGGCGGCCTGGCGCTGTACCTGATCCACCGCTTCGGCAGCGACCTGCTCTCGTGGGGCATCGTCGCGATGTCCTGGCTGCTCGCCCAGCGGGAGGCCACCGTCGGCCTGTGGGGCCACCACCCGCACCGTGACCCGTACGTCGTCATCCTGATCGTCACCGTCGCCTTCGCGGCCGTCGCCGTCGTGGCGCTCGGCTGGGCGAGCTGGGCCAGGGGGCGCTGGCTGGTGACGGCGGGCGCGCTGACGTACCCGTTCTACCTGGTCCACGAGCACCTGGGCTGGTTCGTCATCCGGGTGCTGCACCGGGGTCTGGGCCTCGGACCGTGGCCGACGCTCGTGGTGACCGTGCTGGGCATGCTGGTGCTGGCCTGGCTGATCCACCGGTTCGTGGAGAAGCCGTTCGGGCCCCGGCTGAAGCGGGCCCTCAAGACGGCGCGGATTCAGGCGAGTTGACCCCCGGGTCAGCCGATTCCGTACCGCGCGCCGATCCCCGCGACGACGACCGCCAGTCCTTCCTCGAACTGGCGGTCGTAGTCGTCGAAGAGCAGTTCACCGGCCGCCGCCGCGAGCGGGAAGTCGGCGAGCCGCCGGGCCCGTTCCGCGACGTCGTACCCCTCCCGGCGCTCGTCCGGCAGGGGCCGTACACCCTGTTCCTCGGTGACGAAGCCGATCGTGTACGCGTTCGTCGTCCGGCCCGCGTCGACCGCCTGGGCGAGGGTGAACCCGGCGTCGGTCAGCAGCCGCAGGTTCGCCTCCAGGGCGGGGGCGTGCTCGGTGCCCGTGAAGCGTGATCCGCTGTAGACCTTGGCGCCGTCGCGGTAGCCGAGCAGCGCGCCGCGCAGCCCCCGGCCCGTCTTCAGCAGCCGCTCCTGCCAGCTGTCGCCCGGATCGAGCGGCGCGGTGGCGGCCATCCGCCGGTACATCTCCGTCGCCATCTCGTCCAGCAGCGCCTGCTTGTCCTTGAAGTGCCAGTACAGGGCGGGCGCCTTGACGTCCAGCTCGTTGGCGATGGCGCGCAGGGTCAGGCCGTCCAGTCCCGTCTCGTTCAGCAGCCGCAGCGCGGTGTCGGCGACGCGGCGGCGGTCCAGGGGGGCTCGGGGGGCGCGTTTCTCGGGGCTCACACTTGACAGCTTAACAGCGTTAAGGGCACGCTCCCGGGCAACGGAGGTTAACGCCGTTAAGGAGATGGAGGAGTATCGCGATGGACGTTCTGATCGTGGGCGCGGGGCCGACCGGTCTCGCCCTCGGCATCGACCTGGCCCGGCGCGGGGTGGAGGCGCTCGTGCTGGAGCGGGCCGACGGCCTGTTCCCCGGCTCGCGCGGCAAGGGGATCCAGCCCCGCACCCAGGAGGTCTTCGACGACCTGGGCGTACTGGCCGCGATCCGCGCGGCGGGCGGTCCGTACCCGGAACGGATGATCTGGAAGGACGGCGAGCGCGTCGGCGGGGAGCCGATGTTCGACACGGTCGCGGCGGACGAGGGCGCGCCGTACACCGAGCCGCTGATGGTCGCGCAGTGGCGCACGCAGGAGGTGCTGTACGCGCGGCTGCTGGAGCTGGGCGGCCGGGTCGCCTTCGGGTGCGAGGTGACGGGCGTCGGGCAGGACGCGGACGGGGCGACCGTGGAGTTCGCCGACGGTACGGCGCTGCGCGCGCGGTACGTCGTCGCGGCCGACGGCGGACGCTCGGCGATCCGGCGGGCACTGGAAATCGGCATGGCCGGCGAGAGCGTGGACCCGGCGCCGTTCATGGTGGCGGACGTCCGGCTGCGGGGCCTGGACCGTGTGTACTGGCACACGTTCCCGAAGGACGACGGCACGGTCGTGGTTCTGTGCCCGCTGGCCGGCACGGACGACTTCCAGCTCCAGGCCCGCCTCCCCGAGGGCACCGCCCCCGACCTGTCCCTGGACGGCATCCGCACGCTGGTCGCCGCGTGCACGCACCTGAACCGCGCCGACGTGACGGCGCTGCGCTGGGCGTCCGACTTCCGCCCGCGCGCCGCCCTGGCGGACCGCTTCCGGGTGGGCCGGATCCTGCTCGCGGGCGACGCGGCCCACGTCCACTCCCCCGCGGGCGGCCAGGGCCTGAACACCAGCGTCCAGGACGCCTACAACCTGGGCTGGAAACTGGGCGCGGTCCTGCGGGACGGCGCCCCCGACGCCCTTCTCGACACCTACGAGGAGGAGCGCCGGGCGAACGCGGCGGCCATGCTGGACCTGTCGACCGGGGTGCACCGGGGCGAGGTGCGCCGCGGCCCCGCGACGGTCCAACTCGACCTGGGCTACCGGGAGTCGGGCCTCACGGAGGAGACCCGCACGAACCCGGCCGGAGTGCGGGCCGGTGACCGCGCGCCCGACGGCACGGTGGACGGCGTACGCCTCTTCGACGCGTTCCGGGGGCCGCACTGGACGCTGCTGGGCGCTCCCGACGGCACGGTCCCCGGGGTGCGCTCGCTGCCGGCGGCCCCGGAGTCGTACGGCCCGGGTGTCTTCCTGGTCCGCCCGGACGGCTATGTGGGCTGGGCGGGTAACTCCTCGGACGGAGCCGAGGCCTACCTGGCCAAGGTCGGTATCTGACCCGGCTGGTGGTCAGTCGTCGCCGTCGAGGAGGGTGTCGACGGAGAGGTCGAGGGTGACGCCGACGGAGTCGGGGAGGGGGACCGACTCGCCTCGCTTGTAGCGCGTAGGGACGGGGTACTTGCCGTCCTTGGGGTTCTGGTAGAGCACGACTTCCTCGTGTCGGCGATCGGCCACCATGTACACGGGGATCCCGGCCTCGGCGTAGAGCTCGACCTTGAGGGCCGTGTCATCGGACCAATTGGAAGAGGTCACTTCCAGCACCATGCGGAAGACATGTGGCGCGTAGCAGTTGTTCCGGACGAGCGCGTCTGCGATGTCGGCGTCGACCACAGACAGGTCCGGGATCGCGTAGTCCGCTGGGCCGGTCGGCAGCCACAGACCGATACCGGGACGGATCTTGAGGCCGGCTTTCTTCGCCCCGGCCTGCTGGATCTCACAACCGACCTCGAACACGGTCCCCTGGTGCGGTTCATCCGGCGGCGGCGACACAATAAGGCTCCCTCGGAGGATCTCAACGCGGTGTCCGGGGAGCCAGCTGGAGACACGGTCGGCAGCTTCGGCAATCGTCATCTCGCGCTCTATCACAGCCACGGCAACCTCCTTTCGGGAGCACTCTCCACGAGAGTAACCGGGAACGGAGGGATTCCGCCCATGATCACCCAACCGAAGTATCCGCCCAGCTCAGAAGGGCTCGCCAGGTTCGTACCTCCCCCACACCTCCCGCAGCGCGCCACACACCTCCCCGACCGTCGCCCGGGCCCGCAGCGCCTCCCGCATGGGATACAGCACGTTGTCCTCGCCCCCGGCCGCCTTCCGCAACGCGTCCAGTGCGGTACCCACCGCCCCCCGGTCGCGCCGCGCCCGCAGCCGCTCCAGCCGCTCCGCCTGCCGGGCCTCGATCGCCGGGTCCACCCGCAGCGGCGCGTACGGCTCCTCCTCGTCCAGCCGGAAGCGGTTGACGCCCACGACGACCCGCTCGCCGGAGTCGGTCTCCTGGGCGATGCGGTACGCGTTCCGCTCGATCTCGGCCTTCTGGAAGCCGTGCTCGATCGCCGCGACCGCCCCGCCCAGGTCCTCGACCCTGCGCATCAGATCGACGGCCGCCGCCTCGACGTCGTCCGTCATCCGCTCCACCGCGTACGACCCCGCGAACGGATCCACCGTCGCTGTCACGTCCGTCTCGTACGCCAGCACCTGCTGGGTGCGCAGCGCCAGCCGGGCGCTCTTGTCCGTCGGCAGCGCGATCGCCTCGTCGAAGGAGTTGGTGTGCAGCGACTGAGTCCCGCCGAGCACCGCGCCGAGGGCCTGGACGGCGACCCGGACGAGGTTCACCTCCGGCTGCTGCGCGGTCAGCTGGACCCCGGCGGTCTGGGTGTGGAAGCGCAGCATCAGCGACCTGGGGTCGCGCGCGCCGAACTCGTCCTTCATCACCCGCGCCCAGATCCTGCGCGCGGCACGGAACTTGGCGATCTCCTCCAGCAGCGTCGTACGGGCCACGAAGAAGAAGGACAGCCGGGGTGCGAACGCGTCCACGTCCATGCCCGCCGCCACCGCCGTACGGACGTACTCGATGCCGTCGGCGAGCGTGAACGCGATCTCCTGCACGGGCGAGGCGCCCGCCTCGGCCATGTGGTAGCCGGAGATCGAGATCGTGTTCCAGCGGGGGACCTCGGCGGCGCAGTACTTGAAGATGTCGGCCGTCAGCCGCAGGGACGGCTTCGGCGGGAAGATGTACGTCCCGCGCGCGATGTACTCCTTCAGCACGTCGTTCTGGATCGTGCCGGTCAGCCGGCCGGCCGGGACGCCCTGCTCCTCCGCCACCAGCTGGTACAGGAGCAGCAGCAGGGCCGCCGGAGCGTTGATCGTCATCGACGTGGAGACCTGGTCCAGCGGGATGCCGTCGAACAGCACCCGCATGTCCTCGACCGAGTCGACGGCCACGCCGACCTTGCCCACCTCGCCGTGCGCGAGGGGCGCGTCGGAGTCGTGGCCCATCTGGGTGGGCAGGTCGAAGGCGACGGACAGGCCGGTGGTGCCGTGCGCGATCAGCTGCCGGTAGCGGGCGTTGGACTCGGCAGCCGTGCCGAAGCCGGCGTACTGGCGCATCGTCCAGGGGCGGCCGGTGTACATGCTCGGATAGACCCCGCGCGTGAACGGGTACCCGCCCGGTTCGCCCAGCTGCCGCGCCGGGTCCCAGCCGGCGAGGTCGGCCGGTCCGTAGACCGGCTCGACGGGCAGCCCCGACTCCGACTCGCGTGCCTCCGGCCCGCCTGCCATGAACGCCTCCGCCCGCCGTACGTTTTGTCCCCTTGTCCCCTCTCACCATGCCCCGTAGTTCGGCGGCGGTCACGCGGGGAAGCATCCCCGGCATGAGGATCAGGGGCATCAGCGGCCCGCTCGCCGCCGTACGCGTCTCCTCCGCCGCTCTCGCCGCTCTCGCCGCTCTCACCGCCCTCGTCGGCTGCACCGTGCAGCCGGTGACCGGCGCCGACGGCAAACCCGTCCCGCCGGTGCGCGTGGGGCTGCCGTCGGGCGGCACTCCCCGCACCACCCGGACGGTCCCGGCCCCGAGTGCCGTACCGGCGTCCCCGGCGCTGTGGTCACCGGGCGACAGCGGGCCCGGCGTGCGGGAACTCCAGGCCCGGCTGCGCCAGCTGGACTGGCTGTTCGACGGGCCGACGGGGTCGTACGACGATCTGACCGAGCGCGCCGTCGAGGGGTTCCAGGGCAGGCGCGGGCTGCCCCGGACCGGGCGGACGGACGCCGTCACCTGGCAGCGGCTGGTGGCGATGACGCACCCGCCCGGCCAGTGGGAGCTGTACCTGATGGGCGGTCAGCCGGCCGGCCCGCCCGACCCGCGCTGCCTGACCGGGCGCGTGCTGTGCATCGACAAGACCACGCGGACGCTGCGCTGGATGGTCGACGGGCGGACGGTGTCGGTCATGTCGGTGCGCTTCGGCGCGCAGTACTCACCGACCCGCGAGGGCGTCTTCCACGTCTACTGGAAGGCGCGGACCTGGGTCTCCACGCTCTACCACTCGCCGATGCCGTACGCGATGTTCTTCAGCGGCGGGCAGGCGGTGCACTACTCCTACGACTTCGCGGCGCGCGGTTACGCGGGCGGCTCGCACGGCTGCGTGAACGTCCGCGACGAGGTGGCGATCCGGCAGCTGTTCGGGGAGGTGCGGGTGGGCGACACGGTCGTCGTCCACTGGTGACGGACCCGCCGGTGACGGGGCGAGGGAGATAGGGCGCGGGCGGGACCGGGGGAACGTGTCCCGCCCGCGCCGAGGGCACGAGCCGTGGGTACGGGGGGAACCCCGGCTCAGTGCGACGGCCGATGACCAGTCGGCTCACTCTGTACTGCGCCGTGGGCTCCGGAAACGTCACACCCTGCGCCGAAAAATTTTCGCCGATTACAAAATCGCAGGTCAGGGGCTTGCTGGTGCGGCGTCGCCGTGGGACCCGCCACCGTTGCCCTGGTCACCGCCGCTGCCGCCGTCACCGCCCTGGCCGTGACCGCCGCCCTGACCGGAGCGGTCGCCGCCGTGGTCGCCGCCTCCCGGGTGACCGCCGTCGTCACCCTGCCCCGCGCCGTCACCGCCCTTGCCCTGGCCGCCGCCGTTCCCCTTGCCCTTGCCCAGGTGCTTTCCCGGGTCACCGGCGTCGCCGCCGAGCCCGGAGCCGACGGCACCCAGGAGCAGCTTGCAGAAGCGGTCGACCCGCGAGGACCCGCCCGCCAGGTCCTCCAGCATGCGCATCCGGCCGGGGTCGGGCGCCTTGCCGTCGCGAATGGCCCGGCAGACCCCGGCGAGATCCTGCCCACTGCCGTCCGGAGCCCCGCTCGGGGCGCCCGGACTTGCGCCGGGGCCCGGTCCGGTGCCCGCGCCCGGGGTGGCGCCCGGGCTCGTGCCCGCGCCGCTCGGCACGCCCGGGCCGGGGCTCACGGGGGCGGACGGCGCGACCGAGGCGAGCGGTGAGGCGGAGCTCTGGCCGGCCGAGACGGAGGCGGCGGGGCCGGGCCGCTCGGTCCCGAACGTGGGCAGCACCCCGCTCCCGACGGCCATGGCGACCCCGCCGAGCATGCCCGCGCTCACTCCCGCGGCGAGCGCGAGGCGCACCGGGCGGGCCCAGCGGCGGCGACGGGGACGGCCGCCCGGGATTCCGGTACGGGCCGTGCGGGCCGGGGCGCCGATGCGGATCAGACCGGCGTCGGAGGGCGGGGCGGGGCTGCCGGAGCGCTCGCCGAAGGCGCCCTCGGCGAGGGCGGCGGCGGTCCGCTCGGCCTCGGCGGCCTCGCGGGCCTTGCGGAACGCGGCCAGGGCGGCCTGTTCGCCGGGAAGTTCACCGGTGGCGGCAGCCCCCTGCGCGGACAGCGCGCCGAGCGCGCGGGAAAGGCGTTCGGCCTGGTCACGTGCGCGAGCGTCGACGACTTCCAGCGACTCACCGCGCAGCAGACGTTCCGCCGTCTCACGGTTCAGCCACTTGTCGTGCTCGTCGGCCATCACATGTCCTTCTGCGTCCGCGTACGCGTATGCGTCACAGTTGCGGACGACACCGCGCCGCGGCGCGGTTCTCGCTGGGGTGGGAGCGCGTCGAGGGCACCCGCCGATTCCGGATCCTGGCCGAGCAGCTCCGCGAGCCGCTTCAGGCCTCGGTGCGCCGCGGTGCGTACGGCACCGGCGCGTTTGCCGAGCGTCTCGGCGGCGGTCTTGGCGTCGAGGCCGACCACCACGCGCAGGACGACCGCCTCGGCCTGGTCCTGCGGGAGCCGCGCGATGAGGGAGAGGGTGCTGTCGGTGGCCAGCGCCTCGATGGCCTCGCCGGCCGTGTCGGACTCGGCTGCCCGGCCGGTCAGTTCCGTCTCGTCGCCGCCTATGGCGGGGCGCCGGCCGCGCATCCGTATGTGGTCCAGGGCACGGTTGCGGGCGATCCGGGCGGCCCAGCCGCGGAACCGGTCCGCGTCTCCGCTGAAGCGGTCCAGGTCGCGGGCGATCTGCAACCAGGCCTCCGACGCGACGTCTTCGGCATCCGGATCCCCGACCAGCGTGCGGACGTAACCGAGCAGCCGTGGTTGCACGGCGCGGTACACCGTACGAAATGCGGCCTCGTCCCCGTCCTGTGCCGCACGCACCGCGGCGGTCAGCTCCGCGTCGTCCCCCAGCACGTGACTCCCTTTACGCCTGTTTCCTGGTCCGGCGCGAAAGGCACGTTACGGCGTCAAAGCGGTCCTCGTCCACGTCCGTCGACGAGTATGTAGACGATGCAACTAACTCGTGACCAGGTGCGGGAGTGCGCAGGGTGAGCATGTGCGGGATCGGGGTGTGACAGAAAACGCACTCATGGCGCTGTAGGAAGTACGGGCCGTGCGCGGCCCGTCCGCGCGACGGCCGGGGCCTCTCCTGTGGGGGGTGGCGGCCCCGGCCGTTGCTTCGATCCTACGGCTCTGACCTGGGGTTTTGCGCGAAGCCCGGGACCGGCGCGACCAACGCGCGACCAGCGGGCCAGACGCCTCACGTGATCCTGTCCAGCACGATGCGCCGAGCCGTGCCGGACGTCGGCTTGCGGACCCCTTCGACCCCGCGCCCTCCGTACCGGGCCATGATGCAGCCCGGCGAGGGATGCCTCGCATCGGCCGAGACCTCTGCACGGCCGGGGGCCGACTAAGGTCGCCAAGCGGATCGAAATATCTGGAAAGGCAGATTCGTGACATACAAGACGCGTCGCATGTGAAGTGGGATCAATGTCGACACCACCGTGGTGGGACGACCTGCTCGCGATCAGCGACATGCTTGCTTCTGAAGATCGGGCAGACGTTGAGAAGTGGCGCGGTGGCTCCTGAACGCCTGGGACAGAGGCTTCGATCTCAAGTCTGTGTGGCAACACGTGGGGCCCGAGTGCCGTACCTGCTGCGTGGCGTGGAACGACTTCAACGGGGTCGAATCACCTGCATGGATGCGCAGCTGACAGCGTTTCCCCAGGACGAGCTCGCCTCTGATGAGAGTCGCGGGCCAGGCCCTCGAAGCGCGGCGTCCGGCTTGGCCGACAGGCTCTTCAAGCCACGGGTGGCGGCCCCGGCCGTTGCCCCGGCGGACCGCTTTCCCCTCTCCCGGACCGCTACTTCTTCTTGCGGGGCGGCTTCGAACTCGCGGCAGAATGGCCGGACTTACCACTCCTGCCCTTCTCAGTGGCGCTTTGGGACTTGTCGGCAGATCTGCCGGCACTACCCCTGCTGCTGTTCTTACTGCTCTTACTGCTCTTACTGCTCTTGCTGCTCGTCTCCGCCTGGGCGCAGAAGGCCGCGACATGGTCCTTGCCGCCCGCGGCCGTCAGAAAGCGCTGCCAGGCCGTGGCGTCGAGCGACTTGCCCTGACCGGTGACCTGCGCGTAGGCGCGGCAGTGCGCCAGGGTGTCCTTGGCGGTGTCCGGGCGGTCCGGGTGCGCGCCGGGCGCGGCGGACGACCCGGCGGACGCGCCGGCACCGGCCCGCCCCGGGGCGCTCGTCACCGGGTGCGCGGGACGGGCGTCGCCGTGGTCGCCGCCCGACGAGGAGCCGACCGCGCCGATCGCCGCCACGGCGACGCCGCCCAGCGTGAGGCTCGCGGCGAACACCGAGAGCGTGGCCTTCACCGACAGCCGCGCACGCCACGGCTGCCGGGGCCGCCAGTCGTCACGGCGCCGGGTCCGCGCCCGGTGCGGGCCGGCGTCCCGTGCCGCGCGGAACGCGCTCACCGCATGCTGCTCGGCGTCGGGGTCGAGGTGGCGGGTGCGCAGGGCGCAGGCGAGGCTCGCTTCCAGCGCGGCGATGCCGCCGCCGGGCACGTCGGCGGTGGACCGGGAGCCGGGGGCGGCGTCCGCGCCGGGGTGTACGTGCCGACGGCCGGGCAGTCCGCCGCCGCTGTGCCGTTCACCCATGTCAGTTCCCGTCCCTGTCCGATCTGTCCGCCACAACTGCCGCACGCGTGCCGTCCGCCTGGCCGGTCGCACGCCTCGCCGTGCGCGGGGCGCACGTGGCGTCCCGGCTCGGCCCTGTTCCATACGGCCCATGGCCGCCGGCGTTCATCCGCGCGCTCGCGGGTGCCGGTCCGCCATGGTTCATGTCGACTCCCCCAGCGTGCCGGAGCCGTCATCCGTCACACCCAGCTGGCGGGCGAGACGTTTCAGGCCCCGGTGCGCGGCCGTGCGCACGGCGCCGGGCCGCTTGCCGAGGACGCGCGCGGCGGCCGGTCCGTCCAGACCGACGACGACGCGCAGCAGCACCGCCTCCGCCTGGTCGGGGGGCAGCCCCCGGACCAGTTCGAGGGCGCGCTCGGTGGACAGGGACTCCAGCGCCTGGTCGTGGGTGCTGTGCGGCCCGGGCAGGTCCAGTACGTCCTGTTCGAGCGCGGTCCCCCGGGGCCGTACCCGCTGCCGGCGCAGATGGTCCAGGGCCCGGTACCGGGCGATGGTGGCGCTCCAGCCGCGGAATCCGGCGCCGTCGCCCTTGAACCGGCCCAGGTCCCGGGCGATCTCCAGCCAGGCGTCGGAGGCCACGTCCTCCGCGTCGTCGCCGACCAGGCCACGCAGATAGCCGAGCAGCCCGGGCTGGACGATGCGGTACGCGACCGCGAACGCGGCCTCGTCCCCCTCCTGGGCACGTGCGACGGCCTCGCCCAGCTCGGCGTCGTACGCCTGTCGGCGCCGGCGTTCCCCTCCGTGGCCCAAGAACCGTCCTCGTCCGTACCCAGCGAATCCGCGCGGCGCGACCCGGTGTCCTCCCGCCTCGCGCGTGCCCCCAGCCAGATCAGCGCCGGAGCTCATGGAAACGTCACAGTGCCGGGGCCTGCCGCAGGTCTTCCGCGCGTCACCGGCCGGTGCTCGCGTCCCGGCACAGCAGGCGCAGGGAGCCGTGGCCGCCGTAGGCCCGGCGGGCCTCGTCGATGGGGTCCCAGATGCGGCCGTCGGGGGTGCGCACCCAGTGCTCTCCGCCGGTCGCCCACCACTCGGCGCCCGACTGGCGGACGATCACCTCGCCGGCGTAGGCACCGAAGCCGCGCAGCGCGCTCTCGACGGCGGCGTACGGCGGACTCTCGCGGCGGATCTCGTCGATCATGCGGTCCACCCGCCACAGGCTCTGCGCCGAGTAGTCGAGCCGCACCCGGGCGCCCTCGCGCGCCATCGCCACGGTGTCGGCCGCCCACCGCACCGGCTTCGCCGCGGCATGCGGCCGGGTCTCCTGCTGTGCTGTCACGTCCTGGGCTGTCACATAGGGAAGAGCGACCCGGACGGGCGAAGCGTCACCGCGTTTCGCGTCGATGCGCCAACCGTTTCAGGACCACCCCAGGTCCGCCCCAGGTCCGCCGCAGGCCGATCACAGGACCGCCCGCGCGCATACCGTCCGGCGTCCTCACGGAGCACTCCGTGCCCGCCGCGACACCACTGCCCGCAGCACCCGGCGCCCTTCCACCGAGACGTCCAGGGCGCCGCGCAGCCCGTGGGTGCCGTGCTCGGCGAGGAGGTCCAGGACGGTGCGCTGGCGGCGCAGCTCCGCAGCGACCAGCGGCGGCAGGTCCGCCGTGTCGCCCGCGCGCCCGGAGTCGAGGCCCTCGGCGGCCGGGGTGTCGTCGGCGGCGGGGTCCAGCAGCCGGTGGATCCGCAGCGAGGCGACCGAGCAGGCGTCGGCCCAGGGCCGTACCGCCTCGGCCGTACGCGCGGCCGGAGCCCCCTCCAGCATCCGCCGCGCCAGCCGCGCGGCCTCGTCCCCGGCCGGTTCCGCGGCGTCGACGCCGGCCCGGGCCCGCTCCAGGCCCGCGGCCCAGTCGGAGCCGTCGGCGAGGCTCGCCCACAGGGGCCGCAGCAGCTCGTCGTCGGCGCCGAGCAACGGCAGACACCGATCCAAACAAGCCAAACCACTGGCGGCCAGCCCGCGTTCGTCGGCCTGAGCGATCCGCTCCACCAGGCTCATGACTCTCTCCCTCGACGCCAGGGCGCCGACCGGTACGGACCCCGTCCTTCCCCTTACTGCGCCGGGACTCCACCGGGTGTCACAGGGACCGCACGCGCACCGCCCGTTCACCCCAGCGTGGCCGAAAGTCGCTGGAAGTCCGCCCAGGACAGGGACGGCCTGCCCGGGTCCCACAGCTTCTGCACCGTCGCCTGCAGCGGCAGCCGGATCCCGGCCGCGACCTGCGCCTCGGTCTGCGCGTTCGGGAAGTCGCACCACACCGCGAACGACCCGCCGAGGATCTGCCCGTCGTACCGCGCCGGTACGGCGGTCGTACCGCGCAGCACCCGCGGGGTCCACTGCTCGTAGATCCGCCGCCCGGTCGGATAGACGAAGGTCTGCGGCTGGCCGAGGACGTAGTAGAGGAACTCGTCGTTGTAGTTGACGACCTCGCGGCCCGCGCTCAGGTACTCCACCGGCTGCCGGGCGCCCAGTTCCTTGCCGGTCCAGTAGGCGACCTGGAGGTCCTTCGCAGGCTGCACGGAGGTGCCCGTGAAGAAGCCGTCGTTCCAGACCCGGATCGTGCGGTCGTGGGCCCGGACGGTGTCGGCGCGGTCGCCCAGCCAGCCGGTGGTCAGGTCGGCGACCGTGCCGCCGGAGCCGTGGGCCCTGCGCGCGGCGTCCGCGAGCTGCGGGTACGAGACCTGCGGGTTCGTCACCGTCAGCGCCTGGTACTCGTCGCCGCCCAGGTTCCACCGGTTGCCGGTGAACAGGCCCGCGTACTCGTTCAGCAGGTCGTCCACGAGCTTCCCGGACGCGGGCTTCGAGATGTCGATCGCACCCTTCGTCGGCACCCCGTTCGCGTTGCGCAGTTGCAGGTCGGGGTGGGCGGCGAGGGCGGCGCCCAGATGCCCCGGCGAGTCGATCTCGGGTACGACGGTGATGTGCCGGCTGTCCGCCAGCGCCACGATCCTCTTGACCTGTGCCGTGGTCAGATGGTCCTTGGAGACGATCTCGGGGTGGCCGGCGGACTCGATCCGGAAGGCCTGGTCGTCGGAGAAGTGCAGCCCCAGCTCGTTGAACTTCAGGTCCCCCAGCTCGCGTATCCGGTCCTCGATCCAGGACTCGGAGAACGGCTTGCGCGCGATGTCGAGCATGAGCCCGCGCACCTGCTTGGCGGGTTCGTCCCGTACGACCCCCTCCGGCGCCGTACCGCCGCCGTGGACCTCCTGTTTCAGCGTGCGGGTCCCGTAGAACACCCCCGCCGCGCCGGGTCCGCCGATGTCCACCCGCCCGTCGTGGACGGTCATCGTGTACGACTCCTGGTTCCCGCCCCCGCCGCCGAGCGCGAGCCGGACGTCCCCCGCGCGGACGTCGCCCTCGTCCTTCACCCCCGCGTAGGCGATGCCCAGCTCCCCGGCCATGAGCCGCCCCGTGCCGGCCAGCGCGGGGTCGCCGATCACCACCCGGTCGCCCTTCCGCGGCGTCCAGCCCGGCCCGCGCGCCGCCGTGAAGGCGCGCACCGCGGGTATCGTCCGCGGCGCCCGCGACAACGGATAGGACCGGGTCGGCGTGGGACTCGCGGGGGACGCCGCGGCCGCGCCGCCGGCTCCCCCGCCGCCCGACGAGGCCCACACGCCGACCCCGACGCCGAGCGCGACGGTCCCGACGAACGCGGCCGCCACGACGGCCCGCTTACGTATCACCTGCTGCGCCGAGCCACGGCGCCTGTGCTGGGTCACGCGGTCAACGTACGGCCGTTCGTGTGTTCACCCGTCATCATCGCGCCCCGAAACGCTTCCGTGCGAGTGAATTTCAGGCGCCACCCAGACACGGAGTGACCACTCTCGATAACCTGACGACACATCTTTCACAGCATCCCCTGCCACACCACATGTGACGCGAGGACCCACGCTGCCCGCCCACCGCCTGCCGTCTCTCCCGAGGCCCCTCGACGCCTTCAACGCGGCCCCCACCGAAGAGGCCCACGCGCTGCTCCTGCACTGCCTGCACAGCCTGCGCTGGTCCCGCCGCATCACGGACCACCGCCCCTACCCCGACCTGGACGCCCTCCTGGCCGCGGCGGACGAGGCGGCGTACGACCTGTCCCCGGGCGATCTGTCGGAGGCCCTGGCGGGCGAGTCGCTGCCCGAGCTCCCCGAGGGCACGTACTCGGCGGCCCACATGGCACTGAGCGCGGCGCACGCCGCGTACGAGGCTCGATTCGGTCACACGTTCGTCATCTATCTGGGTGACGTCCACCCGGACGAGACCCTCGACCGCATCCTCGAAGCCATCCGATCACGATTGGCGAACGATCCGGAGGAGGAACGGGTGGTGGCCGCGGAGGAACTCCGCCGCCTCGCGAGGAACCGGCTGGCAGTTTCCCTGGGGGGCGCGGGGCTGCATCCGTCAGCGGCTCCGCCGCGATGGGGGTCCCCCCGCTCGAGCGCAGCCGAGAGTGGGGGAGCGACCAGCCCCAACGCACCGGCAGTCGGCAGATAACCGGACACCCCACCCCGGTGGCCGCCCGGCCGATACCCCATCCGGTGCCAGTTTGATCACACCGGTAGGCCCCCCGTAAGCGCCACCGCACCGCATGGATACGATGCTGGGGGCCGGTGGACCGTACCCGGCCGGGCCCGACCGACAGAGAAGCCGGCGCGGCCCCAATCCCCGCTCCCGGAGGGACTTCCGTGCCGGCTGGAACGCTGTACCGCGGCCGGGAAGGAATGTGGTCCTGGGTGGCTCACCGAGTCACCGGCGTCCTCATCTTCTTCTTCCTGTTCGTCCACGTGCTCGACACCGCTCTCGTGCGTGTCTCCCCTGAGGACTACGACAAGGTCGTAGCCACGTACAAGACGCCGATCGTCGCGTGCCTCGAATACGGCCTCGTCGCCGCCATCCTCTTCCACGCACTCAACGGCCTGCGCGTCATCGCCGTCGACTTCTGGTCGAAGGGCCCGCGCTACCAGAAGCAGATGTTCTGGACCGTGATGGGTGTCTGGATCGTCCTGATGGTCGGCGCGATCTACCCCGTGCTCGGCCACGCCGCTCGTGTCCTGTTCGGGAGCTGACGCCGATGTCCACGACTGAAACCACCGCGTCCGGTGTCGGCCCCGTCGAGGGCGACGCGTTCTACGACGTCGACAACCCGGCCCCGCTGATCGAGGCGCCGCGCAAGCGCACGAAGAAGACCCCCAAGTCGACCCGGGGCAACTTCGAGCTGGCGGCCTGGCTGTTCATGCGCCTGTCCGGCATCGTGCTGGTCGTCCTGGTCCTCGGCCACCTGCTGATCCAGCTCGTGCTGGACGGCGGTGTCTCTAAGATCGGCTTCGCCTTCGTGGCCGGCCGCTGGGCCTCCCCGTTCTGGCAGGTCTGGGACCTGCTGATGCTGTGGCTCGCCATGCTGCACGGCGCCAACGGCCTGCGCACGGTCATCAACGACTACGCGGAGCGCGCGAACACCCGGCTGTGGCTCAAGGGCCTGCTCTACACCGCCACGGTGTTCACCATCCTGCTTGGCTCGCTGGTGATCTTCACCTTCGACCCGAACATCCGCTAGGCACGGGGCTGCGAGAATCATGAAGATCCACAAGTACGACACCGTCATCGTCGGCGCCGGCGGCGCGGGCATGCGTGCGGCCATCGAGTCGACGAAGCGCAGCCGCACCGCCGTGCTGACCAAGCTCTACCCCACCCGCTCCCACACGGGCGCCGCGCAGGGCGGCATGGCCGCCGCGCTGGCCAACGTGGAGGAGGACAACTGGGAGTGGCACACCTTCGACACGGTCAAGGGCGGTGACTACCTGGTCGACCAGGACGCCGCCGAGATCCTGGCGAAGGAGGCCATCGACGCCGTCCTCGACCTGGAGAAGATGGGCCTGCCGTTCAACCGGACCCCGAACGGCACCATCGACCAGCGCCGCTTCGGCGGTCACTCCCGCAACCACGGCGAGGCGCCGGTGCGCCGGTCCTGCTACGCCGCGGACCGCACCGGCCACATGATCCTCCAGACGCTGTACCAGAACTGCGTCAAGGAGGGCGTGGAGTTCTTCAACGAGTTCTACGTCCTGGACCAGCTGATCACCGAGGTCGACGGGGTCAAGCACTCCGCCGGTGTCGTGGCGTACGAGCTGGCCACCGGTGAGATCCACATCTTCCAGGCGAAGTCGGTCATCTACGCGTCCGGCGGCACCGGCAAGTTCTTCAAGGTGACCTCCAACGCGCACACCCTGACCGGTGACGGCCAGGCCGCGTGCTACCGCCGGGGCATCCCGCTGGAGGACATGGAGTTCTTCCAGTTCCACCCGACCGGCATCTGGCGCATGGGCATCCTGCTGACGGAGGGCGCCCGTGGTGAGGGCGGCATCCTCCGCAACAAGGACGGCGAGCGCTTCATGGAGAAGTACGCGCCGGTCATGAAGGACCTCGCGTCCCGTGACGTCGTGTCCCGCTCCATCTACACGGAGATCCGTGAGGGCCGCGGCTGCGGTCCCGAGGGCGACCACGTCTACCTCGACCTCACGCACCTGCCGCCGGAGCAGCTGGACGCCAAGCTGCCGGACATCACCGAGTTCGCGCGGACCTACCTCGGCATCGAGCCGTACACGGACCCGATCCCGATCCAGCCGACCGCGCACTACGCGATGGGCGGCGTCCCGACGAACGTCGAGGGTGAGGTCCTGGCGGACAACACCACGGTCGTCCCGGGTCTGTACGCGGCCGGCGAGGTCGCCTGCGTCTCCGTGCACGGCGCCAACCGGCTCGGCACCAACTCGCTGCTGGACATCAACGTGTTCGGCCGCCGTTCGGGCATCGCCGCCGCCGAGTACGCGCAGAAGGCCGACTTCGTCGAGCTGCCGGAGAACCCCGAGGCGTTCGTCGTCGAGCAGATCGAGCAGCTGCGCGAGTCCACCGGCAACGAGCGGGTGGCCACGCTCCGCAAGGAGCTGCAGGAGACCATGGACGCCAACGTCATGGTGTTCCGCACCGAGCAGACGATCAAGACGGCCGTCGAGAAGATCGCCGAGCTGCGCGAGCGTTACAAGAACGTCTCGATCCAGGACAAGGGCAAGCGGTTCAACACCGACCTGCTGGAGGCCATCGAGCTGGGCAACCTGCTCGAACTGGCCGAGGTCATGGCCGTGTCCGCGCTGGCCCGCAAGGAGTCCCGCGGCGGTCACTACCGCGAGGACTACCCGAACCGCGACGACGTCAACTTCATGCGCCACACCATGGCGTACCGCGAGGTGGGCGACGACGGCGCCGAGTCCATCCGTCTCGACTACAAGCCGGTCGTCCAGACCCGCTACCAGCCGATGGAGCGTAAGTACTGATGGCTACCCCCGTTCTGGACAAGGTGGAGGCGGAAGCCGCGGCCTCGTCCCACCTGATCACGGTCACCTTCCGGGTCCGCCGGTTCAACCCGGAGGTCTCGGCGGAGTCGACCTGGGAAGACTTCCAGCTGGAGATCGACCCGAAGGAGCGTGTCCTCGACGGCCTCCACAAGATCAAGTGGGACGTCGACGGCACCCTCACCTTCCGCCGCTCGTGCGCGCACGGCATCTGCGGCTCGGACGCGATGCGGATCAACGGCAAGAACCGCCTTGCCTGCAAGACGCTGATCAAGGACATCAACCCCGAGAAGCCGATCACGGTCGAGCCCATCAAGGGCCTGACGGTCCTGAAGGACCTGGTCGTCGACATGGAGCCGTTCTTCCAGGCGTACCGGGACGTCATGCCGTTCCTGGTCACCAAGGACACGAACGAGCCGACGCGCGAGCGTCTGCAGTCGGCCGAGGACCGCGAGCGCTTCGACGACACCACCAAGTGCATCCTGTGCGCCGCGTGCACGTCGTCCTGCCCGGTGTTCTGGAACGACGGCCAGTACTTCGGTCCGGCCGCGATCGTGAACGCCCACCGCTTCATCTTCGACAGCCGTGACGAGGCGGGCGAGCAGCGCCTGGAGATCCTGAACGACCGTGACGGCGTGTGGCGTTGCCGCACGACCTTCAACTGCACGGACGCCTGCCCGCGCGGTATCGAGGTCACGAAGGCGATCCAGGAGGTCAAGCGCGCGCTGATCACGCGCCGCTACTGAGCCTGACGGCCCACCGCACCGAGGGCCCCGCTTCCGACTCCGGAAGCGGGGCCCTCGGGCGTTTTGGTCGGATTTCCCGGTCGGCCGGTTCTAATCTGACGTCATGTCAGACGATGAGTCGTACGAACTGCTCGGCTTCGACAACGTCCTGCTGCCCGTCGGCGACCTCGGCGAGGCCGTCGCGTTCTACGAGCGGGCCGGATTCGGCGTGAGGTTCCGCCTCGACGAGGCCGGGATCGCGCAGCTGGGGGTCGGCGGCGAGACGCCGGGGATCCTGCTGCGGGTCGAGGAGCCCCTGATGCGCCGGACCCCGCCCTGGCCGTCCCCGCGGATCTGGCTGGAGGTGCCGGACGCGCGGACGGCGGCGCGGCGGCTGGCCGGGGCCGGGATCCGGCCGCTCGACGAGGCGTTCCGGACGGTCACCGGCTGGACCGTCGAGATCGCCGACCCCTGGGGCAACATCCTCGGCTTCACGGACTACACCAAGCGCCGGGAACTGGCACGCAGGGGCTGACCGCGGGCCCGCCCGCACTGACTAGGCTCTTCTACCGTGCCCGCGATGAACGACGGCCCGGAGCCGGCCGACTCCCCCAGCAGCAAGTCCGAGCAGACCCGTGCGCTGATCCTGGAGACCGCGATGCGGTTGTTCCAGGAGCGCGGGTACGACAAGACCACGATGCGGGCCATCGCGCAGGAGGCCGGGGTCTCCGTCGGCAACGCCTACTACTACTTCGCGGGCAAGGAACACCTGATCCAGGGCTTCTACGACCGGATCGCCGCCGAGCAGCAGGCCGCGGTGCGGGAGGTCCTAGACCGGGAGACGGGCCTGGAGGAGCGGCTCGCGGGCGTGCTCACCGGATGGCTCGACATCGCGCGGCCGTACCACGAGTTCGCCGTGCAGTTCTTCAAGAACGCCGCCGACCCCGACAGCCCGCTCAGCCCCTTCTCGCCGGAGAGCGCGCCCGCCCGTGCCCAGGCGATCGCCATCCACCGGGAGGTGCTGGCCGGGTCGAAGTCCAAGGTGCCGGCCGAACTGCGGGACGTGCTCCCGGAGTTGATGTGGCTCGCCCAGATGGGGCTCGTCCTGTACTGGATCTTCGACCGGACCGAGGGGCGCGAGCGCAGCTACCGGCTGGCCCGGCGCGGCGCCCGGCTGACCGCCCGCGGCGTGGCGCTCGCCCGGTTCCGGGTGCTGCGCCCCCTGGTCCTGGAGGTCCACGAGCTGTTCACGGACTTCCTGCCCGGCATGACCCGCGCCCTGCCGGACCCCGGCGCCAAGGGGCGGGCGCGGCAGGGCGGTTGATCAGATCCAGTTCAGGCGCCACAGGCGGAAGACGCCCGTGCCGTCGTCCAGGTACTGGCCGCCGCCGACGTCCTCGGTGCTGACCACGTACTCCTTGCGCTGCCACAGCGGGATCAGCGGGACGTCCTGGGCGACGTCCGACTGGATGGCCTTGAAGTCGTTCACGGTCTCGCTGCGGTCGGCGTACTGCTGGCTGTCCTGGATGAGATGGTCGACGACCTTGTTGCTGTAGCCGGTGCTCATCGTGGAGCCGGAGCCGACGAGGGCGGCGCCGAAGGTGTCCGGGTCGGGGTAGTCGGCCACCCAGCCGACCGCCCAGGCGTCCATCTTCCCGGCGGCCCAGCGCTTCTGGAAGTCGGTCCACTCGTAGCCCTTGACGTCCACCTGGAACAGGCCGCTCGCCTCCAGCTGCTTCTTGAGCTGCGCGGCCTCCTCGGCGCCGGCGCCGTGCCCGATGCCGTAGCCGAAGGTGAAGCGCACCGGCAGGCTCACGCCGGCCTGGGTGAGCAGTGCGCGGGCCTTGGCGGCGGACTGCGTCGGGTAGTCGTCGAAGAACGACGTGGCGTGGCCGGTGATGCCGGCCGGGATCAGCGAGTACAGCGGGTCGACGGTGCCCTGGTAGACCGTCGCGGCCAGCTGCTCGCGGTTGACCAGCCAGGCCATCGCGCGGCGCACCCGCACATCGTGCAGCGGGGAGCCCGCGCGGGTGTTGAGGTACAGGTTGCGGGTCTCGGAGCTGTCGGACTCGGTGACGCGCTCGTCGGGGTCGCTGGGGTTCAGCTGGGCGAGCACGCCCGGCGAGAGGGTCCGGGTGGCGACGTCGACCTGCTTGGCCTTCCAGGCGCTGTCGAGCTTCGCCGAGTCGGTGTAGTAGCGCAGCTCGACCGGCCGGCCGGTGCCGCCGAGGTAGCCCACGTAGTGCCCGTTCGGCGCGAGCTGGGCCTTCTCGTCCTTCGTGTACGACGTCAGCGTGTACGGGCCGGTGCCGTCGACCGAGGTGCCGGTGCGCAGGGCGTTCGCCGGATACGTGTCCTTGTCGACGATCGACCCGGCGCCGGTGGCGACCTTGAGCGGCCAGGTGGCGTCCGGGGAGGTCAGGTGGAAGGTGACGGTGGCGGCGTCGTCGGCGGTCACCGAGCCGAGCGTGGCGAACAGCGACGCCGGGCCGACATCGGAGTTGATCTTCTTGACCCGGTCGAAGGAGTACTTCACGTCCTCGGCGGTCATCTTCCGCCCGCTCGGGAAGGTGATCCCGGAGCGCAGCGTGCACCGGTACGTCTTCAGGTCCGAGCCCTGGAAGGCGCAGCTCTTCGCCGCGTCCGGGACCGGGGTGACCCCGCCCGGATCGAAGGTCAGCAGCGACTGGAAGACGTTGCTGAACAAGGCCCACGAGCCGGCGTCATAGGCGCCGGCCGGGTCCAGGTCCGTGACGGCGTCCGTCGTACCGACCGTGATCGTCTTGTTCTTGTTCTCCTGCGACGGCAGCAGCTGCCAGCCGCCGATTCCCACGACCGCGAGCACGAGCAGCGTCACGAGAATGCGCATGCGAACAGATCGCATGGATGGTGCCCTCCCCAGGACCCCAACAGGCCCCTACCCCTGGCCAGCACGTTTTGGCCACTCCCCCAAGTGACGCGGCTCACCTAATCACATGAGTTTGATCCGGGGGAAGGGCTTTCTGACCAGATGAGCAAGAACTTACCCAGGCGTTGTTTCTCCGGGTTTCACAGCGTCTTCACAGGGGTGGAAGCGATTCCGGTCAGGGAGGGCAGCACCGCGGCGCCGTTCTACAGGACGGCGACCGTCTCCGTGTCGCCGTACCGGAAGCCGTCGTTGTCGAAGTAGAAGACGGTGACCCTGGCCTTGTCCCCCTTGTCGAAGTGCGCGCCCGCGGCCGGGCGCATGGTCACCAGCGCGACATGCTGGTCGTAGTCGCAGACCAGCCGGTCCTTCTTGACGGTGCCCGCGGCGATGGACTGGTCGTGCGGGCTGTGGTCGAGCGTGGTGGCGTTGGCCACGAGCTCGTGGTCCATGCCGACGTCGCAGGAGTAGGTGACCTTCACCTGCAGGCCGGGGGTGTGCAGGGACACCTTGTCGATGGACAGCAGGTTGGCCTTGGCCACCGCCGACGGCGCGGTCGCCAGGGCTCCGGCACCGATCAGCAGAACGGTGGCGGCGGTTCCGGCGACGCGTCGGCGCAGACTCGATGAGGTCATCCTGGTCTTTTCCTTCCCCCTTGCGCAGTCGTCCCTGGTCGAGGCGGGAGATGTCTCCAGCCAAACGGACAACTACGACAGTTGGTCAATTCGACCAGGATGCTACGTGATCTACGGACCGGACGAACCCCCGTTATGACGTGCGGCGCAGTGTGCGCAGACCACGCAACCCGATGCCCCCGATGACCGTCCCCAATACGAAGGAGACGACGGCCAGCAGCAGGTGTACCCAGAAGTACGCGGTCGGACGACCATGGTCGAAGGCCAGCCCGCTGCCGTCCTTGACGAGGTTCTTGACGAAAGTGATCCAGATGACCCAGCTCCACACCCCGAAGGCGAGCAGGAACCAGGAGAGGCGGCGGCTGAGCGTCATGGGTCCAGTATCGCCGGGCCGGGTCCGGTTCCCCGTCGGGGGTGGGGGCGTACGCGGGACTTCGCCGTCCGTGACGGGTAGGTTTCCGACCGTGTCCGCACCGAAGAAGATCGTCCAGCGATCACTGCTGGTCGCCTCCGCCACGCTGCTGTCCCTCGCCGGCGCCGTTCCCGCCGCGCTCGCCGCACCCGCCCCCTCGACGAGCCCGACCGCCACGCCCCAGGCCGGGATGTCGGTCGTCGGCGGCACCCGGCTCGGCCGGCCCGGTACGCAGGTGAACCTCGCCCCGGGCGTGCCCGTGCTGCCGAAGGACATCACCGCCCGTTCCTGGATCGTCACCGACGCCGAGTCGGGCGACGTGCTGGCCGCGCACAACGCGCACTGGCGGCTGCCGCCGGCGAGCACGCTGAAGATGCTGTTCGCCGACACCGTGCTGCCCCGCTTCCCCAGGACCACCACGCACAAGGTGGCGCCCTCGGACCTCGCGGGCATGGGCGAGGGCTCCAGCGTGGTCGGCATAAAGGAGGGCAACAGCTACAGCGTCCACGACCTGTGGCTCGGGGTGTTCCTGCGCTCGGGCAACGACGCCGTGCACGTGCTGGCCGCGATGAACGGCGGGGTCCAGCAGACGGTCAAGGACATGCAGAACCACGCCGACGAGCTGCAGGCCCTCGACACGCATGTGGTGACCCCGGACGGCTACGACGAGCCGGGGCAGGTGTCGTCTGCGTACGACCTGACGCTGTTCGCCCGCTCCGGGCTCCAGAAGAAGGACTTCCGGGACTACTGCTCGACGGTGCGGGCGAAGTTCGGCCCGGGCGAGATCCGGAACACCAACCGGCTGCTCAGCGGGGACGCCGACGTCCCCGTCTACCAGGGCATCGCGGGCGTGAAGAACGGCAACACGACGCATGCGGGCGCCACCTTCACCGGAGTCGCCGAGCGGAACGGGCGGGTGCTGCTCGTCACGGTGATGAACCCCGAGAAGCACGAGCACAACGAGGTCTACAAGGAGACGGCGAAGCTGTTCGACTGGGGTTTCCAGGCGGCCGGGAAGGTCAAGCCGGTGGGCGAGCTGGTGCCGCCGAAGAACGCCGTGCCGAGCCCCGGGCCGAGCGCGTCCGGCTCCGGTGCCGGGCACGGGTCCGGGGCGAAGCCCGTCGCGGGTGCCGCCGCCGGATCCGGCGCCGGGATCGGCACCGCCGCGGCCATCACGGGCGGGGTGCTGGTGCTGCTCGCGGGCGGGGCCTTCCTGGTCAACCGGCGCTGGCCGCTGCCGGACCTGCTGCGCCGCCGGAACCGCCCGTGACCTCGGCGGCCCCGGCCGACTCGGGCCGGCCGTTCTGTGTCGCCGTCCAGGACGCGCAGAAGAGGACGAGTTTCGCGGTGAAGTTGATCCACAGCAGCAGCGCCACGGGGACGCCGAACGCGCCGTACATGCTCTTCGCGGCGACCCCCTGGATATAGCCGCTGAGCAGGAGTTTCAGCAACTCGAAGCCGATCGCGCCGAGCAGGGCGGCCACCACCAGGCGGCGGCGCGGCGGCTCGACGCCGGGCAGCAGGGTCAGGACGTAGAGCAGGATCAGGAAGTCGGCGAGGACGGCGACGGCGACGGCGGCCGCCCGCAGCAGCGCGCTGCCCCAGCCGTACTCGGCGAGGCCCAGCTGGCGCGAGACCAGGCTGACGGTGGCCGAGGCGAGCGTGGACGCGGCGAAGGTGAGCAGCAGGGCGCCGCCGAGGCCGACGAGGATGCCGGCGTCCTTGGCCTTGGCGAGGAACGGGTTGTCCGCCTTGTCCGGCAGCTCCCACACCGTGCGCAGGCAGCCGCGCATCTGGCCGACCCAGTTGATGCCCGTCAGCAGCAGCACCGCGCCCGCGATGAGACCGACGGTGCCGGCGTTGTGCACGAGCGTGGTGATGTTCAGCTGGTCCGAGACGACGCCCGGGAACTGCTGGGCGATCTTCTGCTCGACGGTCTTCTGCCGGGACGGGCTGAGCGTGGCGGCGGTGATCGCGGCGGCCACGGTCAGCAGCGGGAACAGCGCGACGAAGCTGATGAACGTCATGGCGGCGGCCAGCCGCGACCACTTCACCCGGTCCAGCCGCTCGTAGCAGTGCCACGCGTGCGTGGTCATCAGGCGGGTGACGATCGGCCCGATGCCGGGGAGTCTCTTCAGCCAGTCCATGATCCGCTCCTGCCCCCGCCCACGCGCTCGTATGACATCCCACTAATCACCCGTTGTGTGCAGTGCGCGAATGTTCCGTAACCAACCTCCCATACAGGGGCGATACGGTCCCCGACATGTCAGGAGACACGGTGTCCGTCATCCGTCCGCGGACCCACGAGGAGGCCGCGGTCGCCGTCCGCGCGTGCGGGGTGCGGGGCGCCGTCGCCCGGGGCGGACCGGACCGGGCCCTGGGGGACGCGGCACGGAACGCGGGCGGTGCCGTCCTCGACATGACCGGGCTGGACCGCGTCCATGTCGTCGACGCCGCCGAGGGCGTCGTGCTGTGCGACGCGGGCCTCGGCCTGCACCGGCTCGCCGAACTCCTGCTCCCGCTCGGCTGGTTGGTGCCCGCCTTCCCCGCCGCCCGGCACGTCACCGTCGGCGGGGCGATCGGCGCCGACCTGCACGGCTTCGCCCAGGATGCCGCGGGCTCCTTCAGCCGCCATGTGGTGGCCCTGGAACTGCTCACGGCCGACGGCGAGGTGCGCGCGGTCCGCCCGGACAGCGAGCTGTTCGGGGCGACGGCCGGCGGACTCGGCCTGACCGGGGTGATCCTGACCGCGACGATCCGGCTGCTGCCGGTGGAGACGGCGTACCTGACCGTCGGCACCGAGCGCGCCGCCGGCCTCGACGACCTGCTGGCCCGCCTGACGGCCCCTGACACCGGCCGGCCGCACGGCTACGCGGCCGCGCGCATCGACCTGACGGCCCGGGGTGCGGCCGCCGGACGGGCGGTCCTCACCCGCGCCGGCCACGCCCCGCGCGACGCCCTGCGCGGCGCCGTTCCGCGCGCACGGCGACACCCGCTCTCCCCGCGCTCCCTCCAACTCCTCCCGCCCGTCCGCCAGTTGGGCTCCCTCGTCCCCGCCGGGATCCGGTATCCCACCACGCCCCGCGCGCACCCCGGCCGGCTCCGGCACCTGTCCGCCTTCCGCCACCCGCTGGACACCGTCTCGCTCGGCGGCCGCTGCTACGGCCGTCTCGGCCGCGTGTGCTACCAGTTCGCCCTCGGCCATGGCCAGGAGGAGGCACTGCACCGCATCGTGCGGCGCGTCGCCGACCGCCGCTGTCCCTCGGCCCGCGCCGTCCTCCAGCGCCTCGGGGCGGGCGGTCCCGGCTGGCTCTCCGGTGCCGTGCCCGGCTGGTCGCTGACGCTGGACCTGCCGGTCGCGCTGACCGGGCTCGCCGCCCTCCTCGACGGACTCGACGAGGAGGTGGCCGCGGCCGGCGGCCGGGTCGGACTCGCCCGGGACTCCCGGCTCCGCCCCGACCTGCTCACCGCCATGTATCCGCGCACCGCCGACTTCCGCGCCCTGCGCGCCCGGCTGGACCCCCGCGGCGTCTTCGCCTCCGACCTCGCCCGCCGCCTCGCCCTCTAGCCCTCCAGGCCCCCCAGGAGCTTCCGTGAAGGACGCCTTCGGTCTCCCCCAGTCCCTGCTCGTCCTCGGCGGC
Organism: Streptomyces sp. MUSC 14; assembly: GCF_001866675.1. NCBI lineage: Bacteria > Bacillati > Actinomycetota > Actinomycetes > Kitasatosporales > Streptomycetaceae > Streptomyces > Streptomyces sp. MUSC 14. The sequence goes on from NZ_MLYN01000005.1 coordinate 97,570, forward strand.
ACGTCGGAGATCGCGCTGGCCACCGCGCGCCGGCTGATCGCCCGGCGCACCCGCACGGTGTGGCTGGCCGGGCGCCCCTCCCCCGCGCTGGAGGAGGCCGCCGAGAGCCTGCGCGGGCTCGGCGCGGACGTCCGTACGGCCGACTTCGACGCCCTCGACCCCGACTCCCACGAGACCGCGCTCGGCAAGGTCTTCGCCGAGGGCGACATCGACCTGGTGCTGCTGGCCTTCGGCATCCTCGGCGACCAGGCCGAGGACGAGCGCGCGCCGGCGCGGGCCGTGCGGGTCGCCCAGACCAACTACACCGGGGCGGTCTCGGCCGGCCTGGTCGCCGCGGGCGCCCTCCAGGCGCAGGGCCACGGCTCGCTGGTCGTGCTGTCCTCCGTCGCCGGTGAGCGGGCCCGCCGCGCGGACTTCATCTACGGCTCCAGCAAGGCGGGCCTCGACGCCTTCGCCCAGGGCCTCGGCGACGCCCTGCACGGCACCGGCGTGCACGTCATGGTCGTACGCCCCGGGTCCGTCGATCGGCCGGAGACCCCGTTCGCCACCACCCCGGAGGCCATCGCCGCGGCGATCGAGCTGGGCCTGCGGCGCCGCGCGGAGACCGTGTGGGTGCCGGGCGTGCTCAGGGTGGTGATGGCCGCGCTGCGGCACACGCCGAGGGCGCTGTTCAGGCGACTCCCGGCCTAGCGCACCGCTCCACGTCGGCGCCGCCGGCCTGGGGCGGGACCACGGAGCCCCCGAACGTGTACTCCCGCAGCTTGCGCCAGACGCCGTCGAGACCCTGTTCGTGGAGGGCGAAGCCGGTGCACGGCCAGTCGGCCGCGAAGCCGGACAGCTCCGCGAAGGCGCGGTCCAGGGCGGCGTCGCAGATGCCGTGCGCGACGGTGACGTGCGGGTGGTACGGGAACTGGAGCTCGCGCGGCACCGGCCCGGAGGCGTCCCGCACCCGCTGCTGGAGCCGGGCGCACTCCTCGGCGCCCTGGACGACCCGGACGTAGACGACGGGCGAGAGCGGGCGGAAGGTGTCCGTGCCCGACAGCTTCATCGGGAAGGGCCGGCCGGCCGCGGCGACCTCGGTGAGGTGCGCCTCGACGGCCGGCAGGTCCGCCGCGTCGACCTCGGTCGGCGGCAGCAGCGTGACATGCGTCGGAATGCTGTGAGCCGCGGCGTCGCCGAAGCCCGCGCGCCGCTTCTGAAGCAGGCTGCCGTGAGGCTCCGGGACCGCGATCGACACGCCGATCGTTACGGTCCCCACGTCGTCTCCTGTCGTCCGCGCCCTGCGTTCCTTACCGCGTTCTTCCCCGCCCGTGGCTATTGACTGTACGGCCACGGGTGTCCTGTGGGCAGGCGCGAGGGAAGTGATGTGCAGCGCTCTGCCCGGTGCGGCAGCCGGCTCAGTGCTTCGCCGGCAGGAATCCCACGCGGTCGTACGCCTGCGCGAGCGTCTCGGCGGCGACGGCGCGCGCCTTCTCCGCGCCCTTGGCCAGGATCGAGTCGAGCGTCTCGGAGTCGTCCAGGTACTGCTGGGTGCGCTCCTTGAACGGCGTCACGAACTCGACCATCACCTCGGCGAGGTCGGTCTTCAGGGCGCCGTACATCTTGCCCTCGTACTCCCGCTCCAGCTCGGCGACGGTCCTGCCGGTGAGCGTGGAGTAGATGGTGAGGAGGTTCGACACGCCGGGCTTGTGCTCCGCGTCGTAGCGGATCACGGTGTCGGTGTCGGTGACGGCGCTCTTGACCTTCTTGGCGGTGGTCTTCGGCTCGTCGAGGAGGTTGATGAGGCCCTTCGGCGTGGACGCCGACTTGCTCATCTTGATCGTCGGGTCCTGGAGGTCGTAGATCTTCGCCGTCTCCTTGAGGATGTACGGCGACGGGATCACGAAGGTCTCGCCGAAGCGGCCGTTGAAGCGCTCGGCCAGGTCCCGGGTCAGCTCGATGTGCTGGCGCTGGTCCTCACCGACCGGCACCTCGTTGGCCTGGTAGAGCAGGATGTCGGCGACCTGGAGGACCGGGTACGTGAACAGGCCGACGCTCGCCCGGTCCGCGCCCTGCTTGGCGGACTTGTCCTTGAACTGGGTCATGCGGCTGGCCTCGCCGAAGCCGGTGAGGCAGTTCATGATCCAGGCGAGCTGGGCGTGCTCGGGGACATGGCTCTGCACGAAGAGGGTGCAGCGGTCCGGGTCCAGCCCCGCGGCGAGCAGCTGGGCGGCGGCGAGCCGGGTGTTGGCGCGCAGCTCGGCCGGGTCCTGCGGGACCGTGATCGCGTGCAGGTCGACGACCATGTAGAAGGCGTCGTGGGACTCCTGGAGCGCGACCCACTGGCGGACGGCGCCGAGGTAGTTGCCGAGGTGGAACGAGCCGGCGGTGGGCTGGATGCCGGAGAGCACGCGGGGTCGGTCAGCAGAGGCCATGTTCATCATTCTCTCAGGTGTGGACAGTGGCGACGGCACGCGCGCGACCCCGCGCTCCGCGGCGGGTTCAGCCCAGGTCGACCTCGGGGTACAGCGGGAAGCCCGCCACCAGGTCCGTCGCCCGCTGGGCGATCTCCTCGGCCACCTTCGCGTCCAGGACGTGGGAGGCCTTGCTCGGCGTGCCCGACTTCGTGGTGCCCGGCTGCGTCGTCGCGAGGACGCGGTCGATCAGGCCCGCGACCTCGTCCATCTCCGCCGTGCCCAGGCCGCGGGTGGTGAGCGCCGGGGTGCCGATGCGGATGCCGGAGGTGTACCAGGCACCGTTCGGGTCGGCCGGGATGGCGTTGCGGTTGGTGACGATGCCGGAGTCGAGGAGGGCCGACTCGGCCTGGCGGCCGGTGAGGCCGTACGACGTGGCCACGTCGATGAGGTTCAGGTGGTTGTCCGTGCCGCCGGTCACGAGCGTCGCGCCGCGGCGCGTCAGGCCCTCGGCCAGGGCGCGGGAGTTGTCGACGATGCGCCGGGCGTAGTCCTGGAAGGCGGGCTGCCGGGCCTCGGCCAGGGCGACGGCCTTCGCGGCCATGACGTGCGGGAGCGGGCCGCCGAGGACCATGGGGCAGCCGCGGTCGACCTGGTCCTTGAGGGAGTCGTCGCACAGGACCATGCCGCCGCGCGGGCCGCGCAGCGACTTGTGGGTGGTCGTGGTGACGATCTGGGCGTGCGGGACCGGGTCGAAGTCGCCGGTCAGGACCTTGCCGGCGACCAGACCGGCGAAGTGCGCCATGTCGACCATCAGCGTCGCGCCGACCTCGTCGGCGATCTCGCGCATGATCCGGAAGTTCACCAGACGGGGGTACGCCGAGTAGCCCGCGACGATGATCAGCGGCTTGAACTCACGGGCCTGGGCGCGCAGCGCCTCGTAGTCGATCAGGCCGGTCGCCGGGTCGGTGCCGTAGGAGCGCTGGTCGAACATCTTGCCGGAGATGTTCGGGCGGAAGCCGTGGGTGAGGTGGCCGCCCGCGTCCAGGGACATGCCGAGCATGCGCTGGTTGCCGAAGGCCTGGCGCAGCTCGGCCCAGTCGGCCTCGCTGAGGTCGTTGACCTGGCGGGCGCCCGCCTTCTCCAGGAAGGGGACCTCGACGCGGTCGGCGAGTACGGCCCAGAAGGCGACGAGGTTGGCGTCGATGCCGGAGTGCGGCTGGACGTAGGCGTGCCGGGCGCCGAAGAGCGCCTTCGCGTGCTCGGCGGCGAGGGACTCGACCGTGTCGACGTTGCGGCAGCCGGCGTAGAAGCGGCGGCCGATCGTGCCCTCGGCGTACTTGTCGCTGAACCAGTTGCCCATCGCCAGGAGCGTGGCCGGCGAGGCGTAGTTCTCGGAGGCGATCAGCTTGAGCATCTCGCGCTGGTCGTGCACCTCCTGGCCGATGGCGTCGGCGACGCGCGGCTCGACGGCGCGGATCACGTCGAGGGCGGCGCGGAAGGCGGTGGACTCGGTGGAGAGGGGCTGCTGCTCAGGCATCGGGGACCTCCGGACGGTGTGCGTACAGCGTTCACGTTCGGCCCAGGCGCACGGCACTGTTTTCCCGCGGGACCCCACTGTCCCGCAGGGCCGCTCCCTGATGGTCGGTCCCATCCCAGCGCGCCAGTCACGGCCCGCTGATCAGCCTACCGGGCGTGCCGCGCACGACAGGCCGCGCGTCCACCATGCGAGCGAGGATGGGGTGAGGGCATCGAAGGGGGCACCGCCGCACCGGGAGCGACCATGACCACCGCCGAAGATCTCATCGCCGCCGCAGAAAGGCACTGCGCGCCCACCTACGATCCGCTGCCCGTCGTCGTGGCCACGGCCGAGGGGGCGTGGGTGACGGATGTGGCGGGCCGCCGGTATCTGGACCTGCTGGCCGGGTACTCCGCGCTGAACTTCGGGCACGGCAACCGGCGGCTGATCGAGGCGGCGACGGCGCAGCTGGGGCGGGTGACGCTGACGTCGCGCGCGTTTCTGCACGACCGGTTCGCCGCGTTCTGCACCGAGCTGGCCGAGCTGTGCGGGATGGAGATGGTGCTGCCCGTGAACACCGGCGCGGAGGCGGTGGAGAGCGCGGTCAAGACGGCCCGGAAGTGGGGGTACAAGGTCAAGGGCGTGCCGGCCGAGATGGCGAAGATCGTGGTCGCGGGCGGCAACTTCCACGGGCGTACGACGACGGTGATCAGCTTCTCGACCGACCCGGAGGCCCGCGCGGACTTCGGGCCGTACACGCCGGGCTTCCAGATCGTGCCGTACGGCGATCTGACCGCCATGCGGGCGGCGCTGACGGAGAACACCGTCGCGGTGCTGCTGGAGCCGATCCAGGGCGAGTCCGGGGTGATCGTGCCGCCGGCCGGTTATCTGGCGGCGGTGCGGGAGCTGGCCCGCGAGCGGAACGTGCTGTTCGTCGCCGACGAGATCCAGTCGGGGCTCGGGCGGACGGGGCGGACCTTCGCGTGCGAGCACGAGGGGGTCGTGCCGGACATGTACGTGCTGGGCAAGGCGCTGGGCGGCGGGATCCTGCCGGTGTCGGCGGTGGTGTCGAGCGCGGAGGTGCTCGGGGTGTTCCGGCCGGGCGAGCACGGGTCGACGTTCGGCGGGAATCCGCTGGCGTGCGCGGTGGCGCTGGAGGTGATCGCGATGCTGCGCACCGGCGAGTTCCAGGCGCGGGCGGCCGAGCTGGGCGCGCGGCTGCACCGGGCGCTGGCACAGCTGCCGGCCACCGGCGCGGTGACGGCGGTGCGGGGGCGGGGGCTGTGGGCCGGGGTGGACGTCGCCCCGCACGTCGGCAGCGGGCGGCAGGTCGCGGAGCGGCTGATGGGGCGCGGGGTGCTGGTGAAGGAGACCCACGGCGCGACGATCCGGCTCTCGCCGCCGCTGGTCGTCTCCGAGGCGGATCTGGACTGGGGGCTGGAGCAGGTACGGGCGGTTCTCGGCGTGTCCTAGAGGATCACGTGCGGCACGAAGCGGGCGTACTCGTCCGTGATCAGGCCCGAGGACTCGCGGATGCCGAGGCCCGCCGGTTGGCCCTGGACGACCCAGGCGCCGAGCACGACGTGGTTGCCGTCGAAGGCGGGCAGCGGGGCGAGCCGCTGGTAGCAGCAGGGTTCGTCGCGCGGGACCGGCGCGGCGCCCGGCCGGTGCACGGTGACGCCCTCGCCCTCGCGGCCGAGCAGGGGCTTGGCGACGTAGCCCGCGGTCGTGGCCGGCTCGCGCGGGCCGTCCAGGTAGGCGGGCAGCAGGCCCATGCCGCCGAGGACGACGGTGCCGGACCGCAGCCGGCGGCGCGTGTTCTCCATCGTGGTGTCTCCCCCCTCCGGTATCGGACTTTGGTTCGTAGGACGTTCGGATCAGACGAGAGATCGGTGAGAACCGCCGTACAGGCGGCCTGCGGCTTTACCACTCACCTAGAGTCCCTTTGTGTTGTTTGGAATGGTGTGCGCCTTGGGCGCGGCGGTCTGTTTCGGTACCGCGACGGTGTTGCAGGCGGTGGCCGCGCGGACGGCCGGTACGGGCGAGGGCGGTGAGGCCGCGCTGCTGCTGCGCGCGCTCAGACAGTGGAAGTACATCGCCGGGCTGTCGCTGGACGGGCTCGGCTTCCTGTTCCAGATCGTGGCGCTGCGGTCCCTGCCGATCTACGCCGTCAGCGCCGCCCTCGCGTCGAGCCTGGCGGTGACGGCCGTGGTGGCGGCGCGCCTGCTGCGGGTACGGCTGAACGGCACGGAGTGGGGCGCGGTGGCCGTGGTGTGCGCCGGGCTCGCCATGCTGGCGCTGGCGTCCGGGCCGGAGGGCAGGCAGGACGGGTCGGACACCCTGCGGTACGTGATGCTCGCGGTGGCCGTCGGCATGCTGCTGCTCGCGCTGGCGGGCGGGCGGCTGACCGGGCGGAGCCGGTCGCTGGTTCTCGGGCTGGGCGCCGGGTTCGGGTTCGGGGTGGTGGAGGTGTCGGTGCGCCTGATCGACTCGCTGCGGCCGGCCCAGCTGCTCACCAACCCGGCGACGTACGCGCTGATCATCGGCAGCGGCGCCGCGTTCATGCTGCTGACCTCCGCCCTGACCCGCGGTGCGGTGACCACGGCCACGGCCGGCATGGTGATCGGCGAGACGCTCGGACCGGCGGCGGTCGGCGTCGTCTGGCTGGGCGACCGTACCCGCGAGGGGCTGACCTGGCTGGCGGTGCTTGGGTTCGCCGTGGCCGTGGCGGGCGCGATGGCGCTGGCGCGCTTCGGGGAGGCGCCCGCGGAGGAGCAGCCCGCCTGAGCGGGTGGCGCGTTCAAGGACGAGGAGCGGGGGGGCGACCGTGGTCCGATTCGTGGAAAACGGCATCTTCAAGCCTGCTCCGGTCGACGTACCGGCGACGCTCGGTTCCTACGGCAACACCCGGCACAGGGCCTCCAGTGCGCCCGTCCACGCGCTGTCCGTCGGGGTCGCGTACCCCACCACCAGCGCGTCCAGCGGCTCGGTGGCCGCCTCCGGGTGCCGGTGGAAGGCCAGGCCCTGGAGGGCCAGGCCCTGCCAGGCGGCGGCCTGGACCACCGACTCCTCCAGGCCGGGCGGCAGGCGCAGGAGGGCGTGCAGGCCGGCGGCGATGCCCGTGACCGTGACCTCGGGGGCGCGGGCGGCGACCGCCTCGGCCAGGGCGTCGCGGCGGCGCCGGTAGCGCTGGCGGGCGGAGCGGACGTGCCGGTCGTAGGCGCCGGAGGTGATGAACTCGGCGAGGGTGAGCTGCTCCAGCACCCCCACGGTGTCCTGGCTGCCCTTGGCCGCGATCGCCTCCCGGGCCAGGGCGGGCGGCAGTGCCATCCAGCCCAGTCGCAGGCCGGGGGCGAGGGACTTGCTGGCGGTGCCGAAGTAGACCACGTGGTCGGGGTCCAGGCCCTGGAGGGCGCCGACGGGCTGGCGGTCGTAGCGGAACTCGCCGTCGTAGTCGTCCTCCAGGATCAGCCCGCCGGTGCGCCGTGCCCGGTCCACGACGGCGGCCCGCCGGTCGGGGTGCAGCGGCAGGCCCATCGGGAACTGGTGGGCGGGGGTGAGCAGGACCGCACCGGCCTCGCCCGGCACCCGGGGGTCCGTGCCGAGTGCGTCGTACGGGAGCGGGGGCGTCGCGAGACCCGCCTGCTGGAGCAGGCGCCGGTACACGTCCAGGCCGTACGACTCCACCGCCACCGCGCGCACCCCGCGCGCGGCGAGGACGGGGCCGATGATCCGCAGGGCGTGGGCGAAGCCCGAGGTGATGAGGAGGGTCTCCGGGTCGGTGCGGACGCCGCGGACGCGGGCGAGGTAGCCGGCGAGGGCGGTGCGCAGTTCGGGGCGGCCGCGCGGGTCGCCGTAGCCGAGGGCGTCGTGCGGGGCGGTGGCCAGGGCGCGGCGGGCGGCCTTGAGCCATGCGGCACGCGGGAAGGCGGCCAGGTCGGGGCTGCCGGGCAGCAGGCTGTACGCCGGGCGGGCCGGTGCCCTGGGCCGTGGGGCCGCCGCCCTGCTCCGCGCCGGGTCCGCCGGGGTGACGGCGGCCCGTTCGGCCACCCGTGTGCCGGAGCCCTGGCGGGCGGTGAGCCAGCCCTCGGCGACCAGGTCGGTGTAGGCCTCGGCGACGGTGTTGCGGGCGATGCCGAGGTCGGTGGCGAGGCTGCGGGAGGACGGCAGCCGGGTGCCGGGGGCGAGGCGGCCGGTGCGGACGGCGTCGCGCAGGGCGTCGGTCAGACCCCGGCGCAGCCCGCCCGCGCCGGTCGGTTCGAGGTGGAGGTCGACGCCCAGAGTGGCCCAAGGTTTCGCCATGGAAATGGACCATACTCCTGGGCTGCCTCGTTCGTAGGGTCGATGACATGAGTACGGACATGAGCACTGACATCAGCACCGAGAAGCAGGACGGGTACGTCCCCGAGCACACGCCCCGGATGCAGTTCGCCGCGCACGCGCCCGAGGTCTACAAGGCGATGGTCCGGCTGGACGCCGCCGCCCGGCGCGGGCTGGACCCCACGCTGTACGAGCTGGTCAAGATCCGCGCCTCGCAGCTCAACCACTGCGCGTTCTGCCTCGACATGCACACCAAGGACGCGCTCGCGGCCGGTGAGCGCGTGGAGCGGATCGTGCAGCTCAGCGCGTGGGAGGAGTCGAAGCACTTCTACACCGCGAAGGAGCTGGCGGCGATCGAGCTGACCGAGGCGATCACCGTCCTGACCGACGGCTTCGTGCCGGACGAGGTGTACGAGCACGCCGCGAAGCACTTCGAGGAGCCCGAACTGGCGCAGCTGATCGCCGCGATCACGGTGATCAACGCCTGGAACCGGATCGGCGTGAGCACCCGGATGGTGCCCGGCCACTACCAGCCGGGGCAGCACGCGTGAGCCGTACGCAGCTGCTCGACCCGGCCGTCGGCAGGGCGATGTCCGCCCTCAGCGCGACCGCCAAGAAGGGACTCGGCGATCCGGCCCTGGCCGAACTGGTCATGATCCGCGCCTCGCAGCTCAACCACTGCGCCTTCTGCCTCGACATGCACCTCCAACTGGCCCGGAAGAACGGGGAGTCGGAGGAACGCGTGCAGCTGCTCGACGCGTGGGAGGAGGCCGAGGGGCTCTACAGTGAGCGGGAGCGGGCCGCACTGGCGCTCACCGAGGCCGTGACGCTGCTGACCGGCGGCGTGTCGGACGAGGTGTACCAGCGGGCCGCGCGACACTTCACCGAAGGCGAACTCGCCCATCTGATCGGCCTGATCACCGTCATCAACGGCTGGAACCGCCTGATGGTCAGCCGTCGAGTCCAGCCAGGGGGTTACCAGCCATGAGCAGCAAGGCCGAGGAGTTCCGCGCGCTGCACCTGGGGCGCGCCCCGGGTGATCCGCTGGTCCTGCCCGGCCCGTGGGACGTGGCCAGTGCGCGGGTGTTCGTGGCGGCCGGGTTCCCGGCGCTGGCCACGCCGAGCGCGGGTGTCGCCGCGTCGCTCGGGTACGAGGACGGGGCCGTCCCGGCCGACGAGATGTTCGCCGCGGTCGCCCGGATCGCGCGGGCCGTGGACGTGCCGGTGTCGGCGGACATCGAGGCCGGGTACGGACTCGCGCCGCGGGAGATCGTGGAGCGGCTGCTGGAGGCGGGGGCCGCCGGCTGCAACCTGGAGGACTCGGACGGGGGTGTCCTCAGGGACCCGCACGAGCAGGCGGAGTTCCTCGCCGGGTTCCGCGCGGCCGCGGGCGACCGGCTGTTCCTCAACGCCCGCGTCGACACCTTCCTGCGCGGCGAGAAGGATCCCGAACGGGCCGTCGAGCGGGCCGCGTTGTACGTGGCGGCGGGCGCGGACTGCGTCTTTCCGATCCGCGCCCCCGAGGATGTACTGCCGCTGCTGCGGTCCGCCGTCCAGGGCCCGATCAACGTCCACGGCCACCTGGACGGCGGCGGCCCCTCGCTCGCCGGACTCGGCGAACTCGGGGCCACTCGCATCACGTTCGGACCGGGGCTGCAGCGCTGGGCTGCGCTGGCGCTGCAGGGGATGGCCGAACAGCTGATGAGACAGCAGGCGGAGTAGGGCGGTTCAGGACAGCCACTTCTTCCACACGCCGGGGTGGCTGTCCACCCACTTCTTCGCCGCGTCCGCCGGGGACATCTTCTGGTCGGCGATCATCAGGGAGACCTCGTTCTGGTCCTCCGTCGTCCACCGGAACTTCTTCAGGAAGGCCGCCGCCTTGCCGCCCGACCTGGCGAAGTCCGCGTTGAGGTACTTCTGCAGCGGGGTGTGCGGGTACGCGCAGGCGACCTTCGCCGCGTCCGCGTCGCAGCCGTCCTTGTACGGCGGCAGCTTCACCTCCGTCATCGGGACCTTCTTGAACAGCCACTGGGGCGAGTACCAGTAGGTCAGGAAGGGCTTCTTCGCCTTGGCGAACTGCTTCATCTGGGTGATCTGCGCCGCCTCGGAACCGGCGAAGACCACCTGGTAGTTCAGCTTCAGATTGCCGACCAGGGCCTTGTCGTTGGTGACGTAGGACGGGGAGCCGTCCATCAGCTGGCCCTTGCCGCCGCTCTCCGGGGTGCGGAAGAGGCCGGCGTACTTGTTCAGGTTCTTCCAGTCCGTGATGTCGGGGTGCTGCTCGGCCAGGTAGGTCGGCACGAACCAGCCGATGTGGCCGGTCACGCCGAGGTCGCCGGCGCGGGCGATGGTCTTCTTGTCCTCGACGTACCGCTTCTCCTGGTCCGGGTGGCCCCAGTCCTCCAGGATCGCGTCGACGCGGCCCTGGCTGAGCGCGTCCCACGCGGGCACCTCGTCGACCTGGACGGTGTCGACGCGGTAGCCGAGCTCGTGCTCCAGCAGGTACTGGGCGACGGCCACGTTGGACTGCGCGCCCACCCAGGACTGCACGGACAGGGTCACGGACTTCGCGCCCTGGGCGTTCGCGAACGGCGAGGCCTGCTTGGTCATGTCGGCGGCCCCGCATCCGGTGGCGAGCCCCAGGACGGCGAGGGCGGCCGGGACGGTCGTACGTACGCGCATGTCAGGCTCCCTTCCTCGCGCGGCGTTCGGTGGGCTGGGTCACCCGGTCCAGCATCAGGCCCAGGCAGACGATGGCGGCACCGGCGACCAGGCCGGTGGCGAGGTCGCCCTGGGCGAGGCCGAAGGCGACGTTGTAGCCGAGGGCACCGCCGCCGACCAGGCCGCCGATGATGACGACGGCGAGGACCAGGACCACGCCCTGGTTGACGGCGAGCAGCAACGAGCGCCGGGCGAGCGGGAGCTGGACCTGCCACAGCTGCTGACGGCCGGTCGCGCCGAGCGAGCGCGCCGACTCCAGCGCGGCCGGGTCGACCTGGCGCAGGCCCTGCGCGGTGATGCGGACGACGGCCGGGAGGGCGTAGACGACGGCGGCGGCCACGGCCGGGGCGCGGCCGACGCCGAACAGCGCGACGACCGGGATCAGGTACACGAACTGCGGCATCGTCTGGAAGACGTCCAGGACCGGGCGCAGGGCGCGTTCGACGCGGTCGCTGCGGGCGGCGGCGATGCCGGTCGCGAAGCCGAGGACCAGGGTGACGGCGACGGCGGCCAGCACCTGGGAGAGGGTGTCGAGGGCCGGGTCCCAGACGCCGAGCACGCCGATCGCGGCCATCGCGAGGACGGCGGTCACGGCGGTGGCCCAGGTGCCGATCAGCCAGGCCAGCGCGGCGACGATCAGCAGCAGGGCCCACCAGGGCAGCCACTGCAGGCCGCTGCGGACCGGGTCCAGGACCCAGGTGGTGAAGTGGCCGGCCCAGTCGGCGGTACCGCCGATGACCGGGACGCCGGAGTAGAGGTGGGCGGTCATCCAGTCGACGGCGCTGTTGACCGGAGCGGCGATGCCGAGGGTCCAGCCGGTGGGCCAGTTCAGGCCGTGCAGCAGACGGGTGGCGAGGGCGACGGCCGCGGTGACGGCGAGGGCGTACACCCAGCCGATGGTCCGCACGCCTGGTTCCCGCGCGGCACCGGCCGCTCCGGTCACGCGGTCCAGGACGATCGCGAGCAGCACGATCGGGATGCCGGCCGCGAGGGCCTGGCCGACGTCGACGGAGGCGAGGGCCTGGTAGACGCGGTCGCCGAGGCCGCCGGCGCCGATGACCGAGGCGATGACGGCCATGGACAGCGCCATCATGATCGTCTGGTTGAGGCCGAGCAGGAGTTCCCCCCGGGCCAGCGGGATCCGGGCGGTCAGCAGCCGCTGGCGGCGGGTGGCGCCGAGTGACTCCACGGCCTCCAGGACTTCGGGGTCGGCGCCGCGCAGGCCGAGCGAGGTGAGGCGGGCCATCGGCGGGGCGGCGTAGACGACGGTGGCGAGGACGGCCGCGGGGACGCCGATGCCGAAGACCAGGACGACGGGGAGGAGGTAGGCGAAGGCCGGGAGCACCTGCATGGTGTCCAGGACCGGGCGCAGGGCGCGGTCGAGGCGGTCGGAGAGCCCGGCGGCGAGGCCGAGCAGCACGCCCACCAGCACGGACGCGAGCACGGCCGCGACCATCAGCGCGAGGGTCTGCATGGTCGGCACCCACATGCCGAGCGCGCCGCACGCCAGGAAGGCGGCGGCCGTGCCGGCCGCGAGCCGGACCCCGGCGACGCGCCAGGCGACCAGCGCGCCGAGGACCGTGGCGCCGGCCCAGCCCAGGGCGAGCAGGGTGAGGTAGACGGCGCGGACGGAGAGGACGACGGCGTTGCTGATGTAGCCGAAGAAGTAGAGGAACAGGGGGTGGCTGTCCCGGTTGTCGATGACCCAGTTGCTGGCCGACGTGAGCGGCCCCGTCAGGCTGACGGTCAGCTCGTGCGGCCAGGCGCCGTTGCCCCAGCGGCCGAGGACGGGCAGCAGGACCGCGGTGAGGAGGGCGAGCAGCAGGAGCTTGCCCACGGCCCGGCTCTTGAGGATCTTGGGTGTGGCGCCGCGGGCGGCCGACACGGTGAGCGCTGCCATCAGACGGCCTCCGGGGTGCTGCTCGGCAGGTCCGTGACGCCGGCGACCACGTCCAGCAGACGCTCGTGGTCGACGACGCCCAGGCACGTGCCCTCGTCCATCACACGGGCCGGGGCGCCCGCCCGGGCGACGGCCTCGATGGCCTCGGCGACGGTGGCGTCGGGGCGTACGGCCGGGCCGCCGTCCTCGTCGGAGGAGGCCGGGCGCATGGCGGTGCAGACCGTCATGACCTGCTCGCGCGGCACGTCGCGGACGAACTCGCGGACGTAGTCGTCGGCCGGGGAGCCGACGATCTCCTCCGGGGTGCCCAGCTGGACGACCTTGCCGTCGCGCATCAGGGCGATCCGGTCGCCGAGCTTGAGGGCCTCGGCGAGGTCGTGGGTGATGAAGACCATCGTGCGGCCCTCCTCGCGGTGCAGCCGGGCCACCTCGTCCTGCATGTCGCGGCGGATGAGCGGGTCGAGGGCGCTGAACGGCTCGTCGAAGAGCAGCACCTCGGGATCGACCGCCAACGCCCGCGCCAGGCCCACGCGTTGGCGCTGACCGCCGGAGAGCTGGCTGGGTCGGCGCTGCTCCATGCCCTCCAGGCCGACCTTCTTGACGACCTCGGCGGCGCGGGCGCGGCGCTCGGCCTTGCCGATGCCCTGGATCTCCAGGCCGTAGGCGACGTTGTCGAGGACGGTGCGGTGCGGGAGCAGGCCGAAGTGCTGGAAGACCATGGCGGCGCGGTGCCGGCGCAGTTCGCGCAGCCGGGTCTTGTCCATGGCGCGGACGTCTTCGCCGTCGATGGCGATCGTGCCGGCGGTCGGCTCGATGAGCCGGGTCAGACAGCGCACCAGGGTGGACTTGCCGGAGCCGGACAGGCCCATGACGACGAAGACCTCGCCCTTGCGGACGTCGAAGGAGACGTCCCGGACGGCGGCCGTGCAGCCGGTGCGGGCGCGCAGGCCCGCGGGGTCCAGGGCGGTGAGCTCGGCGTCGGCGGGGACGCGTTCGGCCTTCGGACCGAAGACCTTCCACAGGCCGGAGACGGAGAAGACGGGCGCGTCGGCGGCGGTGGCCGCCTCGCGTGTGGGGACGGTGGCGCTCATCGGGCATCACCGCCCCGCTCGACGGCCTTGTCCCCGATCAGATCGACGGCCTTCTCCCCGACCATCAGCACCCCGATCATCGGGTTCACGGCGGTCATCGCCGGGAAGACGGACGCGTCGGCGATCCGGATGCCCCGCATGCCGCGGATCTTCAACTCCGGGTCCACCACGGCGAGTTCGTCGTCGACGGCGCCCATCTTGCAGGTGCCGGCCGGATGGTAGACGGTGTGCGCGACCGTGCGGGCGTACTCGCTCAGCTCCTCGTCACCGGTGACCTCCGGGCCGGGGGCCACCTCGCGCTTGAGCCAGCCGGCCAGCGGCTCGGACTTCGCGATCTCGCGGGCGATGCGGATGCCGTCGACCAGGGTCCGGCCGTCGTAGTCGTCCGCGTCGGTGAAGTACCGGAAGTCCAGCGCGGGCTTGACCTCGGGGTCGGCGCTGGTCAGATACAGCCGGCCGCGGGACTTCGGCTTGGGGATGTTCGGGGTCATCGATACACCGAACTCCGGCCGCTGGTAGCCCAGTCGCTCCGGGTTGTCCGTGAACGGGATCTGGTAGAAGTGGAACATCAGGTCGGGGCCCGCGTGTCCGGGATCGCGGCGCACGAACAGGCCCGCGTCGGAGTCCATCGCGGAGTTCTCCGGGATCGGACCGTGGGTCTCCCAGACGATGACCGACTCGGGGTGGTCGAGCAGGTTCTCGCCGACGCCCGGCAGATCGTGGACGACCGGGATGCCGAGGGCCTCCAGGTCCCCCCGGGGTCCGATGCCCGAGTGCATCAGCAGGCGCGGGGAGTCGACGGCGCCGGCGCACAGCACGACCTCGCTCCGGGCGCGTATCAGCAGTTCCTCGCCGTCCTTGGTGCGCACGTGCACGCCGTCGGCGCGGGTGCCGTCCAGCTCCAGCCGGTACGCCCAGGTCTCCAGGAAGAGGTGGAGATTGGGCCGCTCGTCCATCACCGGGTGCAGGTACGCCACCGAGGCGGAGGAGCGCTTGTTGTCCTCGGGGTGGTAGGCGAGGTCGAAGAAGCCGACGCCCTCGGTGAAGGGCTTCTTGTTGAAGCCCTCGACGCGCGGGACGCCGAGCGCCGCCTGGGCGGCGTCGACGAAGTCGCGGGCGATGGCGTTGCGGTCCTTCTCGTCGACCGAGACGATGTTGTTCTTCAGCCGGGCGAAGTACGCCTCCATCGGCACGGCGCCCCAGCCCTTGGCGCCGGCCTCCTCCCACTCGTCCCAGTCGGACGGCAGCGGCTTGAAGGAGATCAGGGTGTTGTGCGAGGAGCAGCCGCCGAGGACGCGGGCGCGGCTGTGCCGGATGTGGGAGTTGCCGCGCGGCTGCTCGACGGTCGGGTAGTCGTAGTCGAGGTCGCCGCCGAGCAGGCCCATCCAGCGGCGCAGGGTGAGCACGTCGTCGCGGTCGGCGTCGGTGGGGCCGCCCTCGATGACGGCGACGGTGACGTCGGGGTTCTCGGTGAGGCGGGAGGCGATGACCGAGCCGGCCGTGCCGCCGCCGATGACGACGTAGTCGTAGAGGTGGGAGGGGGTGTGGGACATGGGGGTACTCCGAAAGGACGTGCTGCGTGGGACGTTGAGGGGCTCAGCCGGCGAACCAGCGCACCGGCCGGGGCGCGAGGTTCTGGTAGACGTGCTTGGCCTCGCGGTACTCGGCGAGCCCGGCGGGACCCAGCTCGCGGCCGGTGCCGCTCTTGCCGAAGCCGCCCCACTCCGCCTGCGGGAGGTAGGGGTGGAAGTCGTTGATCCAGACCGTGCCGTGGCGCAGCCGCCCCGCGACCCGGCGGGCCCGGCCCGCGTCGGTGGTCCAGACGGCGCCCGCGAGGCCGTACTCGGTGTCGTTGGCGAGCCGGACGGCCTCGTCCTCGGTGCGGAACGTCTCGACGGTGAGGACGGGTCCGAAGACCTCCTCCCGGACGACCTTCATGTCGCGGTGGCAGGCGTCGAGGATCGTGGGCTCGTAGAAGTACCCGGACTCCGGGCGGACCTCGCTCGGTTCCGGCCGCTTGCCGCCGCAGCGCAGCACCGCGCCCTCGGCGAGCGCGGAGGCGACGTAGCCCTCCACCTTCTCGCGCTGCTGCGCGGAGACGAGCGGGCCGCACTCGACGCCGTCGGCGGTGCCGCGCCCGAGCCTGATCTTCTGGGCGCGGCGGGCGAGTTCGGTGACGAAGCGGTCCCGGACCGACTCCTCGACGATGAGCCGGGCGCCGGCCGAGCAGACCTGGCCGCTGTGGATGAAGGCGGCGTTGAGCGCCTGGTCGACGGCGGTGTCGAAGCCCTCGTCCGTGGCACAGGCGTCGGCGAAGACGACGTTGGGGTTCTTGCCGCCGAGTTCGAGCGCGACCTTCTTCACGGTGGGCGCGGCGGCCTGGGCGACCTTGACACCGCTGACCAGGCCACCGGTGAAGGAGACCAGGTCGACGTCGGGATGCTCGGCGAACCGGGCGCCGACGGTGTGGCCGGGGCCGGTGACGAGGTTGGCCACGCCGTCGGGCAGCCCGGCCTCGGCCAGCAGCTCGATCAGCGCGATGGTGGTCATCGGGGTGATCTCGCTGGGCTTGAGCACGAAGGTGTTGCCGGCCGCGAGCGCCGGGGCGATCTTCCAACTGGCCTGGAGCAGCGGGTAGTTCCAGGGCGTGATGAGCGCGCAGACGCCGACGGGCTCGTGCACGACGACGCTGTGGATGTCGCTGGAGCCGGCGTCCACGACCCGGCCGGGCGCCTCGGCGGCGACCAGGTCGGCGAAGTAGCGGAAGGCGTCGGCGACGCAGTCGATGTCGATGCGCCCCTCTTCCACGGTCTTGCCCGCGTCCCGGCTCTCCAGCAGGCCGAGCGCCTCGCGGTCGCGCACGAGCAGGTCGGCGACGCGGCGCAGCAGCGCGGCGCGCTCGGCCACGGGGGTGGCGGGCCAGGGCCCCTGGTCGAAAGCCTCCCGGGCCGCCGCTACGGCCCTGTCCGCATCCTTCTCGTCGCCCTCGGCGACCACGGCGAACGGCCGGGCGTCCGCGGGGTCCAGGATCTCGCGTGTCGCACCCGAGACCGCCGCCAGCCACTCGCCCCCCGCGTGGATGGTCGCCTGGGCCTGTCGTGCCGTTCCGTTCGCCATGATCGGTGTTGCCTTCCGTTCCTGATCCATGCCCCTGCGTCACACAGCTGCCACGCTCGGGGACCGCGTCCGCCTGCCCCGGCCTCACGAAAGGCATGCGTAATCGGTGACCGAAAGTGCGCCGCGTCACTGAAAATGCGGCCGAAAAGGGACAAAAGGCGAATGGTTGAGCGGGGCCGGTCAGGGATACAGCTCGGCCTGGCCGCCGAGATTGCGGATCATGCGGCGCAGGACGTCCAGCGTCGTGGCGTAGTCCTCCTCCGGAACGCCGGCGTGGATCTCGGCGCGCACCCGCTTGAGGACGTCGACGGCACGCCGGGTGGCCGCGCGTCCGGCGTCGGTGGCGCGCACCCTCCCGGCCTCGTCGGTGCGCAGCCACGCCCGCGCGGTCAGGGCGTCGATCGCCCGGCCGATCTCCTCCGGCCCGGCGTCGAGGTGCGCGGCCAGGCGATTCCGGAGCTCGGCCCGGGTGCGGGGAGCGTGTTCGGCGGCGATGTCCTTCAGGACCCACCACTGCGGCTGCGTGAGATCGATCCCGGCCAGCGCACCGCGCAGATGGCGTACGACGGCCTGGTGGGCGACCCAGGTCCAGTACCCGACGGGCTGGACGACCGCGGGGGCGGCGGTCGCCGGAGGGGCGGGAGAGGCGGGGGAAACGGGGACGGTCGTCATGGGGGCCACGCTAGGAGCGGCGGCACCGGGGCGCCTCGCACGCGCCGCGAACGGGTGAGAGCCGAGCACGGTCACCCCGCGCTTGGAATTCCTTCACCTCACGTACAACCGTTTCTTACCTTCGCGAGTCTCCGCATCCGGGCCAACAGGCTCCACATCACTGTCGTGCCGCCACGCAACCCCCACCAAGCGTGCGGCGCGCTGTCCATTTGGGGAACGCAGATGCGCATTCGAGCCAGCCTGGCCACCGCGACCGTGTCCGGTGCCGTGGCGCTCACCTCTCTCGTCGCCCCGGCCGCGCACGCGGCCGACAGCCCGGCAGGCACCGCCGGGAAGCTGGCGGCGGCGCCCTCCGTGGCCGCCGCCCCGGCCGACGACGTCCAGGGCGACACCAAGGTCACCAAGGTCACCGTCAACGCCGACACGGACCTCGTCGTGGGCGTCGGCAAGAAGACCTTCAACATCTACGTGACCGCGAACGACCCGTCCGGCATCTACACCGCCGGCGCCTTCCTGTGGCACGGCACCACCCTCGACGGCGACAACCCCGACGTGGACGGTGTGCTCGCCACGGACCAGGAGGCCACGTGCGACAAGTGGAGCGCCACCGCCGCCACGTGCAAGATCACCATCACGGTCGATCCCGCCGGTGACCTGTACGACAGCTCCCTGAACGGCAGGTGGAACGTCTCCGCGTGGGCGGTCGGCAACGACTCCGACTACATCCAGAAGAACACGTACAAGAACCACTGGGTGAAGCGCGCCGCAAGCTTCAGCGGCTTCAACGCGAGCCCGGAGCCGGTCACCAAGGGCAGGACCATCACGGTCACCGGCACGCTGAACCGGGCGAGCTGGACCTACCTGAAGCACTACGGCTACGGCAGCCAGTCCGTCCAGCTGCAGTTCAAGAAGGCGGGCGCGAGCTCCTACAGCACCGTCAAGACGGTCACGTCGTCGTCCAGCGGCTACCTGAAGACCACGGTCACCGCCTCGGCGGACGGCACCTGGCGCTTCCACTACGCGGGCAACAGCACCTCGTCCGCCGCCGACGCCTACGACTACGTCGACGTGCGCTGAGCACACCCGCACCCGACGTGTCGCGCGTCCCACATGGCCAGAGGCCCCGGAATGCTCCGGGGCCTCTGGTCGTACGGGGTCGCTGCGGCGAACTCGCCGGGAGCGTCGCTCAGATGAGGCCGAGCGCGCGAACCGCCTCGCGCTCCTCCACCAGCTCCTGCACGGACGCGTCGATGCGGGTGCGGGAGAACTCGCTGATCTCCAGGCCCTGGACGATCTCGTACACGCCGTTCTTGGTGGTGACCGGGAAGGAGGAGATGAGGCCCTCCGGGACGCCGTACGAGCCGTCCGACGGGATGCCCATGGAGGTCCAGTCGCCCTCGGCCGTGCCGTTGACCCAGGTGTGCACGTGGTCGATGGCGGCGTTGGCGGCGGACGCGGCGGAGGACGCGCCACGGGCCTCGATGATCGCGGCACCGCGCTTGGCGACGGTCGGGATGAACTCGTCGGCCAGCCACTTCTCGTCGTTCACGGTCTCGGCGGCGTTCTTGCCGGCGACCGTGGCGTGGAAGATGTCCGGGTACTGGGTGGCGGAGTGGTTGCCCCAGATGGTCAGGCGCTTGATGTCGGCGACCGTGGTGCCCGTCTTCTTCGCGAGCTGGGTCAGCGCGCGGTTGTGGTCGAGGCGGGTCATCGCGGTGAAGCGCTCGGCCGGGACGTCCGGCGCGGCGGCCTGCGCGATGAGCGCGTTGGTGTTGGCCGGGTTGCCGACGACGAGGACCTTGATGTCGTCCGCGGCGTGGTCGTTGATGGCCTTGCCCTGCGGCTTGAAGATGCCGCCGTTGGCCTCCAGCAGGTCACCGCGCTCCATGCCCTTGGTGCGAGGGCGGGCGCCGACGAGCAGGGCTACGTTGGCGCCGTCGAAGGCGACGTTGGGGTCGTCGGAGATCTCGATGCCCTGGAGCAGCGGGAAGGCGCAGTCGTCCAGCTCCATGGCGGTGCCCTCGGCGGCCTTCAGCGCGGGCGTGATCTCCAGGAGGCGCAGCTTGACCGGCACGTCCGCGCCGAGCAGCTGGCCGGAGGCGATGCGGAAGAGCAGGGCGTAACCGATCTGGCCGGCCGCGCCGGTGACGGTGACGTTCACGGGAGTGCGGGTCATGGCGTTCTCCGTAAGGACAGCTGGCGGTGGGGCTTCCCGGCCCCGGGCGGATGATCGATCTCTTGGCGTCAAGAGATCGATCCAGCGGTCAGGCTATCGCGCATCCGGCATGCGAGACGTACCGGGCCGTGTGGCTCGCCCCACAAGGCGGCCACCCGACGGAAACCCGGCCGTCGTCCGGTCCCGATCCCGCCGTGAACTGCCCTGTACCGGCCCCGACCTGGCCACACGAAGCGGCGGCCGCCGGTCCGGGAGAGGGGGGACGGAAGGCGGCCGCCGATGGGGGGAGGTACCGGCTGACCGGACTCCCGTGGGGGTACCGTTCGCGTGCCCAGGATTCCCCGGGCCATGCACGCCGTACCGGAATTTCACCCGCACGATGTCACGCGGGTGCGGTTCCTTCCGTTTCGCCATGGTGTGCACCGCGTCCGCCCGTCACCTCGTGCACCCCGTCCGCCCGGAGGCGAGGGTCGCGCACGCCTTCGCCTGAGCCGCGTCCTTCACGGCGATCATCGGGGTGTACGCGATGGCGTCGCCCACGGCGGTGATCTCCCCCGACTGCCGGACCGTACCGGCCGAGACCTCCACCTTGTCGCCCCGCGTGGCGCCGGTGATCCGGCCCCAGGCGGCGCCGCAGGCCTTGCTGTAGCGGACCTCCAGGGTGGCGGCGCCGACGGCGGCGGTCCTGGCGGTGCTCACCAGCTCGCCGCTGCACCCCATGGCCTCGGCGTCCTTGCCGGTGCACGCGGAGCCGGCGCACTTGACCCCGGGCGGCGGGCTCGTGTTCCGGTCGGCGGTGGGCGACGGCGGCCTGGCCGCGTCCGGGTGCTTGCCGCCGTCGCGGTGGGTGAAGAAGAAGACGCCGCCGATGATGACGAGCACGCCGACGAGCCCCGCGAGGAACATCGTCACCTGCTGCCGCCTGCCGCCCCCCTCGGCGGGCCGGGGCGCCCGTGCGGCGTCGTACGACGCCGGGCCGCCCGGCGTCGGGACGGCCCCGCCGGCCACCCCGGTGCCCCGCGCCCCGGCCCCGACACCCAAGCCGGATCCGGAACTTGAGCCGGAGCCGGCGCCGGCCCCAGTCCCCGCGCCGGGCCGGGCACCCGTCCTGGACGGGCCCTGGTACCCGGCGAGGCCCCAGGAGTTCACGGAGCCGCGGCCGGGAGCCGCTTCGGAGCCCGCGTCCGTGCTCTCGGCCGAACCGCCGCCGCTGGCCGCGCCGTCGGCGAGGCCGCTGCCCGCACCGCCGCCCGCACCGTGCCCCGTCCCGCCCCGGACGTCCGCGTCCGGTCCCGAGGGCTGCACGGGAATCGTCGGCGACACACCGGCCGGTCCGGCGATGCCCGGAGTCACCGTGGCGCTGCCGTTCTTCCGGCCGGACAGGCCCGACAGCCCCTGCCCCGACGGCCCCCCGGTGGCCTCCGCCGCGCCGAACTCGCCCAGTGCCGCGCGGGCCTGGGAGATACGGATCGCCTCCATGGTGCGGTCGTGCCGCATCTCCGCGCGACTCCAGGCGCGTTCGGCCAGTTCCCACATCGTGGTCAGATGGACGGGACTGGTGCCGGTCACCTCGGCGAGCGCGACGACCGCGCCCTTCGGCGCGAGGAGCCGGCCGCCCAGGTAACGCTCCCAGGACGTCTTGCTGTAGCCCGTACGGTCGGCCAGCGCGGCGACGCTCAGCCCGCTGCGGTCCACCAACCGCCGTATCTGACTGGTGAATTCCTTGATCTGCGGGTCCAGATCCTCGGGCAGGTCCTTCCAACGAGGCATCGCTTCCCCCCTTGCTCTCCCCCGGTACGTCCCGTCCTGGCTACCCACAAGGATGCCGTGCCTAAGGATCCCAGTTCCCGCAGTGGGAGCACGCGGGGGCACGGACGGCGCGCGGCACCACGGAATCCGGACGGACCGGGCGCCGCTACGTGTTGCTGAGCGTGACGTGCAGGAGATCCTTCAGGAACGGGACGTGCAGCCACGGGTTCGGCTGGACCATCATCGCGAACAGGACGATCGCGAGGCCGAGGACGCCGTAGGTGACGATGTCCGTGAACCGGGAGCGGACGGCGAGCATGCCGACGCTCGGCAGGAACCAGCGCATGACCGCACCGGCCAGCAGGGCGGCGCCGATCAGCAGGGTGCCGGAGCGGAACGTGCCGAGCGCGGTCAGCAGCAGGCCGAGCGCGACCGTGCCCACCACGACCAGCATCGGCCACTGCCGGGCGGGGGCCGGCGAGGCACCCGACGCCGCCCGGCCACCGCCCTCGGGCCGGGCGGTGTCCCGGGTGATCCGCGGAAAGCGGCGCGTGGTCCTCCCGGGCTGCTCGCCGGAATCCTGGTGCGGCTCGCGGCCGGCGCGGGTGAGGGCCCCCGCGCGGGCGTCATCGGCCGGCACTGCGCTCCGCCGCCTCGACCACGTTGACCAGCAGGAGCGCCCGGGTCATCGGGCCGACACCGCCGGGGTTCGGGGAGATCCAGCCGGCCACCTCGGTCACGTCCGGGTGGACGTCACCGACGATCTTGCCCTCGGCGTTGCGGGAGACACCGACGTCCAGCACGGCGGCGCCCGGCTTGACGTCCTCGGCGCGGATCAGGTGCGGGGAGCCGGCCGCCGCGATGATGATATCGGCCCGCTTGAGGTGGGCGGACAGGTCGCGGGTGCCGGTGTGGCACTGGGTCACGGTGGCGTTCTCGCTGCGCCGGGTGAGCAGCAGCGGCATCGGCCGCCCGATGGTCACGCCCCGCCCGACGACGACGACCTCGGCGCCCTTGATCTCGACGCCGTGCCGGCGCAGCAGGGTGAGGATGCCGTTGGGGGTGCAGGGCAGCGGCGCGGGCTCGCCGAGGACGAGGCGGCCGAGGTTCATCGGGTGCAGGCCGTCGGCGTCCTTGGCCGGGTCCATCAGCTCCAGGACGCGGTTCTCGTCGATGCCCCTGGGCAGCGGCAGCTGGACGATGTAGCCGGTGCAGGCCGGGTCCTCGTTGAGCTCGCGGACGACCGCCTCGATCTCCTCCTGCGAGGCGGTGGCGGGCAGTTCGCGCTGGATGGAGGCGATGCCGACCTGCGCGCAGTCGCGGTGCTTGCCGGCGACGTACTTCTGGCTGCCGGGGTCGTCCCCGACCAGGATCGTGCCGAGGCCGGGCGTGACGCCCTTCTCCTTCAGCGCCGCCACGCGGGCGGTCAGATCGGACTTGATCGCGGCTGCGGTGGCCTTGCCATCGAGAATCTGGGCGGTCATACCCCCATCCTCGCGGATGACCCGCCCCCGGTTCCAATCCGGGTACCCGGTCGACGTACCATCCCGCCCAACTGTTGATCAACTGTGTTGCACTTGCACAACACCTCCACTCCTCGGCTGGACAAGCCCATATCCGGTCAAGAACGATGAGGACACAGTGCAGCGGGCAGCTCATCGGGGGGACGGACCGCATCTGTAGAAACGCTTCCTCCGTGCAAGTGCCGCGCCTCGTCCCCGCACTCGACCAAACGGAGGAAACACCGCCATGAGCTACGGCGACCCGAACAACCCCTACGGCCCGCCGCCCCAGCAGCAGGGTTACGGCTACCCGCAGCAGCCCGGCTACGGCTACCCGGCGGCGCCGCCGGTCCAGCAGCCGTACGGCATGGGCGCCCCGATGACCACGATGCCGGGCAACGTCAGCGGGGCCCGCGTGATGCTGTGGGTGATCGTCGGCCTGCAGGTGATCGGCGTGGCGGCCTTCGTCTTCGCCGGTATCGCCCTCAAGAAAGCCAACGACGAGAGCTCCGTGCCGTCGGCCCTCGCCAAGTACCCGATCGGTCTGATGTGGGGCTTCGCGGTGCTCGCGCTCGCCTGGCTCGTGTGGGCGGCCGTGCTGGCGTCGAAGTTCAACACCGGCGGCAACGGGCTGCGCGTCACGACGCTGGTCTTCGGCATACTGACCGGCGTGATCGCCGTCTTCCCGTTCACGATCTACGGCATCATCCACCTGGTGCTCGGCATCCTGATCGCCTGCTTCGTGGGCGGCGCCAACGGCAGGGCGTGGTTCAACCGCCCGCGCTACTGAGCGATTTCTCGCCATTCACCGATCAGGGCCGCGTCTCACCCGTCAAGGGGAGGCGCGGCCCTGGTGTGTCCCCCTAGGCTGCCCGGGGTAGCCGTACTGTCCGACCCGGCTAACCGTCAGGCACGGGGAGACATACCGTGTACAGCATCATCGTCGTACCTCCGCCGACCACGGAGGACGACCGCCAGCAGATCCGGCTCGCCCCCGGCGAGCGCCTCAGTTTCGGGCGCGCCCCCGGCAGCGGTCTGCCGATCCCGCACGACGGGGTCTCCCGCCGGGCGGGCGAGATCGTCGCGCAGGGCACGTTCTGGATACTGAGCAACCTGTCCGCGCGGCAGACGTACGTCGTGGAGAACCCCGAGGGCGCCGGCGAGCACATCAAGGTCGGCCCGGGCCGTCTCGACGCGCCGGTCCCCTTCGAGTTCTCCCGGATCGTGCTGCCCGCCGCCGGCGATCTGCTGCCCGTCGAGGTGTGGGCGCCGCGCCACGACTATCTGGACGACGACGCGGAGCCGGACGGCGAGGCCACCGCGGCCGCGTTCTCCGTCGACCGTACGAAGCGTTACTTCGCCGTCCTGGCCGCGCTGTGCGAATCGCGGCTGCGCGGCGACCCGCACGCCCCGTTGCCCACGGTCGACCAGGTCGTGGACCGGCTGCGCCCCGCCTGGCCGGCCGCCTCGCGCACCTCGGTGCAGTGGAACATCGACTACCTGGCCGTGAAGCTGCGCCTCAAACCCGGCCCGGAGAGCGCCGATCCGGGCCCGCGCCTCAACGGCAAGAAGGAGTCCCTGGTCTCGCTGGCGCTCCGCTTCGACGTGGTGCGGGAGGACGACCTCGTCGTCCTGTCCGGCTCCGCGAGCCGGGCGGCCCGGTGACCGAGCCGTACGCCGTCCCCGTCCCCAAGGGCTACCGGGTCGGCGTCTGGGAGGTGCGCGAGCCGATCGCGACGGGCGCCTTCGGCAGCGTCTACGCGGCCCGTCGTACCGAGCGGTCGCCGGACCTCCCCGGCTCCGCCGCCCTGAAGTTCCTGCCCACCGGCACCAACACCCCGCGCCAGCTGTCCCATCTGCGCGAGCTCGTGGAGCGCGAGGTCACGTTGTACCGCCGCCTGGAGCGGCCACGCCTGCTGCGCATGTACGACACGCTCGTCGTGGACGACCCCGGCCGCCCGGTCCTCGACGGCGCCACGGTCCTCGTCCTGGAGAAGGCCGAGGGGTCCCTGTCCGTCCTGCTCGCCGCCGCCCCGCGCCCGGACGCCGGCCCCGCCCTGCTCGCCCAGATCTGCGAGGGCCTGGCCCAGTTGCACGCGGCGGGCTGGGTCCACGGAGACCTGAAACCGGCCAACGTCCTGCTCATGCCGGACGGTTCGGCCCGCCTGGGCGACTTCAACATGGCCGCCGAACTGGAGGGCACCCACGCCTACACCCCCGCCTTCTCCACCCCCGACTACACCCCGCCCGAGCTGCTGTGGGCGGAGATCGGCGACCGCGGCCGCCGTATCCGCCCCTCGGCCGACGTCTGGGCCTTCGGCGTGCTCGCCCATCTCGTCCTCACCGGCGCCTTCCCGCTGCCCGGCGCCACCCCGACGGCCCGCCGCGACGCGGCGATGAGCTACGCGCGCGGCATCGACGAGCTGCGCCTGTCGCCCGAACTCCCGGACGCCTGGCGGGAGATCGTCCGCGACTGCCTGGCCCGCACGCACGCGGACCGCATCACGACGGAGCCGTTGCTGCGCCGGGTCGAGGCGGCGGCGGGCACGGGCGATCCGTCGCGGCTGCCCCGTCTGCCGCGCCTGCTCCGGCGCCGCAGACGCCTGCCGGCGGCGGTCGCGGGCGTCCTCGCCGCCGCGGCCCTCGCCTACGGCGTCAGTGCCCTGACCGACGACGGGAGCGCACACGGGAGCACGCACGCAGGCTCGGACGGGAGCGGCGTCAGTGTCTCCCAGGCCGCCGCCCAGGCGCGTTACGGCGCCTCCGAACTCCGCACCGACCAAGGCGTTCCGGCGCAGTACCGCCGTCTGATCGTGGACTCCGCCCACGCCTGCTCCGAGCCCGATGTGACGCCCGCGCTCATCGCGGCGATGCTGAAGTCCGAGAGCAACTTCGACCCGAACCTCTCCGACCCCGGCAAGCAGGAGTTCGGCATCGCCCGCTGGACCCCGGCCATCCTGCGCTGGTGGATGCAGGAGGACGGTGTCCCCGCGTCCGCGACCCCCACGCCACCGCTGACCCCTTCCGTCTCCGTCCCGGCCATGGGCCGCTACCTGTGCTACATCGACAACCATCTGAAGTCCGGCCTGCCCGGGGACAAACGGGTGCTGGTCTCCGCCGGCTACCGCACGTCGGTGGAGAAGGTGAACGACACGGGCGGAGTTCCCCCGAAGTACCGCGACTACTGCGCCCGTGTCGCCCACTACCTCAAGGAATACGCGCCTCCCGGCAAGAAGTGACCCTGAGACTTCACAGGTACCCGCGGGCGGCGGGCGCTGCGACGGTGGGGACCACTCCGCCACGGCGGAGTGACCACACCGTTCATGCAGCACCGTTCACATGGGGGAACACGTGAACATCGTCAAGCCCGCCGCGCTTCTCGTCGCGGCCACCGCCCTCGCCGCCGGCTCCACGGTCGCGGCCGTCGCCGACAGCACCCCGGACGGCACCCGGGTCACCAGCGTCCAGCAGGTCGCCGACCACGTCCTCGCCGGGCACCCGAAGGTGCTCTCGTCCTCCGCCGACCAGGTCCGCTACGACGGCCTGACCCTCACCAAGGCGCCGCAGGGCAGGATCACCGCCAAGGACCTGGCCTGCGACTACGGCCACCTGTGCATGATCGTCAAGGGCACCAAGTTCGACTTCTACAAGTGCCAGACGTGGACCGTCTCGAACTGGACCGGCGACGGCCCGTTCACCAACAACCAGACGCCCGGCACGGTCGCGAAGTTCTTCAACCAGGACGGCAGCGTCCGCTGGACGTCGACGGCCTACCAGGCCGGCACGGCGACGTGGGACCCGATCTACTCCCTGCGCCCCTGCTGAGCCGACCGGACCAGGCGGTCTCCGGCCCCCACGGGGGAGGGCCGGAGACCGCCTCGCCTGTCAGTGGAAGAAGTGACGCGTACCCGTGAAGTACATCGTCACGCCCGCCTTCTTCGCGGCCTCGACCACCTGCTCGTCACGGATCGAACCGCCCGGCTGGACGATCGCCCGGACACCCGCGCCGATCAGGATCTCGGGGCCGTCGGGGAAGGGGAAGAAGGCGTCGGAGGCGGCGTAGGAGCCCCGCGCGCGCTCCTCACCGGCCCGCTCGACGGCGAGCTTGCAGGAGTCGACACGGTTGACCTGGCCCATGCCGACGCCGACCGAGGCGCCGTCCTTGGCGAGCAGGATGGCGTTGGACTTGACGGCCCGGCAGGCCTTCCAGGCGAAGGCGAGGTCCGCCAGCTCCTCGGGGGACAGGGCCTCGCCGGACGCCAGCGTCCAGTTGGCCGGGTCGTCGCCGTCGGCCTGGAGGCGGTCGGTGACCTGGAGCAGGACACCGCCGTCGATCTGCCTGGCCTCGACCCGGTTGCAGGGCGCGCTCGGGGCCTTCAGGACGCGGATGTTCTTCTTCTTGGCGAGGGCTTCGAGGGCCCCCTCCTCGTAGTCCGGGGCGACGATGACCTCGGTGAAGATGTCCGCGACCTGCTCGGCCATCTCCTTGCTGACCGGACGGTTCACGGCGATCACGCCGCCGTAGGCCGAGACCGGGTCGCAGGCGTGCGCCTTGCGGTGCGCCTCGGCGACGTCCGAACCGACCGCGATGCCGCAGGGGTTGGCGTGCTTGATGATCGCGACGCACGGCTCGTCGTGGTCGTACGCGGCACGGCGCGCGGCGTCCGTGTCCGTGTAGTTGTTGTACGACATCTCCTTGCCGTGCAGCTGCTCGGCGGCGGCGAGGCCGCCGCCCGCGGCGGAGCCGCTACTGGATGCAGTGTCGGTGTAGAGGGCGGCCGGCTGGTGCGGGTTCTCGCCGTAGCGCAGGGTGTTCTCGCGCGCGAAGGTCGCGCCCAGGAAGTCGGGGAACCGCGACTCGTCGACGGGGGCGTAGCCGCGCGCGAACCACGAGGCGACGGCCACGTCGTAGGACGCGGTGTGCTGGAAGGCCTCGGCGGCGAGCCGCTTGCGGGCGGTGAGGTCGAAGCCGCCGTCCTTGACGGCCGCGAGAACATCGGCGTACCGGCCGGGGCTGGTGACCACGGCGACGGAGGGGTGGTTCTTGGCGGCGGCGCGGACCATCGACGGGCCGCCGATGTCGATCTGCTCCACGCACTCGTCGTCGCTCGCGCCCGAGGCGACGGTCTCGCGGAACGGGTAGAGGTTGACGACGACGAGGTCGAACGGCTCCACGCCCAGCTCGGCGAGCTGCTCGCGGTGGCTGTCCAGGCGCAGGTCGGCGAGGATGCCCGCGTGCACCTTCGGGTGCAGGGTCTTGACCCGGCCGTCCAGGCACTCGGGGAAGCCGGTCAGCTCCTCGACCTTGGTGACGGGGACGCCGGCGGCGGCGATCCGGGAGGCCGTCGACCCGGTGGAGACGAGCTGGACGCCGGCCTCGTGCAGCCCCCGCGCAAGCTCTTCCAGCCCGGTCTTGTCGTAGACGCTGACGAGCGCGCGACGGATGGTCCGCTTGCTGCTGCTGTCGCTGGTCTGGGCGGTCACTGGATAACTACCTTTCGTCCCTCAATGCGATAGCCGTTGCGGGCGAGGCGCCCCACGACCTCGACGAGCAGCCTTCGCTCGACTTCCTTGATGCGCTCGTGCAGCGCGCTCTCGTCGTCCTCGTCCCGGATCTCGACCACGCCCTGGGCGATGATCGGGCCGGTGTCGACGCCGTCGTCGACGAAGTGGACGGTGCAGCCGGTGACCCGGGCGCCGTACGCGAGCGCGTCGCGCACGCCGTGGGCGCCGGGGAAGCTGGGCAGCAGGGCGGGGTGCGTGTTGACGAACCGCCCGCCGAACCGCGCCAGGAACCGCTTCCCGACGATCTTCATGAACCCGGCGGAGACGACGAGATCGGGCTCGTGGGCGGCGACGGCCTCGGCGAGCGCCGCGTCCCACTCGTCCCGGGTGCCGTAGTCCTTGACCTTCCGCACGAAGGTCGGCAGCCCGGCACGCTCGGCCCGGACGAGCCCTTCGATGCCGTCACGGTCGGCCCCTACGGCGACGATCTCGGCGCCGTACCGATCGGCTCCGGTGCGCGCGATCTCGTCGAGGAGCGCCTGAAGGTTGGTGCCGGATCCGGAGACCAGCACGACGAGGCGCTTGACCGCGGGGGCAGCGGGGGTGGCGGCCACGGTGGGGCCCTTTCTCGGTTCTGTTCGGCTTTTCCCGGTCTTGTACATTCGTACGAATGCTTCGCGCCCCTGGATACGGGGAACCCTACGAAGCAGCCGACCGCCAGCAACGATACCGGCACACTGGACGGCCCCCTCGGGACGGGGGCGTGGCCGGAAGGTAGCGTTCGGGAGGAACCGGCTCGGGAACGCGCGCGTTGTGCCATGCGTTTCCGGGGTGGAAGCTCACGTCGGACAGCCGAATTCACCCAGGGGAAGACGCTCTCTTGATGCCCGATCGCAGCCTGCGACTCCGCACGTTCACTCCGCGCCCGGCCCGGGGAGGCGAGAGCGAGCGCGGCGCCGCGCTGCTGCGAGAGCGGCCGTCCTCGCCGCCGCAGGCTCCGCGCGCAGGCCAGGACGGCGCGGGGCACGGCGAGGGCCACGGCGCGGGACAGCAGGACGACAACCCCTTCGCGCCGCCCCCGGAGGGCACCCCGGACAACCCGTGGCGGCCCCGGCACCACGCAGGATCCCCTGGTTCGGGCTCGGGCTCGGGCTCGGGCGACTCCGGCGGCGGCTCCGGTAACGGCGGTCGGGGCGGCGGCCCCGAGCGCGGCTCCCCGTGGGGCAACCAGTGGAGCGACCGGCAGCCCGGCCGCTCCGCCGGCGGCGGCTTCGGCGAGCGGCCCGGTCCCGGCGGCGGCTCCCAGGGCCCCGGCGGCGGCCAGAGCGGCGGCGGCATGCGCTGGGACCCGACGGACCCGGCCCAGCGCCGCGCCCGTTACGCACTCCTGTCGGGCATGTGGGCGGTCTTCTTCGCCCTGTTCAGCTGGCCGTACGTGGCCCTGCTGCTGGGAGTGCTGGCCCTCTACTGGGGTGTCAGCGCCCTGCGCGCCAAGCCCCGCACCCCGGGCCCGGACACCCCGCCGGCCCCCGGCGCCGGCCGCCCCCAGATAACGGCGGCGGTGGGCGGCCTGGTGACGGCGTCCCTGGCTTTGATGCTCGTCGCCTCGACCTTCACGGTCCAGTTCGTCTACCGCGACTACTACACATGCGTGAACGACGCCCTGACCCACGAGGCCAAGCAGTCCTGCGACACCCTGCTGCCGCAGCAGCTGCGCGGCGTGCTGGGGGTCGGGAACAGCTGAAGTGCCCCCTGCGGAGCGCGAGTTGGGTCAGGGCGCTTCGGTGGGGGGAGGCGGGGGCACGTCCTCCGGATCCGGTGCGGGCGCGTCGAGCTCGTCGGCCGCTCCGGACTCGTCGGCCGCTCCAGGCTCGGTGACCTCGGGGATCTCGTCCGCCGTTCCGCTCCGGGCGGCCGTCTCGTGCAGGGCCGCCCAGCGGGAGGTGCGCGCGAGGTCGTCGTGCCAGCCCGGAGGGTACGG
The DNA here is from genome assembly GCF_001866675.1 of Streptomyces sp. MUSC 14. Taxonomy (NCBI): domain Bacteria; kingdom Bacillati; phylum Actinomycetota; class Actinomycetes; order Kitasatosporales; family Streptomycetaceae; genus Streptomyces; species Streptomyces sp. MUSC 14. The sequence goes on from NZ_MLYN01000005.1 coordinate 128,216, forward strand.
GTCCTCGGCCGGGAGGAAGTCGTACAACTCCTCCTCGGGGGCGCCGGGCACGACGGACCCGGACTCGGCCTCCTTGCCCTTGGCCCCGTCGCCGGTCTCGGGCTGCCCCGGCCTCGCGGCCGTGGACCTGGCCGCCGCCCTGTCCTTCCCCTGCGCCTCGGCCTCCGTCTGCCCTCTCCCCCCGTCCTGCGCCGGAATCTCCCCGCCCCGCAGCCACCACGTCCGCAGCCGCCACGCCCGTACCACCAGCGCCACCGGCATCCCGAACACCGCCGTCCAGGCCCCCGCCGCACCCCCGGTCAGCCAGCCCACCGGCCCGAAGCGGGCCAGCGCCGCCACGCCCAGCGGGCCACCGGACAGCTCGGCGAGGACCATGCAGCCCGCCCCGCAGACCAGCGCCGTCAGCAGGACCACTCCGGCGGTGCGCGCCGCCGACCAGCGGGCCGACGCCCGCTCCCCCGGCCGTGCCGGCTGCTCCAGCGCGCCTCGCGCCACGAACCACCCCGCCGTCAGCCCGGCCACCACCGGCACCGCCCCCGCCGCCCAGTTCAGCCGCGACCCGGCCCCCGCGTCCGGCACTGCCGCCAGCAGCGGGAACGGCGGCAGCAGCGGGGCCGGATGTGAGGCGAAGGGATGCACCAGGTGCCCGGCGCCGAGGAGGAAGCCGGGGCCGAGAGCGTACGACGCGGCCCACATCGCCGCGTTGGGGATCAGCGCGATCCCGAGCAGCAGCACGGCACACCGCCCGGTCCAGCCCTCCGTCAGCTGGAGGAACGACGCCCGCGCCGCCCCGCCGTGCCACACCGTCGACGCCCCGACCAGCGCCGCCCCGCCGCCGAGCAGCACGGCCGCGGCCGCACCGGCGGCCCGTACGGCCGTGCCCAGCCGCCGCCACCCGTCGGTGCCGGACACCGGCCGCCGCAGCCGCTCCGGCAGCATCCGCCACACCTTCAGCACGGGTTCACGCGGACGGCCGTGCGCCGTCCACACCCCCACCGCCGCCGTGACCGCCACGACGAGCGGCAGGGACACCGTCACCCACAGCCACGAAGGCCGCAGTTCCGCGCCCGCGCAGTACAGGGCGGCCGGGACACCGACGGCGAGATAGCCGAGGACCACCCCCGTCCACACCGTGCGCGCGGGCACCAGCGGCGGCGCGTCGGCGTCGCAGCGGAGGTCGAAGCCGGAGTCGGAGTCGGCGGGCGCGTCGACGCCGTCCCGGGCCGCCCGGTAGACCAGCCACACCGGCAGCGCGAGCAGCAGCAGCGGGGTCACCCCCACGGGCATGTGCGCACCGGAGAGCGTGTCCGTACGGATCAGTTCGACGCCGTGCGCCAGCAGCCACAGCGCGGCGGCGACATGCAGCGCGCCGCCCGGACCGCTGTCGGGATACGGCGACAGGACCCACAGCCCCATCACGAGCACGGCGAGCGAGCCGAGCCCCAGCCCTGCCGCGACGGCGCCGCCCAGGAGGCTCGCGGCCAGTCCGGGCGAGCGGTCACGCAGCCGGGTCAGCAGGGTCGACAGCGACGGTCGGCGGCGAGCGGTCATCAGGGTCACGTCCGCCATGCTGCCAACGACACACGCTTTCCCGTCGTAACAGGCGAACCTCCGTAGTGTCGCTCAATATACTTTTATGTTCATTTTCGTACGGAAGGGTGCACGGTGACGACGCTTCCCCGGGTTCCCTCGCCCGTCTCTCCGCCCGAGTCCCTGACACCCGCTCAGGCCTTCGACGCGCTGTACGGGTTCTGCGCCCCCGCCCTCGTACGCCAGGCCTACCTGCTCACCGGGCGCCGGGAGCTGGCCCGCGAGGCGGTGGAGCGGGCGTTCCAACTGGCCTGGCAGCGTTGGCCCGAGGTGGCCCGGGACCGCGATCCGGCGGGCTGGGTACGGGCGGTGGCGTACGACTGCGCCCTCTCCCCCTGGCACCGCTTCCGCCCTCGCCACCGGCACCCGGAGCCGCCGCCCGCCGACCCGGCCGACCGCGCGCTGCTGCACGCCCTGCTGAGGCTGCCGCCGTCGTACCGGCGCACCCTCCTGCTCTACGACGGTGTGGGCCTCGACCTGCCGGAGACGGCGGCGGAGACGGAGGCCAGCACCCCGGCGGCCGCCAACCGGCTGACCCATGCCCGGCAGGCCCTGGCGGACCGCGTCCCGGAACTGGCCGACCCCCGCTCCCTCCACCGCCGGCTGCTCGGACTGGCCTCGGCCGAACGGCTGCGGGCCGCGAGGCCGGCCACGGTACGGACCGTGAGCGAACGCCGGAACGCCTTCTGGACCCGGGCGGCGATCACCTTCACCGTGGCGATCATCGGCGCGACGACGCTCACGCTGCGGACCGCCCCGACGCACTACGAGGCGCCGGTCGCTCCCGCGCAGGCCGTGGGCGGCGTGCCGCCCCGGATGGCACCCGGTCCGCTCTCCCCGGCGCAGCAGGCCCTGCGGACGAAGCTGCGGCGCGCGTCGGAGCGGAGCGGGCCCGAGCGGGTGGTACCGCTGGCCGGATGAACCCCGTCGAGCGGGAACAGCGGGGACGGTGAGGGCGGTGGGAGAAACGGCGGCAGGCCCGCCCCCACCGCGGGGACGGGCCTACCGGTGCTCTGCTGCTGAGAAGGTCAGCCGCCCAGGATCTCGCGGGCGAGCTTGGCCGTCTCGGTCGGGGTCTTGCCGACCTTGACGCCCGCGGCCTCCAGGGCCTCCTTCTTGGCCTGCGCGGTGCCGGAGGAGCCGGAGACGATGGCGCCGGCGTGGCCCATGGTCTTGCCCTCGGGCGCCGTGAAGCCCGCGACGTAGCCGACGACCGGCTTGGTCACGTTCTCCTTGATGAACGCGGCCGCGCGCTCCTCGGCGTCGCCACCGATCTCACCGATCATCACGATCAGCTCGGTCTCGGGGTCGTCCTGGAACGCGGCCAGGGCGTCGATGTGGGTGGTGCCGATGATCGGGTCACCGCCGATGCCCACGGCCGTCGAGAAGCCGATGTCACGCAGCTCGTACATCATCTGGTACGTCAGCGTGCCGGACTTCGAGACCAGGCCGATACGGCCCGGCTTCGTGATGTCGCCCGGGATGATGCCGACGTTCGACTGGCCCGGGGTGATGATGCCGGGGCAGTTCGGGCCGATGATGCGGGTCTTGTTGCCCTTCTTGCCGGCGTACGCCCAGAAGGCGGCCGTGTCGTGCACGGCGATGCCCTCGGTGATCACGACGGCCAGCGGGATCTCGGCGTCGATGGCCTCGACGACCGCGTCCTTGGTGAACTTCTCCGGCACGAAGATCACGGAGACGTTCGCACCGGTCTCCTTGATCGCCTCGGCGACCGTACCGAAGACCGGTACCTCGGTGCCGTCGAAGTCGACCTTCTGGCCGGCCTTACGGGGGTTCACGCCGCCCACGACGTTGGTGCCGTCGCCGAGCATGAGCTTGGTGTGCTTCATGCCCGTGGCGCCGGTCATGCCCTGGACGATGACCTTGCTGTCCTTGTTGAGCCAGATAGCCATGGTGTGTTGGTGTCCTCGTCCTGAGTGCTTACTTGGCGGCGTGGGCCAGCTCGGCGGCCTTGTCGGCCGCGCCGTCCATGGTGTCGACGCGCTGCACCAGCGGGTGGTTGGCGTCCGTGAGGATCTTGCGGCCCAGCTCGGCGTTGTTGCCGTCGAGGCGGACGACGAGCGGCTTCGAGACGTTCTCGCCGCGGTCCTCCAGGAGCTTCAGGGCCTGGACGATGCCGTTGGCGACCTCGTCACAGGCGGTGATGCCACCGAAGACGTTGACGAACACGGACTTGACGTCCGGGTCGCCGAGGATGATCTCCAGGCCGTTCGCCATGACCTGGGCGGAGGCGCCACCGCCGATGTCCAGGAAGTTGGCGGGCTTCACGTTGCCGTGGTTCTCACCGGCGTACGCGACGACGTCCAGGGTGCTCATGACGAGACCCGCACCGTTGCCGATGATGCCGACCTCGCCGTCGAGCTTGACGTAGTTGAGGTTCTTCTCCTTGGCAGCGGCCTCGAGCGGGTTGGCCGCGGCCTTGTCGTGGAGCTCCTCGAAGTCGGGGTGACGGAACTCGGCGTTGTCGTCGAGCGACACCTTGCCGTCGAGGGCGATGACGTCGCCGGAGGCGACCTTCGCCAGCGGGTTGACCTCGACCAGGAGGGCGTCCTCCTTGATGAAGGTGTCCCACAGCTTGACGAGGACGTCCGCGACCTTGTCCGCGACCTCGGCCGGGAACTTGGCGGCCTCGACGATCTCGCGGGCCTTCTCCGGGGTCACACCGTCGATCGGGTTGATCGGCGTCTGGGCGACGGCCTCCGGGGTGTCCTTCGCCACCTCCTCGATCTCCATGCCGCCCTGGACGGAGGCGATGGAGAGGAAGGTGCGGTTGGCGCGGTCCAGGAGGAAGGAGACGTAGTACTCCTCGAGGATCTCCGGGGCGGTCTCGGCGATCATGACCTTGTGGACCGTGTGGCCCTTGATGTCCATGCCGAGGATGTTGTTGGCGTGCTCGACGGCCTCGTCCACGGAGGCGGCCAGCTTGACGCCGCCGGCCTTGCCACGGCCACCGACCTTCACCTGAGCCTTGACGACGGACTTGCCACCCAGGCGCTCAGTGGCTGCGCGGGCCGCCTCAGGCGTGTCGATGACTTCACCGGCCAGCACCGGTACATCGTGCTTGGCGAAGAGGTCCCTCGCCTGGTACTCGAACAGGTCCACGCGCTTCCGTCCCTATCAGTGATCTCGCGGTTCGTTGGATGCGTGGGCGTGCCGCGAAGGGCAACGTGACGTCCGCTTGTCACAAGGGAGGCGCACACGGTGTCCGAGCGCGCGGCATGTCCGTCTCGCAGGTTATCTCCGCTCGCGGGGGCTCCCTAAATCGAGGGTCACACACGAGCGGTGATACCTGTCACATGATGCCGGGTTCCGTGGCACGGCGTGCCGTGCCCGGGCGCGATGTGCGAGGCCTCACCGGGCTGGGGTTGGCCCGGTGAGGCCTCTGGGCCGGCCCCGGTGGTTCCGGGACCGTGGCGGCCGGCCTCCACCCCATATGGGGACCGGCCGCCTCACCCGTGGGGCCCCACCCGAACGGTCCGACGGCATTCGGCCGTCCGGGTCCGGACACCTCACGGAAGCGGGTCGGGCCCCTGCGGTATCGGTCGGTGATGAATCAGAGACGGATCAGCAATGGATCAGTGACGCATCAGCGACGGAGCAACGACGGATCACCGGTGATCGGAGGCGATCAGGTGGCGGTGACCGGTCATCGGCGACCGGCGGGGCCCGAAGCAGGGGCGTACGGGTCTAGCCGGGGAAGACGGGGATGTCCCGGTGCCGTTCCCGGGTGCGGGGCGCATCGGTGCGCACGGCGGTGCCGGGCACGAGCCGCAGAGGGGCACGGTGACCGAGGGCGACGGCATACGCGTCGGCGTGACGGGACGCGGTCCCGTCGGTCGCCTGCTTGCCCGGTACGCCGTTCGGGGTACCGGCGGGCACGGGACGGCCGGGGCCCGCGACGGCGTCGGCGGTGCCGTGGTGCGCGGAGGAACGCGCGGGGTGCGGGGGGTACGGGGAGTACGGAGACAGGGAGGTGGCCTCCGGACCGTACGAGGTGAACGGCGCCGGCACGGCCGGGGCTACGGCCGCGGCGTCGGTGCGGGGATGCGGGTGCGCCGGGGCCGACGGGGCGACGGGGCTCGCGGGCCGGCTCGCCGTAGCGGTGCCCTGCCCCTGCGGGCGCGGCACCGCCTGCGTCGGGTCCGGCAGCGGGAGGGAGGGCGGCAGGACGCGGCCGGTCGTGCCCTCGACGGTCCGGGCGACGGTGGACACCGTTCCGGTGAGCGTTCCGGTGAGCGTGGACACCGTCCGGTTCACCGCGGGCACGGCCTCGGTGACCGTGGACACCGTGCCCGTCACCGTGGACACCACGCCTTGTACGCCTCGTGCGCCCTGCACGTCCTGCGCGGCCGTCCCGGAGTCCGACGATGTCGTCCCGGGGTGCGACGACGTCAGGGGCAGTACGGACGTCACGGGCGCCGCGGACGTCACGGACGTCACGGACGTCGCCGTTCCCCGCACCACCGCCCCGTCGGCCGCGTGTGCCTGCTCACCGAAGACGAACCCCAGCGCGAACAACCCGCCGACCAGCAGCGCCAGTTGGAGCGCACGCCGCCCGGCCGCCGTACGCAGCACACGCACGGTGGTTCCAAGGAGGGCGGCGGAAAAGGTCAAGGAGACTAACGTCCTCGGATCGGCATGGCAGGGACTCCACCGATCCTTCACGGCACCCCCAAGTCCGCGCAAGCCCCGTGTTACCGATGGGTAGCCATATCCCCTTTCGCTCCTCCTGTCACGCGGTGTCCGGTATAGGCAGTGGTCGCTTCTCCAGGGCCGCCGCCATCACCTCGGGGAACAGGTCGGGCGTACAGGCGAAGGCCGGTGCGCCGAGTGCGGCGAGCGCCGCCGCGTGCTCCCGGTCGTACGCCGGCGCACCCTCGTCCGACAGTGCGAGCAGCGCCACGAACTGCACCCCGGACGCCTTCATCGCCGCGACCCGCTTGAGCATCTCGTCGCGGATGCCGCCCTCGTAGAGGTCGCTGACCAGCACGACCACCGTCTCGGCGGGACGGGTGATCTGCGCCTGGCAGTAGGCGAGCGCCCGGTTGATGTCCGTGCCGCCGCCGAGCTGGGTACCGAAGAGGACGTCGACCGGATCGTCCAGCTGGTCGGTGAGGTCGACCACCGCCGTGTCGAAGACGACCAGCCGGGTGCTGATCGACCGCATCGAGGCCAGCACCGCCCCGAACACCGACGCGTGGACCACGGACGCCGCCATCGAACCGGACTGGTCGATACAGAGGACGACCTCCTTCCTCACCGACCGCGCGGCCCGCCCGTATCCGATGAGCCGCTCCGGCACGACCGTGCGGTACTCGGGCAGGTAGTGCTTGAGGTTGGCCGCGACGGTGCGGTTCCAGTCGATGTCGTGGTGGCGTGGGCGACTGACCCGGGCGCTGCGGTCCAGGGCACCGGTGAGGGTGGCCCGGGTGCGGGTCGCGAGCCGCTTCTCCAGGTCCTCGACGACCTTGCGGACGACCGCGCGCGCCGTCTCCTTCGTCGTCTCCGGCATCGCCTTGTTGAGCGACAGCAGCGTGCCGACCAGATGCACGTCGGCCTCCACCGCCTCCAGCATCTCCGGCTCCAGCAGCAGGGCGGAGAGACCGAGCCGGTTGATGGCGTCGCGCTGCACGACCTGGACGACGGAGGACGGGAAGTAGCGGCGGATGTCGCCGAGCCAGCGTGCCACCGACGGCGCCGAGGCCCCGAGACCGGCCGAACGGTCGCGCCCCGCCTGCGGTTTGTCCCCCTTGCCGTAGAGCGCGGCGAGCGCGCCGTCCATCGCCGCGTCCCGACCGGACAGCGCGCATCCGGTCCCGTCGGCCTGCTCCCCGCCGAGCACCAGCCGCCACCGCCGCAACCGCTCCTGCGCCGGGTCACCGGTGATCGGTTCGATTGTCATGTGCCCACCCCCGCGAAGCTGTTGTCGTCGGTCGTCCCCCTCGGCCGCCCGTACCGGTCCGGGCCAGGATCCTGGCCGAGCAGCAGCCGCAGCACCGGAAGCACGGCGTCGGCACGCTCGGGGTCCGGCTCTGCGGCGAAGCCCGGTACCGTCCCCGGCCCTGCCGCCCGGCCGGCGGTCCGCTCGCCCGGTCCACGCCGGAGCAGTTCGCCGAGGGTTCTGCGCACTCCCGGCTCGTACGCCGCGAACGTGCGTCGCAGCAGCGGCAGTACGTCCGTGAACGCCTCCGCCGGCACCCTCGTCAGCCAGCCGTCGACCAGGCCGAGCAGCCGCTCGTCGTGCACCAGCAGCAGCCCGCCCCCGCCGCCGACGAAACCCTCGATCCAGGCGGCCGCGTCGGCGGGCGGTGTCCCCGGCGACAGGGCGAGCCCCATCAGCCGCGCCGCTTCCTCGGGCCCCAGGACGCCGTCGTCCAGCAGCAGCCGCACCGCCCGGCCCCGCAGCACGCCGGCCACCGTGTCACGCAGCGCCAACGCCCGCAGCACGGCCCGCCACCGGTCCCGCAGCCCGCCGGATCCGGCGCCTCTGCCATCGCCCGCGCCACCGCTCCCGCCGCCGGTGCTCGCGGCGGCCGGTGTCTCCGCCAGCAGCCCCACCGCGGCGTGCACGGCGTCCACATGGCCGCGCATCTCCTCCGCCGCGTCCGTGTCGAGCGCGGCGCAGGCCGGTGGCAGGCCGACGAAGATCCGCTCGGCGAGGCCCGCCGCGACCCCGGCCAGCGCGCCGGTGTCGGTGCCCCGCACATCGCCGTAGCGCAGCGAGCGGACGAGCGCGGGCATGGCCTCGGCGAGCCGGCCGACGTCGGTGTCGAGCGCGGCACGGTCGGCCAGCACCCGCATGACCACGGGCAGGGCCTCCGGCAGCTCCGCGAGCAGGCACTGCTCGGCGAGCACGGTGACCTCGGCGAGGCTGCGCGCGGACTCCGCGTCCGCCTCCGCCCTGGCCCGCGCGGCGCCCGGTACGGTCGTCCCCCACACGCCCGCCTCGGCGACCCGCACCGACAGCTCGGGCTCCCAGCGCAGCCGCCAGGTCTCCCGGAAGGTGCCCGTGCTCCCCCGCGACCGGGCGGGCACGCCCCAGCCGACGCCGAGCAGCCGCAGCCGGTGCAGGAGTCTGCTGCGGGCGGCGTCCGTCTCCCCGCGCAGGTCCAGCTCCAACTCCCGCTCCAGCGCCTCCGGTTTGAGCCGGAGCGAGCGCTGCTGCCGGACCAGGTCGCGCTGGAGCGGCACCGCCGGGGCCGACTCCGGCACCTCTCCCAGCGCGTCCCCGACGACCAGCCGGTCGTGCACCAGCGCCAGCGGCACCTCGGAGCCGTCACCCAGCACCGCGCGCACGGCGTCGGTGGTCTCGCTCAGCCCGGGCAGCGGGCGGCCACGCAGCGCGGCCAGGGTCTCGGCGAGCCGGACGGCCTCGATGACATGGGCGGAGGAGACGATCCGGTCCTCCTCGCGCAGCAGCCTCGCCACCTTGGTCAGCCACCGCTCGACCGGCCGGTCGGGGGCGTGGAACAGATGGCCGTACCAGCCCGGCGAGTCGATGCCCGCGCCGTAGCCGCCGGCCCGGGCGAGCCTGCGGTGCGTCCACGGCACCCAGGTCAGGTCCGTCCTGACCTTGGGCAGCCCCTTCAGCAGGGCACGGTCGGCGGTGACGGTGGTCTTCGCGCGCAGTGCGGGCACGTGCCAGGCCCCGCAGACCACTGCCACGTCGTCCCCGAACTCCTTGCGCGCGGCACGCAGTCGGAGCCGCATGTGCGCCTCGCGCACGAGGTCGCGCGCGTGCCCGCCCGCGCCGTACCGCTCGCGCAGCGCGCCCATGGCGTCCTCCAGTGCGGCGAACGGCGCGAAGGGATCCCGCCCGCCCGGGCCCCGGTACTCGACGGCGTCCTCCCACCAGCGCTCGGGGTCGTCGTACCCGGCGGCCTCGGCGAGCACGGCGAGCGGATCGCCCCTGACCTGGCGGGCCGGACCACCGGCTCCGGGAGCGCCGCCGACGCCCTGCGCGTCACCCCTTTCGCCCGCGGCGCCCGCGTTCTCCTCGCTGCCCGCGGCCCCCACGCCCTCCTCGCCGCCTGCCTCGGCCGGGGCCTCCCCTTCCCCGGTCCCGTCGGCAGACGCGTCCCGCCCCTGCCACGCGAGCGTGTGCGTGGCCGGCAGGTCGATGAAGCGGGCCGCGGCGCCCTGCTCCAGGGCCCAGCGGATCGCCACCCATTCGGGGCTGAACTCGGCGAACGGCCAGAACGCGGAGCGGCCGGGCTCGTCCACGGCGTGGGCGAGCAGGGCGACCGGGGGCCGCAGGCCGGGGTCGGCGGCCAGCGGGATCAGCGCGTCGGCCTCGGGCGGGCCCTCGACGAGGACGGCTCGGGGACGGGCGGCGGCCAGCGCGGCCCGCACCGCGCGCGCGGAGCCGGGCCCGTGGTGCCGCACACCGAGCAGGAGGGGGCCGGGGGCGTGGGCCCCGGGCCGGCGCGTGTCGTTCATGCACTCACCTCCCGGCACGCGCGGTAGAAGTCCGTCCAGCCCTCGCGCTCGCGGACGACCGTCTCCAGGTACTCCTGCCAGACGACCCGGTCGGCCGCCGGATCGCGGACGACCGCGCCGAGGATGCCGGCGGCGATGTCGCCCGGGCGCAGCACGCCGTCGCCGAAGTGGGCGGACAGGGCGAGCCCGCTCGTGACGACGGAGATCGCCTCGGCCGTGGACAGCGTGCCGCTGGGCGACTTCAGCTTCGTGCGGCCGTCGGCGCTCACGCCGTCGCGCAGCTCGCGGAAGACCGTCACGACACGGCGGATCTCCTCGATGCCGTCGGGCGCGGCCGGCAGGTCGAGGGAGCGGCCGATCTGCTCGACCCGGCGGGTGACGATGTCGACCTCCGCCTCGGCGCTCTCCGGCAGCGGCAGCACCACGGTGTTGAAGCGGCGGCGCAGGGCGCTGGAGAGGTCGTTGACACCCCTGTCACGGTCGTTGGCGGTGGCGATGAGGTTGAAGCCGCGGACCGCCTGGACCTCCTCGCCCAACTCGGGGACGGGCAGCGTCTTCTCGGACAGGATCGTGATCAGCGTGTCCTGCACGTCGGCCGGGATGCGGGTCAGCTCCTCCACGCGCGCCGTCATGCCCTCGGCCATGGCGCGCATGACGGGGCTGGGCACGAGGGCGTCACGGCTCGGGCCGTGCGCGAGCAGACGGGCGTAGTTCCAGCCGTACCGGATCGCCTCCTCCGGGGTGCCCGCCGTGCCCTGGACCAGCAGGGTGGAGTCTCCGCTGACCGCGGCCGCGAGATGCTCGGAGACCCAGGTCTTGGCGGTGCCGGGGACACCGAGCAGGAGCAGGGCGCGGTCGGTGGCGAGCGTGGTGACGGCGACCTCGACGATGCGGCGCGGGCCCACGTACTTGGGTGTGATCACCGTGCCGTCCGGCAGGGTGCCGCCGAGCAGGTACGTCGCCACCGCCCACGGCGACAGCTTCCAGCGGGCCGGGCGCGGGCGGTCGTCCTGCCGGGCGAGCGCGGCGAGTTCGGCGGCGAAGGCGTGCTCGGCGTGCGGTCGCAGCGGCTGCGGATCCTTGCTTCCGCTCGCCGTCGCCTCGCTCCCGCTCGCTTCGCCGGACGTCACTTCGACGGACGTCGCTTCCACGGACACAGACATGGCTGAGGCCCCCTCCAGCTCGGCCGGTTCGGATCTGGCATCCACCGTGCACCACGCCACTGACAATCGCTCTGACCTGCACAAACGTCCACGCAGGGCCGATTGTCAGTGGCGGGACCTACCGTCGGAGACATGACTGAGCAGGGGGTGCGCCGGACCGCTGAGCAGGTGCTGGCACTGGCGCCTGACGCCGCGTCACGCACAGCGGGGAGCAAGCTCGGCACGGCCGGTCCGTGGTCCGAGACGGGCAGTGGAGAGGGGACGGTGTGGGGACTGTGCAGGGGCAGTGGGAGCAGGCCGTACCAGACGGTGGTGGACCTGGCCGGACCGGCGTACAAGTGCAGTTGTCCGAGCCGTAAGTTCCCGTGCAAGCACGCGCTCGGGCTGCTTCTGCTGTGGGCGGGCGGCGACGGCGCGGTGCCGGCGTCCGCCGGACCGCCGGGGTGGGCCGGGGAGTGGCTCGCCGGCAGACGCGGCCGGGCCGAGGGCGGACCGGCCCGGGGCGACGGGGGTTCCGCGTCGGGGCCCGCCGATCCCGAGGCGGCGCGGCGGCGGGCCGAGCGGCGGGCCGAGCGGGTCACCGCGGGCGCGACGGAGCTGGAGCAGCGCCTCGCCGACCTGCTGCGCGGCGGCCTGGCCTCGGCCGAGCAGGCGGGGTACGGGGCGTGGGAGGAGACGGCGGCCCGCATGGTCGACGCGCAGGCGCCCGGACTCGCGGCGCGGGCCCGGGAGTTGGGGGCGATACCGGCGTCGGGGCCCGGCTGGCCGGCCCGGCTGCTGGAGGAGTGCGCGCTGCTGCATCTGCTCGACCAGGGCTGGCTGCGCCGCCACACGCTGCCGGACGCCCTCGCTGCCACGGTCCGTTCCCGGCTCGGCCTGCCCGCACCGGCGGACGGCCCGCCGGTGCGCGACCGCTGGCTGGTCCTCGCCCAGTACGACACGGTGGACGCGAAGCTGACGACCCGCCGGATCTGGCTGTACGGCGCCGCCTCGGGCGACGCCCGGCTGCTGCTGTCGTACGGCCCCGCGGGCCGGGCCCCGGAGCTGTCCCTGCCGGTCGGGCTGGCGCTGGACGCGGAGCTGTCCGGTCACCCGGGAGCCGGCCGGGCCCGGGCGAGCCTGGGCGAGCGCCACGCCCCGCCGGCTCCCGCCGCGTTCCGCCCGCCGGGCGTGTCGACGGCGGACGCGGCGGACCGGTACGGCGCGGCGCTGCGCGACGATCCCTGGCTGGAGTCGGTCCCGGTGACGCTGGAGCGGGTGATCCCGGTCCCCGACGGCGGCACGTGGCAGCTGGCCGACGCCGACACGGACACGGCCCTGCCCTTGACCCGGACCGCCCGCTCCCGCCCCGGCCTGTGGCGCCTGACCGCCCTGTCCGGCGGCGCCCCGGTGACGGTCTTCGGCGAATGCGGCCACCGCGGCTTCACTCCGCTCACCGCCTGGGCGGCGGGGGCGGACGAGGCGGTGCCGCTGTGCTGAGCCGGTCCGAGACGGAACGGAACGCCCTGAGCCATCAGGAGGGGGACGACATGAACGCGACATCGGCCGCCCGGACCGGCGCGGATCCCACGGTTTCCTGGGACGACCTGCTCACCGCCGCCCTGCTCGGCACCGACCGGCGCCCCTGGGCGGGTGCCGCGCCCGGCCGGGAGGCTCCGACGGCGCTGCTGGACGCAGCCGCCGTCGCGACCGTACGGCGGCGGGCCGGGCTACGCCCCGCGCGCGCGGCCCGGCGGCCGGAGCCGGCGCCCGAGGACCCGCGCCCGGTCCTGCCCGCCGCGGCGGCCCGCCGCCTCGCCTCGCTGCTGGCCGACCGCTCCGGCGCGGCGAGCGGCGGGCGGCGGGGCAGCGCCCCGGACCTCATGGAGCTGCTCCCGCAGTGGCTCGCGGCGGCCGTCGAGCACGGGTACGCGGCGCCCCCGCAGGCGCTGCCCGCCCTGCTGGACGCGGCCCGGGGGCGCACCGACCTGCGTCCGGCGGCGCTGGCCTTCGCCGGTCCGCGCGCCCTGTGGCTGGCCCGGTTGAACACGGACTGGCGCTTCGCCCTGCGCGCGGCCCCCGGCGGCGGTGCCGCACTGCCCGGCCCCGGCGACGCCGAGGCGGTGGAGCGGCTGTGGCAGGAGGGGCTGTTCGCCGAGCGGGTGGCGCTGCTGGGCGCACTGCGCGCGCGTGAACCCGCGCTCGCGCGTGACCTGCTGGCGTCGACCTGGCCGAAGGAACGGGCGGAGGACCGGCTGATGTTCCTCGACACACTGCGCGCGGGCCTCGCCGCCGGGGACGAGCCGTTTCTGGAGCAGGCACTGGGTGACCGCAGCCGCAACGTCCGTGCGACGGCCGCGGAGCTGCTGTCGGCGCTGCCGCACTCGGCGCTGGCCGCGCGCATGGCCGTACGGGCGGCGGCCTGCGTGGCCCTCGACCGGACGGGACCCGTGCCGGCGATCGCGGTCGAGCCGCCGTTCGAGTGCGATTCGAGCATGGAGCGCGACGGTGTGACGGCCACACCTCCCGTAGGCAGAGGAGAACGCTCATGGTGGCTCGGGCAGTTGGTGGAGGCCGCCCCGCTGGACAGCTGGCCGGAGCGGCTCGGCGGACGCACCGCGCGGGACATCGTGGCGCTGCCCGTGGCGGACGGCTGGCAGGACGAACTGCACGCGGCCTGGTGCCGGGCAGCGGTGCGGCAGCGGGACGCCGGCTGGTCAAGAGCCCTGCTCGGCGCGCCGTCGGCGCCGGAGGCGGGCGGGCCGGGGGCGGTGTCCCTGGCGGAGCGCGCGAAGCTGCTGGCGGCCCTGGAGCCGGCGGAACGGGCCGCGTGGGTGGGCGGGTTCATCGCGACACACGGTCTGTCGGAGGCGTTCCAGCTGCTGGGGGTGTGCGCCGTGCCCTGGGCGCCGCCGCTGGGCCGCTCGGTCGTGGACGCGCTCAACATCGCGCGCGACGCGGGCAGTTACCCGTGGAGCTTCAGCGGGGTGATGGGACTGGCCGAGCGCTGCCTGGACCCGGCGGAGGCCGCGCGGCTGGAAGGACTGCTGGCGATACCCGACGAGCGGGAGGACGCGGCGCCGGGAGCCGGAGGCTACTGGGCGGAGGCCTTCCAGCGGCTGGTCACGACGCTGCGGCTGCGAGCGGCGATGGCGGACGAGCTGGCACCGCCCGGCGTCCCCCGCGTACCCCGCCCGGACGGGCCGTCGGTTCAGCCGCCGGACGCGGTCGGCTGATGCGCGTTCTCGCGCACCCACTCCACGATCGACGCCGTGGTCGCCCCGGGGGTGAAGATCTCCGCGACGCCCTTCTCCTTCAGCGGCGCGATGTCCTCCTCCGGGATGATGCCGCCGCCGAAGACCAGGATGTCCTCGGCCTCGCGCTCCTTGAGCAGGTCGATCACCGCGGCGAACAGCGTGTTGTGGGCGCCGGAGAGGATGGACAGGCCGATCGCGTCGGCGTCCTCCTGGATGGCGGTGTCGACGATCTGCTCCGGCGTCTGGTGAAGGCCGGTGTAGATGACCTCCATACCGGCGTCGCGCAGGGCACGCGCGATGACCTTGGCACCACGGTCGTGGCCGTCGAGCCCCGGCTTGGCGACCACCACGCGGATCGGACCGGCTGCCACACCCATCACTGCCTCCATCAGACGATCCCGGAAGCGATCGCTTCCGGCCACAACGACAAGTACCGCACTTTTGGCGCGTTCCGCCACCCGTCGCGAAGTGAACGAACGTTATCTCCAGCATCCCGCAACCGGCAGTTTTACGGTGCGCAGCGAGGGGGAAATCACACGGTGGGACATGAGGGCACACGGGGGGACGGAGCCGTCCTCCGGCGTGCCGACAGGAGGTCGGCCCATGAAGGTCACCGGATTACTGCCACTCTCTCTTGCGATCTACCGGCGCCTGTGGCCGGGAAGACTCGCCGGACTGTCCATGGCGCTGCTCAAGGCGACCGCCCTCGAGGCCGCGATCCTGGCCGGCCACCTCCTGCTGTATCCGACCGGGTTGATCCAGGAGCGCCGCTCCCCGGCCCTGCCCGCGCAGGACGGCACCGCCCGGCTTCCCGTCCGCTCCGGCCCGCCGGTCGTTCTGCTGCACGGCTTCATCGACAACCGCTCGGTGTTCGTCCTGCTGCGCCGCAGCCTCGCCCAGCACGGCCGGCAGCGCGTCGAGTCGCTCAACTACTCACCCCTGACCTGTGACATCCGCACCGCGGCCGAGTTGCTCGGGCGGCATGTCGAGGAGATCTGCGAGCGCACCGGCAGCGCCCGCGTCGACATCGTGGGCCACAGCCTCGGCGGGCTGATCGCGCGGTACTACGTCCAGCGCCTCGGCGGCGATCTGCGGGTGCGCACCCTCGTCACCCTGGGCACCCCGCACGCGGGGACCCGGGTGGCGCCGCTCGCCGACGCCCATCCGATCGTGCGCCAGATGCGGCCCGGTTCCGGGGTGATCGAGGAGCTGACCCGGCCCGCGCCCGGCTGCCGTACGCGGTTCGTCAGCTTCTGGAGCGATCTGGACACCATCATGGATCCGGTAGAGTCGGCCTGCCTCGACCACCCCGACCTCGATGTGCAGAACGTCCAGGTGACCGGCATCGGGCATCTCGCCCTGCCCGTGCACCCCGCGGTCGCGGCCGGAATACGCGAGGCCCTCGACACGGCGCACCCCGGGGACGCGCTCGCCGGCGGTCTGACGGTGGCGTGACCCACGGATGGCCTTGAGGTGACCGACAGTCACCCCACGTCGAACGCACATCGAACTCTCGGCCAAACTCGTGTCCGGCGTCCCCCGAAAGACCGCCGATTGCCCGTTTCCGGCCAACGCGAAACCGGCTGAAGATTGTCGCGCCCAGGTACCGGCGGGTACAGTCGCCGCACTGCTCTGGCAGCCCCTGTTGTCGAGGCGAAAGAGAAGTTGGTGAACGACCGTCACCCGCCGGGGATCATGACCACCCCGGCCCCGGCTTCCGACGCCTCCTCCGCGCACTACGGCCACACGCCGTACGGGACGCACGAAGCCCCCTACGGCGACTTCACCACGTACGGCGGCTACGACACCACCGGTTTTGCGCACGCCCACGACACCACCGGCACCTTCCACGGCGACCCGCTCTTCGGCAGCCTGCCCGGCGCACAGACCACCGGCGCCTACGACACGACGCAGTGGCAGACGGGCACGACGCCGTACTACGACGCGTACGCGGCCCAGCACCACGCCGCCTACGACTCCGGCGTGCACGACGCCACCGCCTGGACCGTCCCACCACAGGCCACGGGCCATGACACCGGCGGAGAGTGGGACACGAGCGGCTGGCTGCAGCCCGAGCAGCCCGGCGGCATGACCCAGCAGTGGGAGTGGGACACCCAGAGCTTCGAGACCGGCGCGTACGACGCCACCCAGTGGAACTCCCCCGGGCAGGCCGGAGAGCCGTTCGACCAGCAGGCCACCGCCACGTTCGAGCAGGTCGGCGACCCGACCGCGGCCTTCCCTCAGACGGGGTACGGCGCCGACGGTCCGGTGGGCACCGGAACGGATGAACCGGCCGCCGTGAACGGCCTGTTGGAGGACCAGGAAGAGAGAACGCCGACGACCCGCGCGGGCGCGCGCAACGCCGCGCGGTCCCGGCGCCGTACGCCCGCCAAGCGCTCCGCGCTGCTGACCGTCGCCGTGCCCTCGGCCTGTGTGATGGGCGTCGCCGGGATCGCCGTCGCCTCGGTCGGCGCGTTCAGCGACGACGTCAAGGACACCACCGCCACCGCCTCGGACGCGCACGCGGTCAAGCCGGCGATCGCCAACAGCAAGCTGGACGCCCAGCTCAAGACGCTCTCCGCCGACGCCCACGACTTCGCCGACCGGGCCAGCCGGACGCAGGAGCGGATCGATCTCAAGAACCAGCAGGACCAGGACCGCAAGAAGGCCCTCGCGGAGGCCGCGCTCAAGGAGCGGCTGCGCCCCAAGTTCGTCCTGCCGGTCCTGCAGAAGGGGCTCAGCGCCTACTTCGGCCAGGCGGGCGTGAACTGGATGTCGGTGCACACGGGCATCGACTTCCCCGTCTCCTACGGCACCACGGTGATGGCCGCCACCGACGGCACGGTCACCACCAAGTGGAACAGCGCCTACGGCAACATGCTGATACTGACGGCGAAGGACGGCACGGAGACCTGGTACTGCCACCTGTCCAGCTACCGCGTCCCCTCGGGTACGTCCGTCAAGGCCGGCCAGCCGATCGCCTACTCCGGCAACTCCGGCAACTCCACCGGCCCGCACCTGCACTTCGAGGTGCACCCGGCGGGCGGAGCGGCCGTGGACCCGCTGCCGTGGCTGCGCAGCCACGACCTGGACCCGACCTGAGCCGCGTATCCCGACGTGAGCCTTGACGGTGTGGGCCCCGCCGGACCGGCGGGGCCCACACCGTCCGCCGCTCCTACAGCTTCTCGACCGGCGCGTACCGCAGCAGCAGGCGCTTCGGCTTGCCGTCGCCGAAGTCGATCGTCGCCTGGGCCTTGTCGTCGGCACCCGCCACCGCGACGACTGTGCCGAGCCCGAACTGGTCGTGGGTGACCCGGTCGCCGATCGCCAACGACACCGCCGGCTTGTCCGTCGTACGCCGCGTGGCGAACCCGGACGCGCCCGCGGCCGACGAGCGCGAGCGGGACGAGGACAGCGAGGCGGCGATCCCGGAGGCCGGGCCGGAGGAGACCGGCGCCGTCGCGCCCGTCCGCTTCCACTCCAGGTGTGCGGTCGGGATCTCCTCCAGGAAGCGGGAGGGCGGGTTGTACGACGGCTGGCCCCAGGCGCTGCGCATGGACGACCGGGTGAGGTACAGCCGCTCACGCGCGCGCGTGATGCCGACGTACGCCAGGCGCCGCTCCTCCTCCAGTTCCTTGGTCTGGCCGAGGGCGCGCATATGCGGGAAGACGCCGTCCTCCATACCGGTCAGGAAGACGACCGGGAACTCCAGGCCCTTGGCGGTGTGCAGGGTCATCAGCGTGATGACGCCGGCGCCTTCCTCGTCCTCGTCGGGGATCTGGTCGGAATCGGCGACGAGGGCCACCTTCTCCAGGAAGTCGGCCAGCGTGCCCTGCTCCCCCTCCGCGCGCTCCTGCTCGAACTCCAGGGCCACGGCGGCGAGTTCCTGGAGGTTCTCGATGCGGGTCTCGTCCTGCGGGTCGGTGGAGGACTGCAACTCGGCCAGATATCCGGTGCGTTCGAGTATGGCCTCCAGGACCGTGGCCGGTCCGGCGCCGGACTCCACGATGGTGCGCAGGTCCTCCATCAGCGTGTTGAACCGCTTGACCGCGTTGGTGGAGCGCGCGGCCATGCCGTAGGCCTCGTCCACGCGCTTGAGCGCCTGCGGGAAGCTGATCTTCTCGCGCTGCGAGAGGGCGTCGATCATCGCCTCGGCGCGCTCGCCGATGCCCCGCTTGGGGACGTTGAGGATGCGGCGCAGCGGCACCGAGTCCTCGGGGTTGGCGAGAACGCGCAGGTAGGCCAGGACGTCCCGGACCTCCTTGCGCTCGTAGAAGCGGACGCCGCCGACGACCTTGTAGGGCAGGCCGACGCGGATGAAGACCTCTTCGAAGACACGGGACTGCGCGTTGGTGCGGTAGAAGACGGCCATGTCGCCCGCCTTGGCGTCGCCCGCGTCGACCAGGCGGTCTATCTCATCGGCGACGAACTGGGCCTCGTCGTGCTCGGTGTCGGCGACGTAGCCGGTGATCTGGGCGCCGGCGCCCGCGTTGGTCCACAGGTTCTTCGGGCGGCGGGACTCGTTGCGCTCGATGACCGCGTTGGCGGCGCTCAGGATCGTCTGCGTGGAGCGGTAGTTCTGCTCCAGCAGGATCGTCGTCGCGTTCGGGTAGTCCTCCTCGAACTGGAGGATGTTGCGGATCGTCGCGCCCCGGAAGGCGTAGATCGACTGGTCGGCGTCACCGACGACGCACAGCTCGGCGGGCGGGAGGTCGTGCTCGCCCGGCGGGGTGGCGACGTTCTCGTCGGCGCGCTCGACGGTGCCGACCAGCTCGCGGACCAGTGCGTACTGGGCGTGGTTGGTGTCCTGGTACTCGTCGACCAGGACGTGCCGGAAGCGGCGGCGGTAGTGCTCGGCGACGTCCGGGAAGGCGCGCAACAGGTTGACCGTCGTCATGATCAGGTCGTCGAAGTCGAGCGCGTTGGCCTCGCGGAGGCGGGACTGGTAGAGCGCGTAGGCCTGGGCGAGGGTCTTCTCGAACCCGTCGGCCGCCTGGGCGGCGAAGTCCTCCTCGTCGATCAGCTCGTTCTTCAGATTGCTGATCTTGGCGCTGAAGGACTTGGGCGGGAAGCGCTTGGGGTCGAGGTCCAGGTCGCGGCAGACCAGGGCCATCAGGCGCTTGCTGTCGGCGGCGTCGTAGATCGAGAACGACGACGTGAAACCGAGCCTCTTCGACTCGCGGCGCAGGATGCGCACGCACGCGCTGTGGAAGGTCATCACCCACATCGCGTGCGCGCGCGGGCCGACGAGCTGCTCGACGCGCTCCTTCATCTCGCCCGCGGCCTTGTTGGTGAAGGTGATCGCGAGGATCTGGCCCGGGTGCACGCTCCGCTCGGCGAGCAGGTGGGCGATGCGGTGGGTGAGCACACGGGTCTTGCCGGAGCCGGCGCCGGCGACGATGAGCAGCGGGGAGCCGGCGTGCACGACCGCGGCGCGCTGGTTGTCGTTCAGCCCCTCCAGCAGCGCCGCCGCGTCGAGGGCGGGGCGGGGGGCGCCGTCGCGGTAGTAGGAGTCCCGGTCCGGCGGCACGTCGAACTTCCCGCCGAACAGATCGTCCGGAAGCGGCTCCGGAGCGTGGTCGTCCTCGGGCGGCGGCGGAGGCTCCTCGTCACGCCCGCGCGGGGGCTGGAGGTCCGCCAGGAAGCTGTCGTCAAAGAGGCTGCTCATCGCTCTCCGAGTCTAGGGCGCCCCACCGACAACCGGTCGCCGTCCCGGGAAGAAGACCCCGCGCGCGGAGGGGCGAACATCCCCTACACAGCGGAATCGCCCGATGACACGGACGTGATTCCCGTCTCGGATCACGAAAATGTATCGGACATATCACGCACCAACCTTCACACTAGCCACACGAGTTGGCTAGGTTGCCGTCGGGCCGCGTGCGCGGCTCCCGCCGAGTCCGGCCCGTCCCGTACGGGGCGCCCGGAGCCGGGGACCCACCGAACCTGGGGTGAATCGGCCGACTCCCGTCCGGGACGACGCCGTAGGGCAACCCTTCCGAACCACCGCCCGAACCCGACAGCTAACCCGGTAGGCGGACCATTGGAAGGAGTCGCCTCCCTTGGCGTCGCACCGCAAGCCGCGCCCCGGCGGGACCACCGCGTCGGGTATACGCACCCCCGCTCTCGCCACCGCCGCCCTCACCTCCATAGCCATGCTGTCCCAGACCGCCGAGGCCGCCCCGAGCACCGGCCACACCCGGCCGAGCCTGGAGGAGGTGGAGAAGAAGGTCGACGACCTCTACCGGCAGGCGGAGTCGGCGACCGAGAAGTACGACGCGGCCAAGGAGCGCACCGGCAGGGAGCGCGGCCACGTCGACGCCCTCCGCCAGGAGGTCGCCCGCCGCACCGACACCCTCAACAAGGCCCGCGAGGAGCTGGGTTCGTTCGCCGCGGCCCAGTACCGCACCGGCGCCGCCGCGCCGAGCACGGCCACCTTCCTGCTGGCGAACAGCCCGCAAGACTACTTCGACCAGACCCAGCTGATGAACCGGCTGACCACGCGCGAGAAGAGCGCGGTCGACGCCTACATCGGCGATCAGGCCGCCACGATGAAGAAGCGGCGGGAGGCCGCCGAGAGCCTCCAGACACTGACCACCTCGCAGCAGGACCTCCAGACGGCCAAGGCGACCGTCCAGAAGAAACTCGCCTCCGCGCGCGAGCTGCTCTCGCAGCTGACGGCGCAGGAGAAGGCGCGGCTCGCGCAGATCGAGCAGGCCAGGCAGCAGGAGGCGGCGCGCAAGGCGGCCGAGCTGGCGAAGCAGCAGGCCGCGGCGCAGGCCGAGCAGCAGAGCGGTTCGTCCGGCTCGTCGTCGGGCTCCGGCGGGTCCACGTCCACGGGCTCGACGGGCTCCACCTCTTCGGGGTCCTCGGGATCCTCCGGGTCGACCAGTTCCTACGACACGAAGGCCGAGAAGGCCCTCGCCTTCGCCCGCGCTCAGATCGGCAAGCCGTACGTGTGGGGCGCCACCGGGCCGGGCTCCTACGACTGCTCGGGCCTGACCCAGGCCGCCTGGAAGGCGGCCGGCGTCTCGCTCCCGCGCACCACGTACGACCAGGTGAACGCCGGCACCACGGTTTCCCTGGCGGATGCGCGCCCGGGCGACCTGATCTTCTTCTACGACGACATCAGCCACGTCGGTCTCTACATCGGCAACGGCATGATGATCCACGCCCCCAAGCCGGGCGCCTACGTCCGCGAGGAATCGGTGTACTACGGCGGCGAATCGATCATCCACAGCGTGGTCCGCCCGGGCTGAGCTCCGCTCCGGTTTCACGCGCGCGTGGCCGGTGCCGTCCCGGCCACGCGCGCGTACCGGCTGTTTCCACGCCCACACGCGCGTGCCCTTCCCAGCCCGGCCCGCACGGCTGCCTGGCATCGGCGCGTGTCCGGCATCTCGGCTCTGCGCGGCACCTACTGTGCGCGGTGACGGTCGCGCTGCTCGTCCCGACCCTGGCCTGGTACGTCGTCCTGTCGGCGGCCGGGGCGGCGCGGCTCCGGCCCTGCTACGACGTACGGCGGTGGCCGACGGTGTTCTCGATCGGGACGACGGCGACGGCGACGCTGTCCGTCGCGGCCGCCGTGGGCGTCCCGTCGCTCCGGTGGCCGGGGCGGGTGCTGGCGTGGGTGGCGGTGGCGGCGTGGCCCGCGGTCGGCGCCGCCGAGGTGCGCACGGCCCGTGCGGCCGTCAGGTCCACAGGACGGCGATGAAGATGTTCGCCATGGTCAGCAGGCCGACGACCCCGAAGGCGCCCTTCTCGACCTTCTCCTCGTCACGCTTGACGTAGACCAGGCCGAGAATCACGATCAGCAGCGCCAGCTTCAGACCGATCTTGATGGTGTTGATGTGGTGGTCGCCGGCCTGGTTGAGGCCGACCAGCACCACTCCGGTGACGAGCATGGTGAGCGCGCCGTGCAGCATCCCGGGGACGAAGCGGGCCGTGCCCTGGCCCATCGCCTTCATCTGGGTGAGGAAGCCGCCGAGCAGCGCGGCGATGCCGATGATGTGCAGGCCGACGAAGAGATGGATGAGTACGTCCATGAGGCCGGAGCCTAATCCGGGCGATTCGGTCGCCAGTCACCGGGCCCCGGGCACAGCCGTCCACGCCCGGCCGCCACCCACTCTCGGTCTTGCATATATGCGGCCCATAGCACCTCACGCCTCGCGCCTTTCCCGCTTTCCGCGCATCGGTCATCACGCTGTGTGAAGAGATCGACTCCGGGTCGGCCGTGCGATCACATACGGTCACTTACTGGTCTGTCGACGCCAGTTCTGCACACTGCGTTACCTGCTCGTCACACTCCGGCCTAGCGTCCTCCCCCAGGTGACCGGCTTCCCATCGCCGCCCGGGCCAGGGGCGGCGACCGGGCACCACCGCCGAGAAGGGTCCGGCGGCGGCCCGTTCCCCCGTGCGGGCCGCCGCCGGACGCACGCACCGCTCGGCCGGACCGCGCGGCACACGGGCCGCTCGGCCGTCGAGTCGTGTCGAGTCGCACGGAAGGACGTGACGGTCCAGGTGGCAGCGCACCGCAAGCCCCGGCAACGCCCGATCGGCCCCACGGCCCGGACCGCTGCCACGCTCGCCCTGACGGGCGCGGCCACGGCGACGGGGTTCGGCGGTTCGGCGCACGCCGAGCCCCCGCCGACACCCGCGCAGGTGAAGGCCAGGGTGGACGCGCTGTACCGGCAGGCCGAGGCCGCGACCGAGAAGTACGACGGCGCCAAGGAGACGACGGACGCCACCCTGCACAGGCTCAACGCCCTGCGCGACGAGACCGCTCGCAGGCAGAACGGGCTCAACTCGGCCCGTGAGGCGCTCGGTTCGTTCGCCGCGGCGCAGTACCGCGCCGACGGCTTCTCCCCCGCCTGGCAGCTGGCCCTCTCCGACGAACCCGACCGGTACCTGGCCGACGCCTCGTTCGCCGAGCGGGCCGGCGACCGGCAGACCGCCGCCGTGTCCCGGGTACGCGAACAGCTGCGGGAGATCGAGCAGTTGCGCGGCGCGGCGCGCGTCCAGCTGACGTCGTTGCGCTCCCGGCAGGCCGAACTGCGGCGACAGAAGGCGGCGATCACCGGCAGACTCGGAGATGCCCGGCGGCTGCTGGCGCGGCTCACGCCGCAGCAGCGGTCCGAGGTCACCGGCGACGACGGCACCCGGGAGCGCGCCTCCCGGTCCGCCTCGGACGTCCGGGACGCCCTGGCGCGGGCCGGGTCCGCCACGGCCCCTGACACGCGTGCGGCGGCGGCCGTCGCCTACGCCTACGCCAAGCTCGGCAGCCCCTACGTGTGGGGCGCGACCGGTCCGCACGCCTTCGACTGCTCGGGTCTGGTCCAGGCCGCCTACCGCTCCGCCGGCATCTCCCTGCCCCGCACCACCTACGCCCAGATCGACGCGGGCCGACGCGTCTCCCGCTCCGAACTGCGCCCCGGGGACCTGGTGTTCTTCTACGCCGGCGTCAGCCACGTCGGCATCTACGTGGGAAGCGGGCAGATGATCCACGCTCCCAACCCCTCGGCGCCGGTCCGGCTGGCCCCGATCGGCCTGATGCCGTTCGCGGGGGCCGCCCGGGTGGTGTGAGGGGGAGCCCGTAGGGGCCGGCCCGGGAGCCCGTGGGGGCCGGCCCGGGAGCCCGTGGGGGCCGGCCCGGGTCAGACCAGCCGTCGTGCCGTCGCCCAGCGGGTCAGTTCGTGGCGGTTGGACAGCTGGAGCTTGCGCAGGACCGCCGAGACATGGGATTCGACCGTCTTCACCGAGATGAACAGCTGCTTGGCGATCTCCTTGTAGGCGTAGCCGCGGGCGATCAGCCGCAGCACCTCGCGCTCGCGCTGGGTGAGGCGGTCCAGGTCCTCGTCCACGGGCGCGGCGTCGGTGGAGGCGAAGGCGTCCAGGACGAACCCGGCCAGCCGCGGCGAGAAGACCGCGTCGCCCTCCTGCACCCGGAAGATCGAGGCGACCAGGTCGGTGCCCGTGATGGTCTTGGTGACGTAGCCTCGCGCGCCGCCGCGGATCACACCGATCACGTCCTCCGCCGCGTCCGACACGGACAGCGCGAGGAAGCGGACGGGCTGCTCGGCGTCCGCCATCAACGCCGCGCACCGGCGCAGCACTTCGACGCCGCCGCCGCCCGGCAGGTGGACGTCGAGGAGCACCACCTCGGGCCGGGTCGCGGTGATGACCGTGACCGCCTGGTCGACGTCCGCGGCCTCGCCGACCACCTCGACCCCGGTCTCCGCCGTCTGCCCGATCTCCGCCTGGACACCGGCCCGGAACATCCGGTGGTCGTCCACGAGCACGACCCGTACATGCCGTCCGGCCGCGCCGGCCCCCGTCGTGCCGTTCGTCTCGGTCGCGTCGCTCATGACGTCTTCTCCGCCCTCTCCATCTCCAGCTCGACCTCCGTGCCACCGCCGGGCACCGCCCGCAGCCGGGCCGTGCCGCCGTTGCGCTCCATGCGGCCGATGATCGATTCTCTGACGCCCATCCGGTCGGCGGGTATCGCGTCGAGGTCGAAGCCCGGGCCGCGGTCGCGCACGGACACGAAGACCGTCCTCCCCTCGACTTCGGCATAGACCTGTACGGCACCGCCCTCGCCACCGTACTTGGCGGCGTTCACCATCGCCTCGCGCGCGGCCTGCATCTGCGCACGGGTCCTGTCGTCCAGCGGGCAGTCTCCGACGACGACGACCTCGATGGGCACACCGTGCTTGTCCTCGACCTCGGCCGCGCTGCGCCGCACCGCCTCGGCGACCGTGTCCGGCTCGTCGGCCTCGTCCTTGCCGGTGCCCTCAGGCTTGTACAGCCAGGTGCGCAGGTCGCGCTCCTGGGCTCGGGCGAGCCGGCGCACCTCGCCTGCGTTGTCCGCGTTGCGCTGGATCAGGGTGAGGGTGTGCAGCACGGAGTCGTGGACGTGCGCGGCGACCTCGGCGCGCTCCTGGGCGCGGATGCGCATCAGGCGCTCCTCCGACAGGTCCTGGGTCATGCGGACCAGATAGGGACCGGCGAGCAGCGTGATGCCGACGAGGACGGCGAGCGCCGCCTGGAGGACCGCGCCGAGGTGGGCGGCGGAGCCCTGGAGCACGAAGACGGCGGAGACACCGGCCGTGACGAGCAGGACGCCGGCGGCCGCGCGCAGCAGCGTCAGCGTACGGCGCCGGCGGCCGACCTCGACCCAGCGGGCCCGGCGGGCGTTGTCCGCCTGTCTCCACACCAGGGCGACACCGGCCGCGACGAGCACGGCGGGCACCAGGTACGCCTTGGCGGCGCTGGTCAGATTGACGCTGCCCACGAACACCATGGACACGGTGACCATGAGGAGCAGCGCGACGATCTGCCCCTTGTCCGGCCTGCGGGCCACGAGTCTGCGGCGACCGCCCGACGCGGTCTCCGCGGCGACCGGCGGCCTGTGACCACCGACGCCACCGACGCCGAGGGGAACGAAGAACCAGAAGGCCGCGTACAGCAGCGCGCCGAGGCCGTTGGCCATGAACAGGCCGACGAAGACGAGCCGCACCCAGATGACGGGCAGCCCGAGATGCCCGGCGAGACCCCGCGCCACTCCGCCGAGCCAGCGTCCGTCGCTGCTGCGGTAGAGCTTGCGCGGCGGCCGCGGGTCGTCGACTGGCAGGCTTGCGGCTTCCGGCATGCCAACGATGGTCACATGGCCGGCGGGACCAGGCATCAGGGTCGGCCCCCGAGAAGCCCCTGATCTTCGGCGCAGCCGGGTCGGGGAGCGCCGGGCGACGACGGTCCGGCGCCGGTCGAACGGTTCCCCGCCCCCTCTCAGGGCCGAATTCAGGGTTCGCCCAGGGTCGTCCCGACTGCCGCCGCGACGGCCGGGCCGTCACCATGGACACATGACGGATCACGAGCACGCCGCGACGGGTCCGGGACCCGGCCCCGGCCCGCGCCCGGCCCCGGGCACCGGACCGACGGATGCCGGGCCCGCCGCGACACGGAAGACGGGAGCGGCCGGCCCCGGCACCGACTCCCCCGCCGGGGAAGAGGAGCAGGAGCAGCAGGCCGTCACGGCTTTCGACCGGCTCCGGCGCGACCGCCGGCACAAGATGATCGCGGGCGTGTGCGCGGGCCTGGGCCGGCAGACGGACATGGACCCGGTGATCTTCCGGATCACCCTGGCCGTGCTGTCCGCGACCGGCGGCATCGGCCTGATCTTCTACGGCTTCGTCTGGCTCCTCGTGCCGTTCGAGGACGAGGAGGAGAACGAGCTGCGCAAGCTCCTGACCGGCCGGGTCGACGGGCAGGCGCTCGCCGCCGTGCTGTTCGCCCTGGTCGGCTGCGGGATCTTCCTGACCCTGCTGCGCAACGGCGGGGTGCTGACCTTCGCCGCGGTGCTCTCTCTCCTGCTGGCGGGCGCCGGGTACTGGTCGCGGCGCCGCGGCGGCGCCGACCCCGATCCCCTCGCCGCCCAGGCCGCCGCCGACGCCCCGCCGGAGGCCCAGGCGCCGCCGGTCGTCACCACCTATCCGTCCTGGTGGCGGGACCCGATTGTCAAGGACGGCACCCATGTCGGCGGCACGGGCTATCTGTGGGGGCCCGGCGACGCCCGCGATCGTGACCTGACCTCGGTCGTCGACGTCCGCATCGAGACGCCGTGGCCGCACACCGGATCCATACAGCCGCGGCCGGCCGCACCCCCGAGACCCCGCGGACCGCGCTGGATCGGCGGCTGGTTGTTCCTGCTCGCCCTGGTGGCGGGCGGCCTGGGCACGAGGCTCACCTGGGACACACACCCGCTGGGCACCAGCCTCCAGACCGGTCTCGCCTGCGCGCTGGCGGTCTTCGGCCTAGGGCTCGCGCTCAGCTCCTTCCTGGGGCGCACGGGCGCCGGGACGGTGTTCCTGGCGCTGGTCACGGCGGTGCTGCTCGCCGGGGCGACGGCCATGCCGAAGGACATCACGACCCACTGGAGGGACACCTCCTGGACGCCCGCGGCGACGGCGCAGCTTCAGCCGCGCTACGACCTCGGCACCGGCCGGGGCACCCTCGACCTGACCCGGATACGCCCGGCCAAGGGAGAGACGGTCACGACGAACGCCCATGTGGGCGCCGGGCAGCTGCGGGTGATCCTGCCGGCGGGCGGGACCGTGCGGATGGACATCGAGGTGGGAGTCGGCGACATCCGGTTGCCGGGGGACTACAGGAGGGACGTGGACGTGCGGCCACGCAGGCTCGAGAACGTGACACTGGCACCGGCCAAGGGCGCCGAGAGCGCCGGCACGCTGGACCTCGAGCTCGGGGTCGGTGCGGGACAGGTGGAGGTCAGCCGTGCTGCGTCATGAGTTCCAGCCCGGGAGGCTGATCGCCGGGCTCTTCCTCACCACCGCCGGCGCGGTCTACGCGGGAGCCGCGGGCGGGCTGTGGAAGACCCCGTGGTTCGCGATCGCACCGCTGGTCGTGACCGGCCTGTTCCTGGCCGCTGTGGCGGGGAGCGTGGCCCGGGCGATACGCAGGCGGAGCGGTACGGAGCGCGACTGACGGCAGCCTGGCCACGGGCCTGCCTACCGGTATCCGCCCTGCCGTCGTCGGGGTCGCCAGAGTGCGTCCAGGGAGAGGTAGGGCGCACCGGCCAGGACCAGGGGGAGCCAGGCCATCAGGTAGGCGAGGTCGTTGCCGTAGTAGTAGGGGGTTGTCGCCCAGCTCACGGTCAGCCACAGGCTGAGCGAGATCAGCGCGCCGCCGAGCGCGGCCAGCCGGGCGAGCAGACCGAGCAGGGTGCCGATACCGACGGCCAGTTCACCGAAGGCGATGGCGTAGCCGAAGCCGACCGGGCTCTTCAGGGCCATGTCGACCAGGGCCGGGATGGCGGCGGAGTCGCGGGCCGCACGCATGGTCTCGCCGACCGAGCCGGTGCCGCCGGCCTTCATGAAGGCGCTGTCGGTGAGCTTGTCCAGGCCGGCGTAGACGAAGGTGACGCCGAGGAAGACGCGCAGCGGGAGGAGGGCGTAGTGGGTGGCCATGTCCCGCCAGCCGCGGGGGCCGTTCAGCCGGTTCATGTGCGTGTCCGTCCGAATGCCGTGAGTCATCGCCGCCAGCCGCCTCTCGCCCGCCGTCCCACCCCTCACTCGACGATACGTACGGCGGACAGGGCCGGTTCAATCCCCTGCCCGGAGGTTTTCCGAAATTCGGGTGTGTGTGCGAAGCGGACACGCGAAAGCGCCGAAGAACACGAACGAAGAGCGAAGGAAAGGAAAGGAGGGAGGCGGACATGACGGTGCTGCGGCAGCGGGCCGGATTACTCCGTCACCTGGACCGTGTACCGATTGGTCGCCACCCCGGCCGCGGTGACCACCTGGACCTCCACCGAGCCCGGCTCGACCTCGACCGGTACGGGGACGGTCAGGACGGTGTCGGTGGGGTTGCGGAAACCGCCCGTGACAGGGATCAGAGGGACGTGCACATCGACGGTGCCGATACGGACCACCATGCGGGAGAGCCGGTCCGCGGTCCGGGCCCCGGGCGGAACGAAGCCCGCGCCACGGATCTCGATGTCGTCGCCGGTGCGGATCGGCCCGTCCAGGTCGCCGGGTTCGCGGGCGCGGACCACGGAGAGGACGACCGGGCGACCACCCTCGGCGTACTTGCCCGCCAGGTAGGTGGCGGCCGAGATCAGCACGATCACGCCCAGCCCCCAGGGCAGATCGGGCAGTTGGCCGGGGCGGCGGGCGAGCCGTACGGCGGCGAACACCAGGGCGACGGCACTGATGACGGCGTACTGGATGTCGCTGAAGGCGCCCCGGCCGGAGTCGTCGGTGAGCAGGTCGGCGGCGCGCGGCCGGTGGGCGGGGACCTTCTGCAGCCGCTGGGCGAGGATGCGCAGCGCCACCACCCGGCGGACCAGGACGGCGATGCCGCACACCACACCGAGGACGGTCACCACGCCGGTGCCGCGCGCGAGGTCCAGGCCCGAGATCAGCGCGTCGCGTTCGGCGTGGTCGGAGGCGGCGGCGAGCCGGGCGGCCAGCAGCAGCACGGCGTAGCCGACGAACAGCACCCAGGCGGCGGCCACCGTGCGGGAGGTGGACATCCGGTTGTCCTCGCCGATCACCGGGGCGAGCGCTCCGCCGCGGGCGCGGTGGAGCCGGCCGGCGGTGGTCAGGGCGCCGGCGACGACGAGCGCGGCGAGCAGGGCCGCGGTGCGGGCGGTGGTCCAGCCCGGGCCGATCGCGGTGAGCGCCTCGCCGAGCAGCAGGACGACGACCGCGCCCCACACCACGACCACCGTACGCAGCCACAGCCCGGCGACCCACGCCTCGCCCTCGGCGCGGCCGCGCTCCGCGACGGACTCCGCGCGCTGGGTCAGTTCCTCCGACACCCACTGGCGGGACGCCGAGGCCGAGTGTGCAACGGCCGCCGGCAGCCCCTGCCCGGCGGCGAACTCGTCCCGTCGGCGCAGGAACGCGGCGACGGCCCGCCGGTGCCCCTCGCGGGCGCCGTGCGGACAGTCCTCGCAGGTGCAGCCGCCCTCGTGGGTCCCGTCGGCACCCGTGTCCTGTCTCGCCTCCTGCACCGCCACGCCGGACGCCCGCCTTCCACACGACTCGTCGACACGGCCGACGGCTCCTCGGCAGGCCGTCCCGGTGCCGTACAACTCCCCCGCTCCGTCAGCGAATTGTGCCCTACGGCAGGCCGTCCGGGCTTGTCACACCGGGTCAGGGCGGGTGAAGTGAGGTCCTGCGTGTTGACCCCGCCGGGAGAATTCCCGCTGCGTGGACGGAGGCGGTCGTGCTCAGGGGGGTCAGCTGAGCAGGTCCGGTTCGCTGCGGCTGATGTCCTGCCACAGCGGCTGGTAGTTGATCCAGGCCACGAGGTCGCCGCCGAGCTGTTCGCGGGTGGCGACGGCCAGTTTGTGGTCGATGAGGACCGGCCGGCCGGCCGCCTTCGCCATCAGCTGCACCTGGCAGGAGCGTTCCATGGACAGGAACCACCAGGCGGCGGCGTCCACCGAGTCGCCGACGGTGAGCAGTCCGTGGTTGCGCAGGACGAGCGCCTTGCGGGAGCCGAGGGCGGTGGCGATGCGGCGGCCCTCCTCCGCGTCGACGGTGACGCCGCTGTAGGCGTCGTAGAGCGCCACGTCCTCGTAGAAGGCGCAGCTCTCCTGGGTGATCGGGTCGACCAGCTCGCCGAGCGCGGCGAGGGCGCGGCCGTGCACGGAGTGGCAGTGGGCGACGGCGACGACGTCGGGGCGCGCGGCGTGGACCTGGGCGTGGACGGTGAACGCGGCCTGGTTGACGTGATAGCGGCCCTCGACGACCTGGCCGTCCTGGTTGGCGAGGACGAGATCGCTGACGGTGACGTGCCTGAACGGCATGCCGAAGGGGTTCACCCAGAAGCAGTCGGTGAACTCCGGGTCGCGTGCGGTGATGTGGCCCGAGACCCCGTCCTCGAAACCGCTGCGCCCGAAGACCCGCAGGGCCCCGGCCAGTCGCTCCTTGCGGTGCCGGCGTTCGTCCTCCGCCGAGTCGTGCATCGGCGGCATGGCGAAGCGGAGCTGGTCGGTGGGCAGCGGCAGGGGCGAGGTCGGCCCGTGCATAGATCCTCCAGCGCTGGAATTGCGGTCTGGGCCGGAAGTTACCCTCGGTCAGTGCAAAAGGGCAGAGCCGTTTTGTAAAGATGACGTACGCAGCGAATACACGACAGAGGTTGTCCGGTTTGCCGGTGAGACTGTCGCGTATGACGTCTGTGAACTGGGAGGCCTTCGCCTCCGCCGAACCCGAGCTGGCCCGGATCACCGAGGAGCGCTTCCGCGCCCACCGGCATCATGTGCTCGCCACCCTCCGCAAGGACGGTTCGCCGCGCACCTGCGGGCTGGAGGCCGACTTCCGCGGCGGCGAGCTGTGGCTGGGCATGATGGACGGCTCGTTGAAGGCCCTCGACCTGCGGCGCGATCCGCGCTTCGCGCTGCAGGCGAACCCGGGTGAGGGTACGGAGATGGGCGGCGGGGACGTACGGATCGCGGGGCGGGCGTACGAGGTCGAGGGCGGGCGGAAGTCCGGATACGCGAAAGAGGTGGAACCGCCGGAGCCGTTCCACCTCTTCCGTACCGAGCTGACGGAGGTCGTGCGGACCTACGTCGAGGACGAGCGGTACCTCGTCGTCCAGGTCTGGAAGCCCGGTGCGCCCCTGCGCACGGTCAGGCGCGCATAGGGGTCATGGGAGTCAGCCGGTCACTCCCACTCGATGGTGCCCGGGGGCTTCGAGGTCACGTCGAGGACGACGCGGTTGACGTCCCGCACCTCGTTGGTGATGCGAGTCGAGATACGGGCGAGGACGTCGTAGGGCAGCCGGGACCAGTCGGCGGTCATGGCGTCCTCGGAGGAGACCGGGCGCAGCACGATCGGGTGACCGTAGGTGCGGCCGTCGCCCTGGACGCCCACGCTGCGGACGTCGGCGAGCAGGACCACCGGGCACTGCCAGATGTCGCGGTCCAGGCCGGCCGCGGTCAGCTCCTCGCGGGCGATCGCGTCGGCGTCGCGGAGCAGGTCCAGACGCTCCTTCGTCACCTCGCCGACGATACGGATGCCGAGACCCGGGCCCGGGAAGGGCTGGCGCTGGACGATCTCGTCCGGCAGGCCCAGCTCCTGGCCGACCATCCGGACCTCGTCCTTGAACAGCTTGCGCAGCGGCTCGATGAGCTGGAACTCGAGGTCCTCGGGGAGGCCGCCGACGTTGTGGTGCGACTTGATGTTGGCGGTGCCGGTGCCGCCGCCGGACTCGACCACGTCCGGGTACAGGGTGCCCTGGACCAGGAACTCCACGGCCGGGCCCGCGTCGGCGATGATCTCGGCCTGCGCCTGCTCGAAGACGCGGATGAACTCACGGCCGATGATCTTGCGCTTCTCCTCGGGCTCCGAGACGCCCTTGAGCGCGGTCAGGAAGCGCTCCTCGGCGTCGACGACGACCAGCTTGACGCCGGTCGCGGCCACGAAGTCCTTCTCGACCTGCTCGGTCTCGCCCTTGCGCATCAGACCGTGGTCGACGTACACGCAGGTCAGCTGGTCGCCGATGGCGCGCGCGACGAGGGCGGCGGCGACGGCGGAGTCCACACCGCCGGACAGACCGCAGATCGCGCGCTTGTCGCCGACCTGCTCGCGGATCGCGGCGACCTGCTCCTCGATCACGTTGCCCGTGGTCCAGGTCGGGGTCAGGCCCGCGCCGCGGTACAGGAAGTGCTCCAGCACCTGCTGGCCGTGCGTGGAGTGCATGACCTCGGGGTGGTACTGGACGCCGTAGAGCTTCTTCTCGTCGTTCTCGAAGGCGGCGACCGGGACGACGTCCGTGGACGCGGTCACCGAGAAGCCCTCGGGGGCGGCGGAGCAGGCGTCGCCGTGCGACATCCATACGTGCTGCTCGGCCGGGGTGCCCTCGAAGAGGGTGGAGGACGTCTTGGAGACGTGCAGGTCGGTGCGGCCGTACTCGCGGGCGCCGGTGTTGTCCACCGTGCCGCCGAGGACCTGCGCCATCAGCTGGAAGCCGTAGCACATGCCGAAGACGGGGACGCCGGCCTCGAAGAGCGCGGGGTCGAGGCGGGGGGCGCCCGTCTCGTAGACCGACGAGGGGCCGCCGGAGAGGATGATCGCCGCGGGGTTCTTGGCGAGCATCTCCTCGACCGGCATGGTGCTCGGCACGATCTCGCTGTAGACCCGCGCCTCGCGGACGCGACGGGCGATGAGCTGGGCGTACTGCGCACCGAAGTCGACGACCAGGACGGTGTCGGGGGCGGCGGCAGCGGTGTTCGCTGATGACACGGGGTGCCTTCTGGTGGTCGGGCGGGGGTCTGTGGTTCCGATTCTAACGGGGCGGGGGTCGGACCTCTCCGCTCAGGCGCCGTGGCATACTGACCGCATGCTCGCGCACTCGACCTTCCTCTTTACCTATGGCAACCGGCCCGCCGGCTGCCATGGTCGTGCTGCTTGAGCTGAGCGAAAGCCAAGCGACTTCCCAGGCGCCCCGGGCCGACAAGGCCCGGGGCGCCTGACGTTTTCCGGGTTCTGTCGTTCCGGGTCTCCTCCCCGACAGGAGCCCCGAACATGACCACCACCTCCCCGGAATCCACGGCAGCCCCCGAGACTCCGGAAGCGACCATCGCCGGCGCCCGTGAGCGCATCGACGTGCTCGACGACCGGATCATCGGCCTCATCCAGGAGCGGATGGCCGTCTCCGCCGTCGTGCAGCAGACCCGTATCGCCTCCGGCGGGCGGCGCGTGCACCTGTCCCGCGAGATGGAGATCCTCGGCCGCTACCGCGAGGCCCTCGGCAAGCCCGGCACTCCGCTCGCCATGACCCTGCTCGAACTGTGCCGGGGTCGCATCTGAATTCGACCGCCGTCTCACCCGTACGGCGCGTGACCGGCCCGCACACCGCTTCGTTGAGGGGTTGTCCGTGCCAGCCAGGGGCGGGCCCGACAGAACCACGCGTGGCTCGCCGGAGCGATGAGGCGTACGGGTCGTGCCGTACACCGTGGGACCTCGCTCCGGAAAGTGACCGGACGGCAGGGGACAGCAGCCCGGTCACCCAAGAGAACGGTCGGCCCCGGGGACGCCCGGGGCCGACCGGCGGAAAACCCCGTCTCAGCCCCAGTGCCGTCACAAGAGAGGGCTGTCCGGCGACGACTCCCCTCGCGGATCCGCAGACAGACGCCCCCATTCCAGTCGTACGGCATACAGGTCTCGCCGCGCCTCCCGCAGGAACGTCAGCAGGGGATCGCTGCCGTCCGCAGACGCGTCGCCCCCGTCTCGCCCGGCACGGGCAGCTCGCCGCGCGCGGTCC
The DNA here is from genome assembly GCF_001866675.1 of Streptomyces sp. MUSC 14. Lineage (NCBI taxonomy): Bacteria > Bacillati > Actinomycetota > Actinomycetes > Kitasatosporales > Streptomycetaceae > Streptomyces > Streptomyces sp. MUSC 14. The sequence continues at coordinate 162,450 of NZ_MLYN01000005.1, forward strand.
GGGGTCCGGTGTGACCGCCCTTCGCCGCCGCCTCGGTGGCGTTCACGGAAGCGGTGTGCCGACGACCGGCCGCCGACCCCCGGTGCGCACATGCGGCGACCGCGACGGCACCACGGTCCGACGCGTTCCAAAACATGATCCACGTCACACAAGAAGAAGACAGGGTGAGCGCAACCGTCCACCGCGGCCGCAGGTCTCCCTTACGCAAACCAACGGCCACGCCCGCGCCCCACACGCGGAGGCCTCCCGACACGTGCTGCCCTGCCGCGGCACGCTTGCCCTACAGAGGTCTTCATGAAGCTTCGCCGCGCCATGGTCACCATGGCCGCGACGGCGGTCATAGCTCCGACCGCCCTGCTTTCCGCCCCCGCCGCGTTCGCCGACGAGCCGCCGAGCGCGTCGTCCGCGAGCAGCCCGGCCGCCGGCGAGAGCGCGTCCGACGGCGACACCGGAGCGAGCAGTTCGCCCTCCGGCCAGAGCAGCGCGACGGCCGGGGAGAGCGGCTCGCCCTCCGACTCGGCCTCTGCCACGGCGTCCGCCTCCGCCTCTTCCGCCGAGTCCGCTTCCGCCACGCCGAGCGACAGCACCGGCTCGTCGGCATCCGCCTCGCCGAGCCGGAGCGCCGAGCCCACCGCCATGCCCACCGCCATCCCCAGCGACTGCCCGGTCGACGACAACATGGTCGACCCCGACTCCCAGCTGAGCATCGACGTCTCCGGCCTGCCCGGCAAGATCGTCGCGGGCAGCGGCTGGCACAACTTCACGATGACGGCCGCCAACCACAGCGACCAGTCGCTCGGCACCGTGCAGTGGCTCGCGACCGTCGACAACGACACGGCGAGCGACAACGAGAAGGACTGGCTGAGCACCTACGCCAAGCTCGAGTTCTTCAACCCCAAGACCAAGTCCTGGGAGTCCATGGCCGACACGGTCGGCAACGGGCTGTACTTCGGCACGACCCCCCTGGGCCCCAAGCAGACGGTCGGCATCAAGCTGCGCGTCGACATCACCGCGCAGGCTCCCGCCGGCGACGGCTTCAGCATGGGCTTCGGCGGTTACGTCGACACACAGAAGAACTGCGTGCACAGCTCGTTCGGCTTCTACGACTTCACCGTGCTCAAGCCGGGCAGCAGCAACCCGAGCCCCGGCCAGGCCAAGCCCGGCAAGGGCACGACGCCGGCCGGCGGCAAGGAGCCGCAGGGCGGTGCCACCGAGATCGTGCCCACCGGCACCCTCGCGCACACCGGTTCCAGCTCCATGCTGCCGACGATCGCCCTCGTCAGCGGGGTCGCCGTCGTCGTCGGTGCCGGAGTGATGTTCTCCGTCCGCCGCCGCAAGGGCGCCGGTTCGGACGCCGCCGCCTAAACGCGGCGGAGCCGGCGGGCGGAGGCGCCCCTCGCTTCCGCCCTGCCGAAGGGGCCTGCGCCAGGAGGGGGGTGCAGGCCCCTTCGTACGCGTCGCGCTACTTCTTCGGCGGCACCGCCGGCATGCCCAGGAACGGCAGTCGCAGCGCGCCGAAGGCGTCCTGCGGGACCGCCGGGGACTGCGGTTCGACCGGCTTCAGGCGCTCGTACGCCGCTCCCGGTGCCGGGCGCGGGTCCTCCTCCCCCTTGTTCGGCCAGAACGACATCGCGCGCTCGGCCTGCGCGGTGATCGTCAGCGAGGGGTTCACCCCCAGGTTCGCCGAGACCGCGGCGCCGTCCACGACCGAGATGCCGGGGTGGCCGTAGAGGCGGTGGTACGGGTCGATCACCCCGGTCTCCGCCGAGTCGCCGATGGGGCAGCCGCCGAGGAAGTGCGCGGTCAGCGGGGTGCCCATCAGTTCACCGACGTTGCTGCCGGCGAAGCCGTTGATCTCGGCGGCGAGCACGCTCGCGGCCTCGGTGGCGGCCTTGATCTGCTTGGGGTTGGGGGCGCCGTGGCCCTGGCGGGCGGTGAGCAGGCCCTTGCCGACGCCGTCCGGCTTCAGGTAGGTCGTCAGCGAGTTGTCCAGGGACTGCATGACCAGGCCGATGATGGTCCGCTCCGACCAGCGCCGGTTGGACAGCGACCGCAGCACCAGGAGCGGGTGCCTGGCCGCGTTCGTCAGCCAGGCAAGCGCACGCGAGGAGCCCTCGGCGTACGGCACCTGGAGGATCGACAGGCCGCCCATCGCGTTGGAGCCCTTGCCGTAGCGGACCGGCTCGATGTGCGTGTTCTCGTCCGGGTGGATCGAGGACGTGATCGCGACGCCCTGGGTGAAGTCGGCCGCCGCCGTGCCGTGCGCCTTGCGGTAGCGGCGGTTGTCGGTCTGCGCGCCGACCAGCGCCTCGGAGTTGGTCCGGGTCAGGTGGCCGAGGCGCTGGGACAGGTACGGCAGCTGGCCGCCGGACCGCATCCGGTGCAGCAGGGTCTGTGTGCCGTAGGTGCCGGCCGCGAGGACGACCCTGCGGGCGGTGAACAGCCGGCCCTCGCCCTTCTTCTTCCGGTCCGTCGGCAGGGTCGCCACCGCGTACCCGCCGCGCGAGTCGTCCGTGACGGACACGACCGTCGTCATGGGGTGCACCACCGCGCCGGCCTGCTGGGCGAGGTGGAGGTAGTTCTCGTTGAGGGTGTTCTTCGCGCCGTGGCGGCAGCCGGTCATGCACTCGCCGCACTCGGTGCAGGCGTTGCGGGACGGGCCGGCTCCGCCGAAGTACGGGTCGGCGACCTCCTGCCCCGGGCTCGCCTCCGTCGTCCCGTCGGCGTCCTTGCCGTCGCCGAAGAACACGCCGACCGGGGCCAGATGGAAGGTGTCGCCGACACCCATCCGCTCGGCCGCCGCCTTCAGGTGCACGTCGGACGGCGTCATGGTCGGGTTGAGGCGGACGCCGAGCATGCGCCGGGCCTGGTCGTAGTACGGCTGCAACTCCTGCTGCCAGTCGGTGATGTCCTTCCACTGCGGGTCGTCGAAGAAGGGCTTCGGCGGGACGTACAGGGTGTTGGCGTAGTTGAGCGAGCCGCCGCCCACGCCCGCGCCGGCCAGCACCATCACGTTGCCCAGCAGATGGATGCGCTGGATGCCGTACAGGCCGAGCTTCGGGGCCCAGAGGTAGTTCTTCAGGTCCCAGGAGTTCTTCGGGAGGGCCTCGCGGGTGTAGCGGCGGCCGGCCTCCAACACGCCTACCCGGTAACCCTTTTCGGTCAGGCGGAGGGCGGACACCGAACCGCCGAATCCGGAGCCGACGATCAGGACGTCGTAGTCGTGGGCGTCGTGCGGCACGTGTACTCCTCGTTGAGTCGGCGGGGTCGTCAAGGCGTCAAGGGGATACGGGAATTACCTGAACCGGAATGCCTTCATCACCCGAAGACTCGTGCTCATGAAGTGGGCGTAACGCGCGTCGTCCATCCCCAGTGACGGCGCCATCGGCAGCAGCCGCTGCTGGGCCACCGTCTGGGCCTCGGTGTACTTGAGGATGCCCTCCGAGCCGTGCCGGCGGCCGAGACCGGAGTCCTTCATGCCGCCCATCGGGGACTGGACGCTGCCGTAGGCGGGCGCGTAGCCCTCGTTGACGTTGACCGTGCCGGTGCGCAGGCGGGCGGCGACCTCGCGGCCGCGCCGGGCGCTGGTCGTCCAGACCGACGAATTCAGGCCGTACGGCGTGGCGTTGGCGCGCTCGACCGCCTCGTCGTCGGAGGAGAAGCGGTAGACCGAGACGACCGGGCCGAAGGTCTCCTCCGCGCAGACGGTCATGGAGTCCTCGACGCCGTCCAGGACGGTGGGCTCGAAGAAGTAGGGGCCGATGTCGGGGCGGGCCCTGCCGCCCGCGAGCACCTTCGCGCCCTTGGCGACGGCCTCCTCGACATGCCGCTCGACGGTCTTCAGCTGGCGCTCGCCGACCAGCGAGCCCATGTCGGCGCCGTAGGCGAGGGAGTTGCCGAGCCGCATGGCCCGGGTGCGGGCGGCGAAGCGCTCCAGGAAGGCGTCGGCGACCGACTCGTGGACGTACAGCCGCTCGATGGAGATGCAGAGCTGTCCGGCCGAGGAGAAGCAGGCGCGTACGGCGCCGGCGGCGGCCTTCTCGATGTCGGCGTCGTCCAGCACCAGCATGGCGTTCTTGCCGCCGAGTTCGAGGGAGACGCCGACCAGGCGGGCCGCCGCACCTTGCGCGACCTCGCGCCCTGTACGGGTGGAGCCGGTGAAGGAGACGTAGTCGGCGTGCCGGACGACCTCGGGGCCGACCACCGGGCCCTCGCCCAGCACCACCTGGAAGACGCCCTCGGGCAGACCGGCCTCGATCAGCAGGTCGCGCGCCCACAGCGCCGTCAGGCAGGTCTCCGTGTCCGGCTTCATCACCACCGCGTTGCCGGCCACGAAGGCGGGCAGGGCGTCGCCGACGGACAGCTCCAGCGGGTAGTTCCAGGGGGCGATCTGGCCCACGACCCCGCGCGGGTGGCGCAGTTCGGTGACCTTCGTCAGGGTCGGGATGGCGCCGGTGTGCCGCTTGGGCCGCAGATAGGCGGGGGCCTTGCGGCCGTAGTGGCGGGCCGCGACGGCGACGGCCTGCACCTCCTCGTGCGCGTGCAGCCGGGCCTTGCCGGTCTCCAGCTGGATGAGGTCGAGGACCTCGGCCTGCCGCTGGAGCACCAGGTCGTGGAAGCGCAGCAGCACGGCGGCCCGCTGCCCCACCGGGGTCTTCTCCCACACGGACTGCGCGGCGCGGGCGGCCTCGAAGGCCTTCTCCACGTCCTCGGGGGTGGACTCGGGCAGATCGGCCAGCTTCTCGCCGGTGAACGGGGTGTGGTTGGCGGTCCGGCCGGAGCCGACCACGCCCTTCGTGAGCCGGGCCACCAGTTCCGGGGTGACCACGTCGGCGGCGGTGCGGGCGCCCTCGGGGGCGGGCGCGAGGGGGTTGGTACCGGCGATGTCCGAGGCCTGCGTGTCCGTCATGAGGCGCAGGGTATGCCGGAGCGCAGCCTTTGTGTACCCGGCGGTAACGGGGATTCACGACCTGCTCACACACTGCCAGTGATCACTGGCAGTGAATGTGCTGATCAGGGTGTTGACGCCCGGCCGAACAGAACGATCATTCGAGTCCGGCTTTTTTCGCCAGGAGCAGGCCGAGGGTGGTGCGCGGGGTGCGGCGACGCGGTTCGACCGCGGCTGCCTGGCCTTGCCGCACGGCCTCCGGTTCCCGTGGGGCCTGCGGCCGCACGGGCTCCGGTACGGGGGTGAGCCCGAGGTAGTCGTGGAGTGCGGCCGCGACCTCCGCCGCGTCGGGGCGGGCCGCCGGCTCGGCGGCGTGCAGCCGCTCCAGCAGGGGTCCGAGCGCCCCCAGCCGCACCGGGCCGGTGCCCTCGGTGACCTCGCGCGCCTGGGTGACCCCGGTGGCTTCGCGGGCCGCGATGACCTCGTGGGCCTTGCCGTCCCCGTCGCCCCCGCGGGCCCCCACCACTTCGCGGGCCCCCGTCATCCCCATGACCCCGGTGACCCCGGTGACCTCTGCGGCCTTGTCGGCCCCGCAGACCCCGGTGGCGCCGCTGACCCCGGTGGCTTCGCGGGCCGCGATGACCTCGTGGGTCTCGGCCTCCTCCCCTACCGCGGCCCGCAGCAGCGCGCCCAGGGACCACAGGTCGGAGGCCGGTCCGGCGCCGGGGCCCGCGGCGCGCTCGGGGGCGACGAACCCGGCGGGCGCCTCGCCGGGGTGGCCGTCGCCGGTGCCGAAGTCGGTGACGACGACCCGCCCGGTGCCGGACTCCAGCAGCACGTTGGCCGGTTTGACGTCCCGGTGCACGATGCCGACGGCGTGCGCGGCGCGCAGGGCACCGAGGACGGCGAGCCCGATCCGGGCGGCCTCGACGGGCGGCAGGGGGCCGCGCCGCAGCACCTCGCGCAGCGACTCGCCCTCCACCAACTCCATGACGACCCACGGGACATGGCCCTCGGTGACGACGTCCAGCACCGTGACGGCACAGGGGTGGCGCACCCGGGCGGCGGCGCGGGCCTCCGTGGTGAGCCGGTGGGCGGTACGCCGGCTCTCCTCGTCGTCGGCCGGATCCCCGGGCAGCAGTGGCTCCTTGAGGGCGACCTGCCCCTGCCCGGCCTCGTCCAGTGCGCGCCAGACCGTTCCGGTGGGCCCGGAGCCGAGGCGGCCGGCGAGCCGGTAGCGGCCACCGATCAGACGTGCGCCGGGCGGGTGTTCGCCGTCTTCAGTCATGCCCCATGAGTACCGTGTGCACCAGGCCGTTGTCGAAGCGGGCGGTCAGCGCCCCGCGCGGGGGCGGCAGTTCAGGCGGCCCACCGGTGCAGCGCGAAGCCCCCGGGCGCCGTGCGCACCTCCACGGCCCCGCCGCCGCCCGCGAAGTGCGCCGGTATCACCAACTCCCGCTCGGCGGCCGCCCGTTCCAGCACCCGGCGCCGGGTCGCGGCCGCCTGCCGCGGGTCGAGGCAGAAGCAGCTGTTGCACTCGGGGCGCAGGATCTGCACCGGGCTGTGCAGGAGGTCGCCGACGAACACCGCACGCTCGCCGCGGGACCCCACCCGCAGGACCGAGGAACCCGGCGTGTGGCCGGGGGCGGACTCCAGCACGAGGTGTTCGTCGACGCGGTACGTGTCCTCCCACAGCTCGGCCAGGCCGGCCCGGTGCACGGGCGCCACGCTGTCCTCGTACAGCAGCCGGTCGTCGACGCGGACCCCGCCGCCGTACCCGCCCCCGGGTCCGAAGTGGTGGTCGTCGGCGGCCGGGAGGAGGTAGCGGGCGTGCGGGAAGGTGGGCACCCATGCTCCGGAGCCCTCGACGGCCTGGGTGTTCCAGCCGACGTGGTCCCCGTGGATGTGGGTGTTGACGACGACGTCCACGGCGTCGGGCTCCACCCCGGCCGCGCGCAGCCGCGCGGGCAGGTCGTCGGCGCGCCGGTGGAAGAAGGGGTTGCCGGGGCGCTCGCGGTCCCGGCCCACACCGGTGTCGACCAGGACCGTCCGCCCGGCGCTGCGCACCACCCAGGTCTGCACCGCCACCAGGGCCAGGTCGGCGCCGGGATCCCAGTGGCCGGGGGCGAGCTGCTCCTCGTGCTCCCGCCACACCTGCGGGCGGCTGTCCGGGACAAGCTGCCGGGCGGGCGCGAAGGGCCCCCGCCATTCGACGATGCGCAGGACCTCGACGTCTCCGATCAGGAACTTCTGCACGCTGTCTTCGCTCATGCCCCTCACCCTAGGAGCGCGAGATGAGCAGTCCGATGCTCGTCCGGCTCTGCCGGATACGCCGACGTCTCATACGCTGGTGTCCATGGACGTGGTCAGCGATGCCATCTCGGCCGTCCGGGTGGGTCGGCCCTCCTCCAGCAGGCTGCGGGTGAGCGGTGACTGGGCGGTGCGGCTGGCGCCGTACGAGGGCGTGGGGTTCCACGTCGTGCTGGCCGGCGCCTGCACCCTGCTGCCGGACGACGGCGGCGCGCCGGTGCCCCTGGGCGCCGGTGACGTGGTGCTCGTGTCGCACGGCACCGGACACGTGCTGGCGGACGCGGCGGCGGGGCCGGGCGCGGCACGCCGGGCGCGACTGTTGACGGACGTGCCGGAAACGGATCTCGTGCTGCCGGGCGCCGGGCCCGAGGTGCGGCTGCTGTGCGGCAAGTACCGTCTGGACCGCAGCCGGACCCACCCCCTGCTGGCCGAGCTGCCCGAACTGGTGCACCTGCCCTATGGCGACACGGGCTCGCCCGAACTGCGCTCCGCGGTAGGCCTGTTGGCCGGGGAGCTGGACGCGGACGGCGGCCGGCCCGGCGCGAGCCTGGTCCTGCCCGGCCTGCTGGACCTGCTGCTCGTCTACATGATCCGCGCCTGGGCGGCCCGTGCGGGCACGGGCGGCTGGCCCGCGGCGCTCGCCGATCCCGCGACCGCCGCCGCCCTGCACGCCCTGCACTGCGCCCCGGCGACGCCCTGGACCAACGACCTGCTGGCCGCCCGCGCGGGCGTCTCCCGCGCCACCCTCGCGCGCCGCTTCAGCACACTGGTCGGCCGCCCGCCGATGGCGTATCTGACCTGGTGGCGGCTGACCCTGGCGGCGACCCGGCTGCGCGCCACCGACGCACCGCTCGCGACGGTGGCGCGCGAGACCGGCTACGGCAGCCCGTACGCCCTCTCGCACGCCTTCAGCCGGGAGTTCGGCATCACCCCGGGCCGCTACCGGAGCCTCGGCGCCCCGCCGGCCGGAGCTTCGCGTCACGAGGCCGAAGCCGTGACCGAGAAGGTGTCCAGTGCCACGTCGAAGTACTCCCGCGCTTCGCGCACCTTGCCGACCGGCGCCGACACCCACACGTCGTACAGCCGCCCGGCCTCCTCCCAGCACAGGTCGTAGGTGTGCCGCGGGCCCTCCGCCGCGCTGAAGCCGTCCCAGCTGAACTCCCAGAGCGCGGCCGGGTGTCCCGCGTGCACGGCGTGGGTGACCCGGCCGTCGTGGTAACCGGGGTTCGTGTGCGGGCCGTCGGCCGCCGACCGCTCCATCGCCGCCTGCGGGCCGCCCGGCCGGGCCACGCCGGCCCGGATGCCGAGGCGGAAGATCCCGCCCGGCGAAAGGTAGAAGACGCGCTCGCCCTGCGGGCTGCGGGTGAAGTCCTCCGGCACGGCGAGGGAGAATCCGGCCGGGTCCCGGGCCGTGCGGTAACCGGAGGGCGCGGTACGGGAGTCGGTGCGCGTCGGCCCCGGCGAGGCGGGCGGCGAGGATGAGGGCGAGGGCGGGCGGGTGCCGGTGCTGCCGCCACCGGTGCCGGTCGCCGGGGACGTCGCCGTACCGCCGGGGCTGCCGCCCCCTCCCGCGTCGTCCCCGTGCAGCAGCAGGGCGGCCGACACGCCGGCCCCGGCCAGCGCGGCGACGAGCACCGCCGCGATCAGCACGCCGCGGGTCGCGGTCCGGGGCGGCGGTCCGGCCGGGGGCGCGGGAGCGGCGGGCGAACGCGGCACGTCCGGCCGGGTCGGCGAGTAGGCCGCCACCGCCCCGGCCGGACGGCTCCCCGTGCGATGTCCCGTACGGCTGCCCGTCCCCGGCCGTGCCGCACGCCCCCCGCCGGTCCGGTGGCCGCGCGCCCCGTCCGCCGCGGCGGCCGCGCCGGGTGCGTCCGGCGTCCGTCCCGTCTCCAGGTACGTCCGCAGCATCTCCTCGGCGTCGGCCGCGCCGAGCCGCCGGTCGGGGTCGCGCTCCAGCAGCCCCCGTACGACGGGCAGCAGCGGCTCCGCCTCGGCGGGTGGCCGGATCTCGGCGGCGACGACGGCGTGCAGGATGCCGCCGATCGAGTCGCGCCGGAACGGCGACTCGCCGCTGAGCGCCGTGCACAGCAGCGCGCCCAGCGACCACAGGTCGGACTCCGGCCCGGTGCGCACCCCCGACATCCGCTCCGGCGCGGTGTACTCGGGCGAGCCGACGAAGGAGCCCGTCTCGGTGAGCGTGGTGGCGCCCGCGACCTGTGCGATGCCGAAGTCGGTGAGCACGACCCGGCCGGTGCCGGACTCGATCAGCACGTTCGCGGGCTTGATGTCCCGGTGCAGCACCCCCGCCTCGTGCGCGGTGCGCACCGCGCTGAGCAGGGCGACACCGATGCGCGCTGCCTCGGCGGCGTCGACCGGGCCGTACCGGGAGATCCGGTCGGCGAGCGAGCCGCCCTCGACCAACTCCATGACCAGATAGGGCCGTTCGTCCTGTTCCACGACGTCGTGCACGACGATGATGTGCGGATGCCGCAACTGGGCGACCGCCCGCGCCTCGCGGAACGTACGGTCCTGGCGGCGCCGCGTGTCGTCGTCCGGGAGCGCGTCGTCCGCGAGGATCTCCTTGACCGCGACCCGGCGCCCCAGCAGTTCGTCGCTCGCCCGCCACACGACGCCCATGCCGCCGCGCCCGATGCGTGCCTCCAGACGGTAACGGCCCGCGATCACCCGGAAGTCGGCGCCCTCGGTCCCCATGCGCCCCATCATGCCGCACCGGACCCGCGCGCTCCGGGACACCGATCAGCCAAGCAGTACCGATCGACCAGCGGTTTTCGGCCGTATCGGCCGGCGCTGCCGCTACGGCTGCTGCCAGCCCTGGAGAACCGCCTTGAACTGCTTGCCCGTCTTCGCCCAGTCCGCCGCGGGAGAGGAGATGTAGATCGCGTACTCGATGCCGTCCCGGGAGTAGTACGTCTCCTCGACGGCGCGCCGCGGTCCGGGGAAGGGCGTGTCCTTCGACTGCGCGGTCCAGGTGTACTCCCAGACCGAGCCGTTCAGGTCGCGGTAGATGTTCTTCTCCAGCTGCACGCGCTTGTAGTCGATGAGCCGCTTGCTGAGCTGCTGGTCCAGATCGAGCTGGTGCGCGTTGGCGTCCTTGAAGTCCGGGGAGCCGTCGATGGCGATGCGCACGAAGTGCTTGCCGTCGTCCGGGCTGTAGTCGACCTGCTTGAGATCGCCCTGGATCTCGTAGACCTTCCGCTTCCAGCCCTTGGGCAGGGAGAGGCTGAAACCGAGCGGGTCGGTGTACGTCCGCCAGCTGGCGGGGACCGCGCCGTCGGAGCCCGGCGTGCTCGTGTCGCTCGCGGAGGGGTCGGTGACCGGGCCCGCGCCGCCGCTCGACCCGGCGGCGCTGCTCGCCGTCGCGCCCCACTCCTGGACGGCGACCGCCGCGCCGCCGCCGAGCACGGCGGCCGTCGCGACGACGAGGGCGAGGGTGCGCAGCCGGCGCCGGGGACGGCCCCGTCCCGCGCCGCCGCGGCCCGCGGCCGTGGTCTGTCCCGCCGGTCCGGGCGGGGCGGGGGCCACGGCCGTCGGCCCGGTCATCGAGCGCCCGGCGCCCGGCGTGGCCGGTGCGTCGTAGCCGGGGACCGTCGCGCCGGTGCCGTAGCCCGAGGAGCCGGTGCTGGTGTGCAGGCCGGAGTTCTGGGTCGGGACGAAGGCCTGGGCCGCGTCCGGCCGACGGCCCTCCGCCGCCTCGGCGAGCAGCTGCTCCGCCTCCTCGGCACCCGGCCGCCGGTCGGGTTCCTTGCGCAGCAGGGCGGATATGACGGGGCCGAGCGCACCGGCGTGCCGTGTCTCGGCGGCCTCCTCCTCGACCACCGCCTGCATGGTGCTCAGCGGCGAGGTGCGGCGGAAGGGCGAGCGGCCCTCGACGGCCGTGTAGAGCGTGGCGCCGAGTGCCCACAGGTCCGAGGACGGGCCCGGGTCGTGGCCGCGCACCCGCTCGGGCGCCAGGTAGTCGACCGAGCCGACGACCTCCCCGGTGCGGGTGATGGTGGAGTCGCCCTCGATCTGGGCGATGCCGAAGTCGGTGAGCAGGACCCGGCCGTCCTTGCCGAGCAGCACGTTGCCGGGCTTGACGTCCCGGTGCAGCACACCGGCGGAGTGCGCGGCGCGCAGCGCCCGCAGCACCCACAGGCCGATCCGCGCGGCCTCCCGGGGCTCGACACGGCCGCGCTCCTTGACCTCGTCGGCCAGTGAGTTGCCCTCGACCAGCTCCATGACGATCCACGGGCGGCCGTCGTGTTCGAGGACGTCGTGCACGGTGACGACGGCGGAGTGGTTGATGCGCGCGGCGGCCCGGGCCTCGGCCCGGGTACGGGCGAGCAGCACGGCCCGGTCGCTGTCGGACACATAGAGAGCCGCCGTCAACTCCTTGACGGCGACCGTCCGGTGCAGCACCTCGTCGTGGGCGCGCCACACCCGGCCCATGCCTCCGCTGCCGATGGAATCGGCAAGCCGGTAGCGGCCCGCTATGAGCAGGCCCTGCATCTGATTCACGTTGCCCCGCAATGCTCTTGACAGGGCCAGACTAAGGACCGGTCTGCCTGCAGGGAACCAGCGGGGTACCAAGGTGACAGCACTGTGACGCTTGACGCCCGCCCAGCCGCTTCCCGTCGGTCACCCGGCGCGCTCAATCGGTGCACGCGGTGCTCAACCGGTGTAGGTGTACGTCGCGGTGGCCTGCTCGTACAACCGGGTCACCTGGTCCCGCTCGGACTCCGGACCGCGGACCTGGATGACGTGGTAACGGCCGTTCAGCAGGATCGCCATGTTGCGCACGAACAGGTCGCGTCCCTGCCCGTCGGTCCAGGTGAACTGCCCCTCGGCCATGGTCCGTCCGCCCACCTCGATGGTCCGCAGCCCGGTGGCCGTGGCCCAGCTGGAGTCCCGGTACGGCTGCAGCTCGCTCTCCTTGTCCCGCTGGTACGCCATCGGGTCGCTGCCGTATCCGGCGGCACTGTCCCGCCCCGGGACGACGATCAGCTCGAAGTTCCCCTGCGCGTACACGACCTCCCCGCTGCCGTTCTTCGGGGTGCGGCCCCAGCCCTTGGCCACGGCGATCTTGAAACCGCCGGGGTCGGTGCGCAGCGTGAAGCCGGCGGAGACGCTCGGATCGCCCCCGGTCTGGGTCTCGGTGCCGGGCGCGGACGCGGAGGGGCCGCCGTCCGCGGACTGCCCGGAGGAGGGCTGCGGGGTGCGCGAGGGCGCCGGGCCGGTCTGGCCCACGCTGCCGGTCCGGTCGCCGCCCGCCGCTCCGTCGTGCCCCTGCTTGGGCAGGAACAGCATCGCGAACGCGATCGCACCGGCCAGCAGGAGCAGGATCAGCACAAGCAGGGTCCGGCCGAGACTGCGCGGCGAACGCGCCTCGCCCCTGCTCCGTTCCGGGGACCGCTTGTGCCGGCCGTGCGGCGAGGTCTCCGCCGTCCGGTCGCGCCGGCGCCGCAGCCGCACCAGCTCGCCCCGGCGCCGGACGATCGGCAGCCGGCTCGGGTCGCTGGGCGGCACGGTCACCACGTGCGTACCGGCGTCGGGCTCGGGCGCGGACCGCACCAACGACCGCAGCCAGCCACCCAGTTCCTCGACGTCGAGCCGCTCGGTCGGATCCTGCCGGAGCAGCGACTCCACGACCGGCCGCAGCGGGCCGCACTCCTCGGCGAAGGCGGGCGGCTCGGCGCACACGAGCTGCACCAGCTCGGCCGTCGACTCCTCCGGGTACGGCGCATGCCCCTGCACCGCCCGGAACAGCAACGCCCCGAGCGCCCACAGATCGGTCGCGGGCCCGACCGGCGCCGCCAGCTGCCAGTTCTCGTGCACGGGCCCGGCCTGCTCCGGCGCCCACCGCTCGGTCACCGGCCCGACCACCGTCATCCGCACCTGCCGCGCCCTCTCGGCCGCCAGGGCACTCACGGTCCCCCGCGGAGGCCCGACAAGCACAGCGGACAGGTCCCGGGCCTGCCCACCCGACTCAGCCCCATCAGCGGACACCCCCCGCCCCCGACCACCGGAACCAGCACCGTGGACGGACGAATCCGGAGCCTGCCGGGGCAAATCGGCGCCGCGGTCCGACAGATCGCGGGCCTGTCGACCGAAATCAGCACCGTAGACCGACGAATCCGGAGCCCGCCGAGTGACATCGACACCCTGGGCGGACAGATCGCGGGCCTGGCGACCGAAATCAGCACCGTGAGCGGACGGGTCTCGGACCTGGCGGCCGAAATCAGCACCGTGAGCGGACGGGTCTCGGACCTGGCGGCCGAAATCAGCACCGTACGCGGTGGTGGCGTCGGCGGGTGGGCGGGCGCCGGGGAGTGCGGGGCGGTCGGCCTGCCGGGACTCCTGCACCCGGGCGGCAGCACGCGCGCCCGCGCGATACGCGGCGATGGCCCCGGCGCGAGCGGCCCGGATGTCGGCCCCGCTCGCCCCACTCGCCCCGTCTGTACCGCTCGCTCCGCTCTCCAGAGCCGGTGGTCCGGCCGTGTCGGCGCCGCCCGACGTCCCCTCGGCGGACGGCAGGCCGCCGGCCGCCCTCGCCTGGATCGCCGCCCGGCGCGCCGCCTCGGGATCGACGTCGGCGGACGGAACACCTCCGACCGGGCCGCCGGAAGACGCGGCGGCTCCCCCGCCCCCGTCGGTGGACGCCGCACCGGTCCCCGGCTCGACCCGCTCCGGGCCCGGTACCCCGTCCTGGCCCGGTACCGGGTCGTACCCGCTCAGTGCCTCCTCCGCCGCGCCGACCGCGAGCCCGGTCAGCATCACGCGGCCGTCGTCGCAGACGAGCACCGTACGGGCCGTGATGTTGCGATGCACCCAGCCGTGAGCGTGCAGCACCCGCAGCGCCATGAGGACGTCGGAGGCGACCTCGGCCGCCCGGTACGGGGACAGCGGCTGCTCGGCGAGGAACGCGGACAGCGGGCGCGCCGCGACCCACTCGCTGACGATCCACAGGGACCCGCCCTCGGCGAACACGTCGAAGACCTGGTCCAGCCGGGGATGATCGGGGATGCGGGCGGCCGCCTGCGCGGCCTCGACGGCGCGTCGTACGGCCGGATCGGCGGGCCGGCGGGTGGCCGTACGGGCGTCCGCCGCCCGCCGGGCCCCGCGCTCGCGCGCCGTGAACCCCTCGGGCAGTCCCTCCGCGTCGAGCACCTCGGCCTCGACGACCTCCGGCAACGGCACCTGCCGGACGAGGACCTCCTGCCCGCTGTAGGTGTCGAAGGCGCGGGTCTCGGTGAGTTCGTACTCGTCGGAGGGCGGCAGCGGCAGGCGGTAGCGGTCGGCGAGCACCCGACCCGCGTAGTCGTCCACGTTGCCTCCCCCGGCCGCCCGGTTGGTCACATCCGTTCGCCTCGCGCCCCGTTTCGCACGCTCATGCGGCTGCGTACGGTCCGCGACCATTCACGATACGTGCCGGAGGCAACCCGCATTGAGCGGATGCCGGATTGTGACGCCCCAAACCGCCGTACGGTGATTACGACTTGGGTGTGAAGGACGCCGTCAGCGTCTTCCAGGTGTCCTTGCGCAGCGCGCTGTCCCAGTCCGCGTCCTTCGCGGTGTACATCAGGCCGTAGCCGAGGCTGCCGTTGACGACGAAACCCCGGTCGATGGTGTGGTACTTGGCGCCGTCGACGTACGTGAACTCCCAGTCGGCCGTGTTCCAGTTGCGGTAGTCCGCCTTCTCTATGCGGACCTTGTGGTACTGGGAACGCACCATGTAGCGCTCCTGGTCCTTCCAGTCCGCCACCGGGTCGTCCTTGGGCGTGGTCGTCCACGCGACGAGCAGCTTCTGTCCGTCGGGGCCGGTGTAGCGGTCACCGGCGCTGTCGCTGGACCCGTACGACCAGCCCTTGGGCAGCCCGATCGAGTAGCCCTGGCCGCCCTTGCGGGTCGACACCGCGGGCGCGCTGCCGCCGCCCTTCGCGGCGGACGAGCCGGAGCTGTCGGCGGACGCGCTCGCGCCGCCGTCGGTCCGGTTGTCCGACGGCGTGCCGCCGGCGGACGACGGGCCCGACCCCTCCGCCCGCGCGGCGCCGCCCGTGCCGCGGTCCTCCTTGGTGGACGCGCTCGCCGCCGCCTTGGCCCCGCTGCCGTTGTCGCTCTTGTCGCCGCCGCTGAGGGCGACGGCGAGCACGGTGCCGAGCACGGCGAGGGCGACCACCACGGCGATGATCACCAGCGTGCGCCGGGGCACCACGTCGGTCAGCGGCGCCCTCGGCACCGGCCGCGGCGGCAGGTCCAGGTCCGGCGGCGGCATCACGGGCCAGCCCGAACTCGGCTTGCTCACGCCGGAGTTCGGCCCGCCCGCGGCGCCCGAGGCCGCACCGGTCTGCCGCGCGCCACCCGCCGCGGGCCCACCGGTCCGTCCGGCGCCGGCGGCACCGGGCCGGGCACCGCCGGTGACAGGACCGGTCGCGCCCGCGGAACCGCTCGCACCACGCGTACCGCTCGGAGCGGCCGCGGGGGGCGTGCTGGTGTCGCCGCCGCTCCGCGAACGCGTCGCGGCCGCGGCCGAGGCGGCGCCCGCCGCCTTGCGGACCGAACGCAGCGCGCCGCGCAGCTTGTCCGCGGCCTCCTCGCTCCGTCTGCCCTCGGCCGGTCCGGGCTGCGGCGGCAGCGGAACCACCCGCGTGGCGTCCATCGGCTCCGGCTCGGGCCGGCGGATCACCTTGTTGAACTCGGAGCGGGCACCGGCGTCGTCGAGCCGCTTGGCCGGGTCCTTGGTGAGCAGGCCGTAGATGACGTCCCGCAGCGGGCCCGCGTTCTTGGGCTCCTCCAGCGGCTCGGTCATCACCGCGGTGAGCGTGGCGATCGCCGAGCCCTTGTCGTACGGCGGCGTGCCCTCCACCGCCGCGTACAGCAGGCCGCCGAGCGACCACAGGTCGGCCGCCGGGCCGGGCTTGTGGCCGCGGGCGCGCTCCGGGGAGATGTAGGAGGGGGCGCCGACGAGCATGCCGGTGGAGGTGATGGACGGGTCGCCCTCGACCTGGGCGATGCCGAAGTCGGTGAGCACGACCCGGCCGTCCTCGGCGATGAGCACGTTGGACGGCTTCACGTCCCGGTGCAGGATGCCCTCGCGGTGCGCCGAGCGCAGCACGTCGAGGACGGCGAGCCCGACCTCGGCGGCGCGCTTCGGCTCCAGCAGGCCGTCCTCGCGGATGACCTCGGCGAGGGACTTGCCCTCCACCAACTCCATGACGATCCAGGGCCGGTCGTCCTCGTCGACGACGTCGAAGACCGTCACCGCGCTGTTGTTGCGGATCCGGGCGATCGCCTTGGCCTCGCGCAGGGTGCGCGTGATCAGGCGCCGCTTCTCCTCCTCGTCGATGTTCGACGGGAACCGCAGTTCCTTGACGGCCACCGTCCGGCCCAGCGTCTCGTCATCGGCCCGCCACACGGTGCCCATGCCGCCGCGGCCCAGCACATCTCCCAGCCGGTACCGCCCGGCGAGGAGACGACGCTCGCTCTTGTCCTGACGAGTCTCCTGACGAGAAGTGCCCGCCCGCTCCGCCTCCGACATGCGTCCCCTCATGCAACCCGCCCTGACAGAGCCTCCATTGTCTCTCACCCGACAAGTGCCCGACGCCCAGGGGGCCTACCTGAAGCAGCTGTTCCGCTTATCGGGATGAGGGGTCGCAAGAAGGGAGAAACCGGCACTCTGACGCGGCTTCAGTGCCTGACGTGGCTACAGCGGCACGATGTCCGGTGCCCCGAGCCGGGCCGCGTCCGCCGTCAGGTCGTCGGGCTGGAGCTGGGACTCGCGCTCGGCCTCCACCCGCTTGTCGTAGTGCTCGACCTCTCTCTCGATCTGGTCCTTGTCCCAGCCGAGGACCGGCGCCATCAGCTCGGCCGCCTCGCGGGCGCAGCGCGTGCCACGGTCGAAGGTCTCGATGGAGATGCGGGTGCGGCGGGTGAGGACGTCGTCCAGGTGCCGGGCGCCCTCGTGGGAGGCGGCGTAGACCACCTCGGCGCGCAGATAGTCGTCGGCGCCGGTCAGCGGCGCGCCCAGCGCGGGGTCGGCGGCGACGAGGTCCAGGACCTCCTCGGCCAGCGAGCCGTACCGGTTCAGCAGATGCTCGACGCGGGCCACGTGCACTCCGGTGCGGGCGGCGATGCGCGCGCGTGCATTCCACAGCGCCTGGTGGCCCTCCGCGCCCAGCAGCGGGGTCTCCTCGGTCACGCAGTCGGCGACGCGCATGTCCAGACCGTGCACGGCCTCGTCGACGGCGTCCTTGGCCATCACGCGGTAGGTGGTGTACTTGCCGCCCGCGACGACCACGAGCCCCGGCGCCGGATGGGCGACCGTGTGCTCCCGGGACAGCTTGCTCGTGGCGTCCGACTCCCCGGCGAGCAGCGGGCGCAGACCCGCGTACACACCCTGGACGTCGTCCCGGCCGAGCGGCACCGCCAGCACCGAATTGACGTGCTCCAGCAGGTAGTCGATGTCGGCGCTGGAGGCGGCCGGGTGGGCCTTGTCGAGGTCCCAGTCGGTGTCGGTGGTGCCGATGATCCAGTGCCGGCCCCAGGGGATGACGAACAGGACGGACTTCTCGGTGCGCAGGATCAGACCGCTGGTGGAGTGGATGCGGTCCTTGGGCACGACGAGGTGGATGCCCTTGGAGGCGCGGACGTGGAACTGGCCGCGCTCGCCCACCATGGCCTGGGTGTCGTCGGTCCACACGCCCGTCGCGTTGACGATCTGCCGGGCGTGGATCTCGTACTCCCCGCCGCCCTCGACGTCCTGCACACGCGCGCCGACGACCCGGTCGCCCTCGCGCAGGAACCCGGTCACGCGCGCGCGGTTGGCCACCTTCGCGCCGAAGGACGCGGCGGTGCGCACCAAGGTGGCCACGAAGCGGGCGTCGTCCACCTGGGCGTCGTAGTACTGCAGGGCGCCGACCAGCGCGTCCTTCTTCAGGCAGGGGGCGGCGCGCAGGGCGTGACGGCGGGTCAGATGCCGGTGCAGGGGCAGGCCCCGGCCGTGTCCGCGCGCCATGGACATCGCGTCGTACAGGGCCACGCCCGAGCCGGCGTAGAGCCTCTCCCAGCCCCTGTGCCGCAACGGGTAGAGGAACGGCACCGGCCTGACCAGGTGCGGGGCGAGCCGCTCCAGCAGGAGCCCGCGCTCCTTCAACGCCTCCCGTACGAGGGTGAAGTCGAGCATCTCCAGGTAGCGCAGGCCGCCGTGGATCAGCTTGCTGGACCGGCTGGAGGTGCCGGACGCCCAGTCGCGGGCCTCGACGAGACCGGTGGACAGACCGCGCGTGACCGCGTCCAGCGCCGTACCGGCACCGACGACCCCGGCGCCGACCACCAGCACGTCCAGCTCCCGCTCCGCCATCGCCGCCAGCGCTTCGGCGCGCTGCTCAGGCCCCAGAGTCGCTGTCCTCACCGCTGCCTCCCGCTGTCGCACTCGCTCGCGTCGGCCGCACCCGGCGGGCGAAGCCCGGTTCATCCCTCCTCATGCCCAAATTCTGACCGGCTTGCCCGGCTTCAGCCACCACGGACTTCCAACCTGTGGACAACTCGCGCACAACCCTCGGAAGACACACGAACACAATCACACATAACGGTCATATCTCTACCTAGGCTGACATCGTGCCCGCTCAGGCTGTCCACAGCGGTTGCGCACCTGTCCCGCTTCGGCTACTGGGAAGGACGGCTCACGCCAATGCCCGCAGACCTCGCCGTCATCGGACTCGGTCCCTACGGCTTGCCGCTCGCCCAGGCCGCCGTCGCCGCCGGCATCTCCACCATCGGCTACGCCACCGGCCCCGAGGTGGGCTCGCTCAGCCCGGCCGAGCTGCGCCGGATGCACGCCGCGGGCTTCCGGCCCGGCACCGACGCCGCCCAGCTCGGCCGGGTGCGCACCGCCGTGATCTGCGCGCCGACCCCGCGCGACGCCGACGGCGGGCTCGACCTCGGCCAGGTGGAGGCGGCCGCCCGCACCCTGGCCGAACGGCTGCGCCCGCACACCACCGTCATCCTGGAGTCCCCCGTCCTGCCCGGCACGACGGAGAAGTTCCTGCGGCCGCTGCTGGAGAAGGGCTCGGGGCTGCGCGCCGGACGCGACTTCCACCTCGCCTACGCGCCCAGCCGCGTCGACCCCGGCAACCGCGACCACACCCCCGCCGGCACCCCCAAGGTCATCGGCGGCCTCACCCCCGCCTGCACCGAGTCGGCCGCCGCCTTCTACACCCGGATCACCGACAAGGTCGTCCGCGCGCGCGGACTGCGCGAGGCGGAGACCGTGCAACTGCTGGAGACCAACTTCCGGCACGTCAACATCGCACTCGTCAACGAGATGGCCGTCCTCTGCTACGAGCTGGGCGTCGACCTCTGGGACGTCATCCGCTGCGCGGAGACCAAGCCCTACGGCTTCCAGGCCTTCCGCCCCGGCCCCGGCGTCGGCGGGCACGGCGTCCCGCAGGACCTCACCGGCCACGCCACCCGCACGCTGCGCATCGTGGAACTGGCCCAGCAGGTCAACCACCGCATGCCGCGCTACGTCGTCCAGCGCGCCGCCACCCTCCTCAACGAGTACGGCAAGTCCGCCCGGGGCGCGCGCGTGCTGCTGCTCGGCGTCACCTACAAGGCCGACCTCGCCGACCTCCAGGCCACCCCGGCCCAGGAGGTCGCGATCCGGCTGATGGAGATGGGCGCCTCGGTGAGCTACCACGACCCCTACGTGGCCGCGTGGAACGTCCTGGACCGCCCGGTCCCGCGTGCGGACTCGCTCTACGAGGCGGCCGCCGAAGCCGACCTGACGATCCTGCTCCAGCAGCACCGCACGTACGACCTGCAGGGCCTGTCGGTGAAGGCCCAGCTCCTCCTGGACACCCGGGGCGCCACGCCGACGGGGGCGGCGCACCGGCTCTGAGCGGGGCCGAAAAAAATCTCGGCCGGCGATGTCGAGAACCCGTGCCCGGCTCCGTCCCCGGGGTGAACGCGACCACAATGGGTCGCACCCGGCGAGGAGAGACACGATGGCCAAGTACCTGCTGCTGAAGCACTACCGTGGCGCCCCGGCTGCGGTCAACGACGTGCCGATGGACCGGTGGACGCCGGAGGAGATCTCGGCGCACATGCAGTACATGAGCGACTTCGCGGACCGGCTCGAAAAGACCGGCGAGTTCGTCGACGGCCAGGCACTCGCCCCCGAAGGGGCATGGGTCCGCTACGACGGTGAGGGGCGCCCGCCGGTCACCGACGGCCCGTTCGCCGAGACCAAGGACCTGATCGCCGGCTGGATGGTGATCGACGTCGACAGCTACGACCGCGCCGTGGAGCTGGCCGGGGAGCTGTCGGCCGCCCCCGGCGCGGGCGGGCAGCCGATCCACGAGTGGCTGGAGGTGCGCCCGTTCCTGACCGCGTCGCCCACCATCACGGGGTGCCCTCACACATGAACGAGGCCCTGCTGAGGAGCCTCACGCCGGGCGTGCTCGCCGCCCTCGTCCGCCGCGGAGCAGATTTCGCGGCGGCCGAGGACGCCGTACAGGACGCGCTGGTCGAGGCGGTCCGCGTCTGGCCGGCCGAGCCGCCGCGCGATCCCAAGGGCTGGCTGGTCACCGTGGCCTGGCGCCGGTTCCTCGACGCGACCCGCGCCGACACCGCGCGCCGCCGGCGTGAGGACCGCGTCGACGCGGAACCGCCCGCCGGTCCCGCGCCCGCGGCCGACGACACCCTCCAGCTCTACTTCCTCTGCGCCCACCCCTCGCTGACCCCGTCGTCCGCGGTCGCGCTCACGCTGCGCGCCGTCGGCGGGCTGACCACCCGCCAGATCGCCCAGGCCTATCTGGTGCCCGAGGCGACCATGGCCCAGCGGATCAGCCGGGCCAAGCGCACCGTCTCCGGCGTGCGCCTCGACCAGCCCGGTGACGTGGCCACCGTGCTGCGCGTCCTCTACCTGGTCTTCAACGAGGGCTACTCCGGCGACGTCGACCTCGCCGCCGAGGCCATCCGGCTCACCCGGCAGCTCGCGGCCCGGGTCGACCACCCCGAGGCGGCGGGGCTGCTCGCCCTGATGCTGCTCCACCACGCCCGGCGCGCCGCGCGGACCGCGCCCGACGGCAGCCTCGTACCGCTCGCGGAGCAGGACCGCGGCCGGTGGGACACCGCACTGATCGCCGAGGGCGTCGGCATCCTGCAGTCGGCCCTCGCCCGCGACCGGCTGGGCGAGTTCCAGGCCCAGGCCGCCGTCGCGGCGCTGCACGCGGACGCGCCCACGGCGCAGGAGACCGACTGGGTGCAGGTCGTCGAGTGGTACGACGAACTCGCGCGTCTCACCGACAGCCCGGTCGTCCGGCTCAACCGCGCGGTCGCCGTCGGCGAGGCCGACGGGCCGCGCGCCGGCCTCGCGGCACTCGCGGAGCTGGACGACTCGCTGCCCCGCCACACCGCCGTGGCGGCGTACCTCCACGAGCGCGACGGCGATCTGGCGACGGCGGCACGGCTGTACGCCGAGGCGGCCCACCGGGCACCCCATCTCGCCGAACGCGACCACCTGACGCGCCAGGCCGCCCGGCTCAACGCCCGCCGGGGTCACTGACAGGCCTCGAGGGTCCCCGCCCTCCACACCGGTGGACGGGACCCCTCGGCGTCGTACGGGTCAGCGGCGGTGCTGGCTGTCCGCGACGGTGACCTCGACCCGCTGGAACTCCTTCAGCTCGCTGTAGCCGGTCGTGGCCATGGCGCGGCGCAGGGCACCGAAGAAGTTCATCGAGCCGTCGGGGGTGTGGGACGGGCCGGTGAGGATCTCCTCGATCGTGCCGACCGTGCCGAGGTCGACCTTCTGGCCGCGGGGCAGCTCCTCGTTGACCGCCTCCATGCCCCAGTGGTGGCCCTTGCCGGGCGCGTCCGTGCCGCGGGCCAGCGGGGAGCCCATCATCACCGCGTCGGCGCCGCAGGCGATCGCCTTGGGCAGGTCGCCGGACCAGCCGACGCCGCCGTCCGCGATCACGTGCACGTACCGGCCGCCGGACTCGTCCATGTAGTCCCGGCGGGCCGCGGCCACGTCGGCGACGGCCGTGGCCATCGGGACCTGGATGCCCAGCACGTTGCGCGTGGTGTGCGCGGCGCCGCCGCCGAAGCCGACCAGCACACCGGCCGCACCCGTGCGCATCAGGTGCAGGGCCGCGGTGTACGTGGCGCAGCCGCCGACGATCACCGGGACGTCCAGCTCGTAGATGAACTGCTTCAGGTTCAGCGGCTCGTGCGAGGACGAGACGTGCTCCGCCGAGACCGTCGTACCGCGGATGACGAAGATGTCCACGCCCGCGTCCACGACCGCCTTGGAGAACTGGGCCGTGCGCTGCGGGGAGAGCGCGGCCGCCGTGACCACACCGGAGTCGCGCACCTCCTTGATGCGCGCGCCGATCAGCTCCTCCTTGATCGGCGCGGCGTAGATCTCCTGGAGGCGGCGGGTCGCGCGCTCGGCGGGCAGCCCGGCGATCTCGTCCAGCAGCGGCTGCGGGTCCTCGTGCCGCGTCCACAGGCCCTCGAGGTTGAGGACACCCAGGCCGCCCAGCTCACCGATGCGGATCGCGGTGGCCGGGGAGACGACCGAGTCCATGGGGGCGGCCAGGAAGGGCAGCTCGAAGCGGTAGGCGTCGATCTGCCAGGCGATCGAGACCTCCTTCGGGTCCCGCGTACGGCGGCTGGGGACGACGGCGATGTCGTCGAAGGCGTACGCCCTGCGGCCGCGCTTGCCGCGCCCGATCTCGATCTCAGTCACGTCTTGGCCTTTCCCTGATGCGTTTCAGCGTCTCCCAGTATCGCCGACGGGTACGACAAGGGCGGCCCCGGATGCTCCGGGGCCGCCCTTTTCCTGCCGTCACGCGTGCGCGTGCGTCACTTCCTGCTGTAGTTCGGCGCCTCGACCGTCATCTGGATGTCGTGCGGGTGGCTCTCCTTCAGGCCCGCCGAGGTGATCCGCACGAACCGGCCACCCGACTGGAGGTCCGGCACGGTCCGGCCGCCGACGTAGAACATCGACTGGCGCAGGCCGCCGACCAGCTGGTGGACGACGGAGGCCAGCGGGCCGCGGTAGGGCACCTGGCCCTCGATGCCCTCGGGGATCAGCTGCTCGTCGGAGGCGACGCCCTCCTGGAAGTAGCGGTCCTTGGAGAACGACTTGCGGTCGCCGCGGGTCTGCATGGCGCCCAGGGAGCCCATGCCGCGGTACGACTTGAACTGCTTGCCGTTGATGAACAGCAGCTCGCCCGGGGACTCCTCGCAGCCCGCGAGCAGCGAGCCGAGCATCACCGTGTCGGCGCCGGCGACCAGGGCCTTGGCGATGTCGCCGGAGTACTGCAGACCGCCGTCGCCGATGACCGGGACACCGGCCTCCCTGGCGGCGAGCGCGGCCTCGTAGATCGCGGTGACCTGCGGGACGCCGACACCGGCGACCACGCGCGTGGTGCAGATGGAACCCGGTCCGACACCGACCTTGATGCCGTCGGCGCCCGCGTCGACCAGCGCCTGGGCGCCGTCGCGGGTGGCGACGTTGCCGCCGATGACGTCGACGCCGGAGGAGTTCGACTTGATCTTGGCGATCATGTCGCCGACCAGACGGGAGTGGCCGTGCGCGGTGTCCACGACGATGAAGTCGGCACCGGCCTCGACCAGGGCCTGGGCGCGCTCGTAGGAGTCACCGGCCACGCCGACCGCCGCGCCGACCAGCAGCCGGCCCTCGGAGTCCTTCGCGGCGTTCGGGTACTGCTCCGCCTTGACGAAGTCCTTGACGGTGATCAGGCCCTTGAGGACGCCCCCGCCGTCGACCAGCGGCAGCTTCTCGATCTTGTGCTTGCGCAGCAGCTCCATCGCCTCGGCGCCGGAGATGCCGACCTTGCCGGTGACCAGCGGCATCGGGGTCATGACCTCGTGCACGCGGCGGCTGCGGTCGCTCTCGAAGGCCATGTCGCGGTTGGTGACGATGCCGAGGAGCTTCTTGTCGCCGTCCGTCACCGGGACGCCGCTGATGCGGAACCTGGCGCACAGCGCGTCGGCCTCGGCGAGCGTGGCCTCCGGGTGGATGGTGATGGGGTCGGTGACCATGCCGGACTCGGAGCGCTTCACCAGGTCGACCTGGTTGGCCTGGTCCTCGATGGAGAGGTTGCGGTGCAGCACGCCCACGCCGCCCTGGCGGGCCATCGCGATCGCCATGCGGGACTCGGTCACCTTGTCCATGGCGGCGGACAGCAGCGGGATGTTGACCCGCACGTTCTTGGAGACGTACGAGGCGGTGTCGATCTCGTCGGGCGCCATGTCCGACGGGCCCGGCAGCAGCAGCACGTCGTCGTAGGTCAGCCCGAGTGTCGCGAATTTTCCGGGCACTCCGTCGACGTTGGCAGTCATGACACCTTCCCCAAATGGCCTTGATCGGTGCGGATGTCCATGCTAACGGGAAGCGCCGCTAGCAAATTCCACGGTACGGGGTGGCTTCAGGCTTCGTATGTTCGTACGGAAGCGGAAGCGTGACGGTTCAACAAGGGGAGCTGCAGGGGCTCCGCTCAAGGTGTCACTGCTCGGCGAGCGCCCTCAGGCGGCTCAGCGCGCGATGCTGGGCGACCCGGACCGCGCCGGGTGACATTCCCAACATCTGTCCCGTCTCCTCCGCGGTCAAGCCCACGGCGATGCGCAGCAGGAGCAGTTCGCGCTGGTTCTCGGGGAGGTTGGCCAGCAGTTTCTTGGCCCACGCGGCGTCGCTGTTGAGCAGGGCGCGCTCCTCGGGACCGAGGGAGTCGTCGGGGCGCTCCGGCATCTCGTCCGAGGGGACGACCGTGGAGCCCGGGTGACGCATCGCCGCACGCTGGAGGTCGGCCACCTTGTGCGAAGCGATGGCGAAGACGAACGCCTCGAAGGGGCGGCCGGTGTCGCGGTAGCGCGGCAGGGCCAGCAGGACCGCGACGCAGACCTCCTGGGCGAGGTCCTCGACGAAGTGACGCGCGTCGCCCGGCAGCCGGGACAGCCGGGTGCGGCAATAGCGCAGCGCCAAGGGGTGGACATGGGCGAGCAGATCGTGCGTGGCCTGCTCGTCCCCGTCGACGGCACGATGCACGAGCGCACCGATCGCCCCCTGGGCCGTGCCCGCATCCTCGTCGCGCATCGGTCCATGGTGCCTTGCGGCCGTCCGGTCCGTCGCATTGTGCTCGTGGTTGTGCACCGAAGCGTTATGAGCAGGTGCGCCGGCACTCATCTCCTGCGCCCTCCCCTTCCGCTCGACCGACTCGTCCCCGAGAGACTCCACATCTCAAGGATGCGGCATCCGCGCCGAAACGAGCGTCGCGCGTACGGCGGGCCGCCTTGCGCGCCACTCGCCGAGATGTCCGACGAGGGCGTACGCCCGGGGCACGCCACTCGTGCGCCCGTACCCCGAACGGCCCCGCACGACACCGGCCCTGGATGCTCCGCTCCGGACCGGCGGACCCCGCCGACCTGGGCGTTGCCGGGCGGCGTCGCTCCTGCGGACCGGTGCGTGACGGCGCCCGTCACGCGGCGCACGATCAAGGTCCCGCACGCGGGGGACCACCCTGCCGACGAGTCGGCGCAGACGCCCCCAAATGTGACCGGGTCCACCCCGTGACGACGCCTCACAACGACTCCCCCGGGCGGCCGGGACACGCGTCCGGGGGTGTTCGCGAGCGCTCCCGGGGGCGCGTCAAGTCCCGGTGCGCGCGCGGCGGCTGCCCGGGGCGGCGGGGCCGTCGCCGGCCTCGGGCGAACCGCCCGGGGCCGACCGGTCCCGCCCGGCCCCGCGGGGCCGGGCACCGGCTACCGGACCAGTCCCCAGCGGAAGCCGAGCGCCACGGCGTGGGCCCGGTCCGAGGCGCCGAGCTTCTTGAACAGGCGGCGCGCGTGCGTCTTGACCGTGTCCTCGGAGAGGAACAACTCGCGCCCGATCTCCGCGTTGGAGCGGCCGTGGCTCATGCCTTCCAGCACCTGGATCTCGCGCGCGGTGAGCGTGGGCGCGGCACCCATCTCGGCCGAGCGGAGCCGACGCGGGGCCAGCCGCCAGGTCGGGTCGGCCAGCGCCTGCGTGACCGTGGCGCGCAGCTCCGCGCGCGAGGCGTCCTTGTGCAGGTACCCGCGGGCGCCGGCGGCG
This sequence comes from Streptomyces sp. MUSC 14, assembly GCF_001866675.1. NCBI lineage: Bacteria > Bacillati > Actinomycetota > Actinomycetes > Kitasatosporales > Streptomycetaceae > Streptomyces > Streptomyces sp. MUSC 14. Next base: position 188,765 of record NZ_MLYN01000005.1, read on the forward strand.
ACCGCGAGGGCCACGCCGTCGAGATCCTCGGCGACGGTGAGCATGATGATGCGCGCGCCCGGGTCGGCGGACAGCAGCCGGCGGACGGTTTCCACGCCGCCCAGGCCGGGCATGCGCACGTCCATCAGGATGAGATCGGAACGGTCGGCGCCCCAGCGGCGGAGGACTTCCTCGCCGTTGGCCGCCGTCGTCACGCGCTCGACACCGGGCACGGTCGCGACCGCGCGGCGCAGCGCTTCTCGGGCAAGCGGGGAGTCGTCGCAGACGAGGACGGAAGTCATGACCGCCCTCCGCAGCTGATGCGCGTCACCTTGAGCCTCCAGGCTGGTACGGAATCGTCACCTGTGCGGTCGACCGCCCCGGACGCCTGCCCGAGTGCCGGTGTTCTCAACCGCCTCCACACTCTCAACGACGGTCACTCGAAAGAGTTACGGGGCTGCATACGGTCATCGGCACTCTACGTGAGGGTCTCGACACGGTGCAGACGCGACCAACAGACCCTCAACTTTTCATCACAACCCGTGCCCCATTCGGCCGCTTTTCTTCCCGTTTCGGGATGTCCGAGGCTAGATTCGCAATGAGTCATATTTTCATCTCCTTAGACCGGAGATGTACGGTCGTTGGCACCGTATCCGCCCAGAACGGCTACAAGGGGTCACGTAATGGCAGATTTCTCCCGCCTTCCCGGACCGAACGCTGACCTGTGGGACTGGCAGCTGCTGGCTGCCTGCCGCGGGGTGGACAGCTCGCTCTTCTTCCACCCGGAGGGTGAGCGCGGGGCGGCTCGGAGCGCTCGTGAGAACTCGGCCAAGGAGGTCTGCATGAGGTGCCCTGTCCGTGCGGAGTGCGCGGCGCACGCGCTGGCGGTGCGCGAGCCGTACGGCGTGTGGGGCGGCCTGACCGAGGACGAGCGTGAAGAGTTGATGGGGCGGGCTCGCAACCGCCTGGTGTCGGCATCGACCACCAGCGGGAACACCGCCCCGAGTCACTGAAGGAACGTTTCTTCAACTATTTCGGGCACGACCACATGCGCCCGTGACCGGTGCCGCCGCGCCGCCTACGCGCGCGTGGGCGTGCCCTCGTGGCCCTGCGTGTGCCCCTGTGCGCGCAGGGACACGCGGGCCAGCTGCTCCAGGGTCGCCGCCACGGCCGGCACCTGGGCCAGGTCGGGCAGCGTGAGGGCGACGATCTCGCGCCGTACCGCCGGCTCCAGCCGGACCGTGCGCACGCCCCTCGGCCGCACCGACTCCACCGCGAGCTGCGGCAGTACGGCCACGCCGAGGCCCGCTCCGACCAGACCGACCACCGCCGGGTAGTCGTCGGTGGCGAAGTCGATGCGCGGGGTGAAGCCGGCCCCCTCGCAGACCTCGACCAGCTGGCCCCGGCAGCGCGGGCAGCCCGCGATCCAGGGTTCGTGGGCCAGCTCGCCGATGGCGACGCTCTCCGCGCGCGCGAGGCGGTGCCGCTCGGGCACGAGCGCGACCAGCCGGTCCGTCAGCAGGGGCCGTACGACGAGGTCGTCCCAGTCCTCGGCGGCGGCCGCCCCGGCGTAACGGAAGGCCAGGGCCAGGTCGCAGTCACCCTCGCGGAGCAGCTCGACCGACTTCGGGGGCTCGGCCTCCTCCAGGGAGACGCGGGTGCCGGGGTGGGCGGCGCGCAGGGCGGCCAGGGCGGTGGGGACCAGGGTGGAGCTGCCGCTCGGGAACGAGACCAGCCGGACCCGGCCGGCGCGCAGGCCGGCGATGGCGGCGACCTCCTCCTCGGCGGCGGTGAGCCCGGCGAGAATGCCGGAGGCGTGCCGGACGAGGGCCTCGCCGGCCTGGGTCAGGCGCATCTCTCGGCCGGTGCGGACCAGGAGCGGGGTGCCGACCGAGGTCTCCAGGGCCTTCATCTGCTGGCTGACGGCGGGCTGGGTGCAGCCCAGTTCGCGCCCCGCCGCCGAGAAGGAACCGGTGGCGGCGACGGCGCGCAGGACGCGGAGATGGCGGGCCTCGATCACCTTTCGAGTATAAGCCCTGCTTGGAGATCGCGCCCGATATTCGCTCGACGCTTTGAGATGGCCTCCCGTACCGTACGCCCATGAAGGTTCTCTCGGTCAATCTGGGCCGCCCGCAGCCGGTGCCGTACACGGACCAGGCGCAGGGCGTGACGGGCATCGACAAGAAGCCGGCCGACGGTCCGGTGCGGGTGACGGCGCCGGGCCCCAAGGGGACCGGCGCGAGCGGGCTCGCCGGGGACGCGGTGTGCGACCTGCGCCATCACGGCGGGGACGAGCAGGCGGTGTACGCGTTCGCACGCGAGGATCTCGACGACTGGGAGCGCGAACTCGGCAGATCTTTGGCCAACGGTTGCTTCGGGGAGAACCTGACGACGCGCGGGCTGGACGTCTCCGGGGCACTGATCGGCGAGCGCTGGCGGGTCGGCGCCGAGCTGGTCCTGGAGGTGACCTCGGGCCGGATCCCGTGCCGTACGTTCCAGGGCCATCTGGGCGAGCGCAGCTGGGTCAGGAGATTCACCCGGAAGGCCGCGACGGGGGCCTACCTCCGGGTGATCGAACCGGGCGAGATCCGCTCGGGCGATCCGGTCGAGATCGTGCACCGCCCCGACCACGGGGTGACGGCGGCGATGGAGTTCCGCGCGGCCACCACCGAGCGGGAGCTGCTGCCGCAGCTGCTCGCGGCGGGCGAGGCGCTGCACTCGGAGGCCCTGGCGCGGGCGCGCAAGTACGTGGCGCAGCAGCGGGGCTGAGCGGCTGTCAGCCGGGTTCCCGCGCGGGGGCCCGCGGCAGCGGAGGCTGTCGGTCCGGGTCACTACCCTTGGGCCATGACAACGGCTCTGATTACGGGATCGACCGCGGGGATCGGTGCCGCGTTCGCGCGGCGGCTGGCGGCGGACGGGCAGGACCTCGTCCTGGTGGCGCGGGACGCCAAGCGGCTGCGCGAGCAGGCCACCGAGTTGCACGACCGGCACGGCATCGAGGTCGAGGTGCTGAGCGCCGACCTGTCCGAGGACAAGGGCATCGAGTCGGTGGCGGACCGGCTGGGCGACCGGAAGAACCCGGTCGACCTGCTGGTCAACAACGCCGGCTTCGGCAACAAGGGGCGCTACCTCGACGTGTCCATGGCCGACGAGCTGAAGATGCTCAAGGTGCACTGCGAGGCGGTGCTCCGGCTGACGTCGGCGGCGGCCGAGGCGATGCGCGAGCGGCACCGCGGCGGCATCGTCAACGTCGCCTCCGTGGCCGCCTTCGTGCCGCGCGGCACCTACGGCGCCTCCAAGGCCTGGGTCGTGCAGTTCACCCAGGGCGCGGCCAGGGACCTGGCCGGCAGCGGGGTGCGGCTGATGGCCCTGTGCCCCGGTTTCGTGCGCACCGAGTTCCACGAGCGGGCCGGGATGGGCACGGACAACATCCCGGGCTGGCTGTGGCTGGACGCGGACAAGCTGGTCGCGGCGGCCCTGGCCGATCTGGCGCGCGGCAAGTCGCTGTCGATCCCCGACCCGAGGTACAAGGCGCTGATGGGCCTGGTGAAGGTCACGCCCCGGGGCCTGCTGGGCGGGGTCACCTCGAAGACGGGGCGCAAGTACGGGCCGCAGTAGCCCCCGGGCGGGCACGGGGTGGTCCCCGGGCCGGCCCGGACGACGCCGTCGCCCCGCTGCGCGAACGGGGCGAAAATGGGCGTGACGGAAACCGGGCCAGGGGGGCCGGGAGGCGGCGTCATGACCTTCGTACAACTCATCGAGTGCAGGACGAGCCGGCTGGACGAGATGAACCGGCTCCTGGACGACTGGGTCGCGCAGACCAAGGGGAGGCGGACGGCGACGCACGCGCTGGTCGGCAAGGACCGCTCGGACGCGTCGCACATCGTGGAGTTCGTGGAGTTCCCGTCGTACGAGGAGGCGATGCGGAACTCGAACCTCCCGGAGACCGACCGCGTCTTCCAGGGGCTTCTCGCCCTGTGCGACGGGATGCCGACGTTCACGGACCTGGACGTCGTGCGGGACGAGCGGCTGGCCGAGGAGACCGTGCGGCGGTTCTTCGCGGCGCTGACGGCTCCGGGCGAACTGCCGCCGCTCAACGACCTGTTGGACGAGGACATCCACAGCCACGACCCGTTCAACCCGCAGGACACCCTGGGGCTGGACAACGCCCGTGCCGAGTACCGGATGTGGCGCGCGGGCTTCGCCCTCACGTTCACGATCGAGGACCTGCTCGTGCAGGGCGAGCGGGCCTGCGCGCGCTGGACCGGCAGCGCCACGCACAAGGGCGAGTTCCTGGGGATCGCGCCCACCGGCCGGCAGGTCGCCATGAGCGGGACCACGATGTTCCGGTTCGGCACCGACGGCAAGATCGCCGAGACCTGGTGGCAGCACGACACCCTGGGGCTGCTGCAGCAGCTGGGCGCGCTGGACGAGTTGGAGCAGTAGCCCGGCGCGGCGGCGGACAGGGCGAAGGCCCGGCCCCCTTCCGGGGCGCCGGGCCTTCGCTGACGAGCGTTCGCCTCAGTGGGCGTGGCTGTGGCCGTGGCCCGCGGCCTCCGGCTCCTCTTCCTTCTTCTCGACGACCAGGGTCTCGGTCGTGAGCAGCAGGGAGGCGATGGAGGCGGCGTTCTCCAGGGCGGAGCGGGTGACCTTCACCGGGTCGATGACGCCGGCCTTGACCAGGTCGCCGTACTCGCCGGTGGCGGCGTTGTAGCCCTGCCCCTTCTCCAGGTCCTTGACCTTGGAGACGATGACGTAGCCCTCCTGGCCGGCGTTCTCGCCGATCCAGCGCAGCGGCTCGACCACGGCGTTGCGGACGACCGCGACACCGGTGGCCTCGTCGCCGGTCTTGTCGAGGTTGCCCTCGAGGACCTTGGCGGCGTGGACCAGGGCGGAGCCACCACCGGAGACGATGCCCTCCTCGACCGCGGCGCGGGTCGCGGAGATGGCGTCCTCCAGACGGTGCTTCTTCTCCTTCAGCTCCACCTCGGTGGCGGCGCCGACCTTGATCACGCACACGCCGCCGGCCAGCTTCGCGAGGCGCTCCTGGAGCTTCTCGCGGTCCCAGTCGGAGTCGGTGTTCTCGATCTCGGCCTTGATCTGGGCGACGCGGCCGTGGACGTCCTCGGTCTTGCCGGAGCCGTCGACGATGGTGGTGTCGTCCTTGGTGACCGTCACGCGGCGGGCGGAGCCCAGCACGTCCAGGCCGGCCTGGTCGAGCTTGAGGCCGACCTCCTCGGAGATGACGGTGGCGCCCGTGAGGACGGCCATGTCCTGGAGCATCGCCTTGCGGCGGTCGCCGAAGCCGGGGGCCTTGACCGCGACCGCGTTGAAGGTGCCGCGGATCTTGTTGACGACCAGGGTCGACAGGGCCTCGCCCTCGACGTCCTCGGCGATGATCAGCAGCGGCTTGGAGGCGCCGGCCTGGATGACCTTCTCCAGCAGCGGCAGCAGGTCCTGGATGGAGGAGATCTTGCCCTGGTTGATGAGGATGTAGGGGTCCTCCAGGACGGCCTCCATGCGCTCCTGGTCCGTCACGAAGTACGGCGACAGGTAGCCCTTGTCGAAGGCCATGCCCTCGGTGAAGTCCAGCTCCAGACCGAAGGTGTTGGACTCCTCGACGGTGATGACACCGTCCTTGCCGACCTTGTCCATCGCCTCGGCGATGAGCTCGCCGACCTGCTGGTCCTGGGCGGACAGCGCGGCGACGGCGGCGATGTCGGACTTCTCGTCGATCGGGCGGGCCGTGGCGAGCAGGTCCTCGGAGACGGCCTTGACGGCGGCGTCGATGCCCTTCTTCAGGGAGGCCGGGGAGGCGCCGGCGGCGACGTTCTTCAGGCCCTCGCGCACCAGCGCCTGGGCGAGCACGGTGGCGGTGGTGGTGCCGTCACCCGCGATGTCGTTGGTCTTGGTCGCCACCTCCTTCACCAGCTGCGCGCCGAGGTTCTCGTACGGGTCCTCGATCTCGACCTCGCGGGCGATCGTGACACCGTCGTTGGTGATGGTGGGGGCACCGAACTTCTTGTCGATGACGACGTTGCGGCCCTTGGGGCCGATCGTCACCTTCACCGTGTCGGCCAGCTTGTTGACGCCGCGCTCAAGGGCGCGACGGGCGTCCTCGTCGAACTTCAGAATCTTCGCCATGACAGCGGAAGCCCTCTCGGAAATCTGTGGGTGAAAAAAGCTGCGCCCCGGGCGCCCGGCTTCTTATCGGTCGCGGGGGCCAGGGGCGCAGCTCAGAGCAGTGGAATGCTCGAGGTGATTACTTCTCGATGATCGCGAGCACGTCGCGAGCCGAGAGGACGAGGAACTCCTCGCCGTTGTACTTCACCTCGGTGCCGCCGTACTTGCTGTACAGGACGACGTCGCCGACCTTGACGTCGAGCGGAAGACGCTCGCCGTTCTCGAAGCGGCCCGGGCCCACGGCGAGGACGGCGCCCTCCTGGGGCTTCTCCTTCGCGGTGTCCGGGATGACCAGGCCAGAGGCGGTGGTCTGCTCGGCGTCGAGCGGCTGGACCACGATGCGGTCCTCGAGCGGCTTGATGGCAACCTTGGAGCTGGTGGTCGTCACGATCCGACCTCCCCCTTCGGAGATCTCACGGGGTTAACTGTCTGAGGTGGCGACCAGGTGGATCCGTCGTCGCGGGTGCCGGACCTGCCCGTCGCGTGTTTGGCACTCTCACGCGTCGAGTGCCAGAGCCGAGACTATGACCGCGATTAGCACTCGGTCAAGCGGACTGCTAATCCGTGCGGCGCGTCGGCCGAAGGACGATCCGGAACCGCCTCCGCGGTCGCCTACAGGTAGTCCTCCAGGCGCCCCACCGTCAGCCCCCGTTGCTGGGCCCTGCGCAGCACCCTGATCGTGCGGTCCCGCAGGGTCCGGCCCGTCGTCTCGTCCGGCCCGACCAGGACGATGTCGCCCCGGCGAAGGCGGTGCTCGCCCCGGGTGTAGGCCAGGTCGGCCGGGGTCGTGACGGCGCGCCACAGGACGAACGCGGAGATGCCGCAGTCGGTGGCGGCGCGCAGGGTGGTCGTGTCGTACGAGCCGTAGGGCGGGCGGAAGAGGCGGGCGCGCAGGCCGAGCCGGGACCTGAGGCGGTCCTGCTGACCGCAGATCTCGGCGCGCTGGCCCGCGTACGGCAGTCCGGCCAGGACGCGGTGGTCGAGGGTGTGGTTCTGGATGCCGGCGCCCAGCTCGCGCAGGCGGGCGAAGTGGTCGTACCGGGGGCCGGCCACGCTGTCGGTGAGGAACATGCTGACCGGCAGCCGCAGTTCGCGGACCATGTCGACGAAGCGGGGGTCCTTGTCGGCGCCGTCGTCGTAGGTGAGGAAGACGACCGGGTCACGGGTGGGGACGTGGTCCATGACCCGGGGCAGGGAGCGGCCGGCGCTGTGCGGGCTCAGGGCGAGGGTGCGGGCGTCCGGCCGGGGCGGGCGGGCCAGGGGCTCGGAAAGGCCCCAGCGGCGGTAGCGCCGGTCCGTGTCGGGGCCCTGCGGGGCGTGCGGCCGGACCTCTTCGGCGGCCTTGCGGCCGAGGCGTTCGATGGGATCGACGGATTGCGCGCAGCCGGTGAGGAGGGTGCACCCCGTAAGGAGGAGGGCGGCGGTCAGCGCCCGGCGCGTGCGGCGGGCGGGGGCGCCGCCGGGGACAGGACCGGGCGCGGGCACGGGAGTTCGCCGGTGGGGCCGGGCCCATGGGCTCCTCCCGCGCGTCACAGGTAGTCCTCCAGGCGGGCCACGGCGTAGCCCTCGCGGGTGACCTTGTTCAGGAAGCGGCGCATGTCGTCGACCATCGTGCCGTCCCACTCGGAGCGGCCGCGGAAGTGCGTGAGGACGATGTCGCCGCGGCGCATCTTCTGGTCGTCCTCGCGGTACTCCCAGTGGTCGACGTACACCTCCTCGTTCCAGATCGGCGCGTACCTGATGCCGCAGGCCTTGGCGGCGCGCAGGCTGTCCTGGTTGTAGTTGCCGTACGGGAAGCGCATGACGGTGGGCGCCCTGCCGAACTGCTTCTTCATGATCTCCTGCATGCCGCAGATCTCGGCCTTCTGGTCCTCGTAGGACAGGCTCGGCAGGTAGGGGTGGTGCAGGGTGTGGTTGTTGAGGGTGTGGCCCTCGGCCTGCATGGTGCGGAAGTAGCCGTAGTCGTCCTTCACCAGGTAGTTGCTGAGGAAGGCGGTGTACGGGATCTTCAGGTCCTGCATCATGCGCAGGAAGCGGGGGTCCTTCTCCGAGCCGTCGTCGATCGTGAGGAAGACGATCTTCTGGTCGGTGGGGATCGTGGTGAAGACCGGGGGCAGGTCCCAGTCCACCTGGTGCTTCACCTCGAAGCCGGCCCGCGCCCTGATCTCCGGCTTCACCCTGGGCGGCGGCGGGGGCGTCAGCGGGACCTCGTTCAGACCCCAGCGCCTGGCGGCGGCGACGAGGCGGGCGTGCTCGGCGGCCTGCCGGGCCCGCAGGATCAGGGCCTGCTCGGGGGCGCCCCGGCCGCCGGGTGCGGGGCGGGTCCCGGCGGGGCGGGTCTGGACGGGACGGACCTCGGCGGGGCCGGCGCAGCCGGAGAGGAGAGCGGCGGAGGCCAGGGCGGCGGCTCCGCAGCCGAGGGCGAGGCGCCCGCAGCGCGACCCATTTTTATCCTTTTGTACGACTGCTCGCATGATGCCGGATCCTCCCAGGAGCGCACCCGGATCCCCGGCCGACACCGCGGCCCGCAGGCGCGCCGTCCACCGACTGGCCCACAATGACCCGGTGAACGACCTCGCTCTCCTGCTCACCCCCGAAGGCCGCGCCCTCCTCGACGAGGTGCGCGACACCGCACCGGCGGACGAACTCGCCGTCGCCACCCGGCTGCGCCGCGACCACCCGGCCGAGCTGGTGTCGGCCGCGCTCGGCCAGGCCCGGCTGCGGCAGCGGGCGGCGGCGAAGTTCGGGGCGGCGGACGCGGGGCGGATGTTCTTCACGCCGAACGGGGTCGAGCAGTCGACGCGGGCCGCCGTGGCGGCGTACCGCGCCGAGCGGTTCACGGCGCTCGGCGTGACCTGCGTCGCCGACCTGTGCTGCGGGATCGGCGGGGACGCGATCGCGCTGGCCCGGGCCGGGATCCGGGTGCTCGCCGTGGACCGGGACCCGGTGACGGCGGCCACGGCCCGGGCGAACGCCGAGGCGCTGGGCCTCGGCGACCTGATCGAGGTCCGCGAGGCCGACGTCACGGAGGTGGACACCGCCGGGTACGACGCCGTCTTCGTCGACCCGGCGAGGCGGGGCGGCCGCGGCCGGATCTTCGATCCCGAGGCGTACTCGCCGCCCCTGTCCTGGGCGGTGGGCACGGCCCGTACGGCTCCCCGCGCCGCCCTGAAGATCGCTCCGGGCATCCCGCACGAGGCGGTCCCCGCCGAGGCCGAGGCCGAGTGGATCTCCGACGGCGGGGACGTGAAGGAGGCGGTGCTGTGGTTCGGCACCGGCGCGCCGGGCGCCGTGCGGGCCACCCTGCTGCCCGGCCCGCGCACCCTGCCCGGCCGGGGGCTGCCCGACCCGGACGTCCGGCCGGTGGGGCGGTACCTGTACGAGCCCGACGGCGCCGTGATCCGGGCGCATCTGGTCGCCGAGGTCGCGCAGGAGCTGGACGGCGGCCTGCTCGACCCCACCATCGCGTACGTCACCGCCGACGAGCGGCGCCCGACCCCGTACGCCACCGCCTACGAGATCACCGACCAACTCCCCTTCAACGTAAAGAAGTTGAAGGCCCTGCTGCGCGAGCGCGAGGTCGGCACGCTGACCGTGAAGAAGCGCGGGTCGGCGGTCGAGCCGGAGGAACTGCGCAAGAAGGTGAAGCCACAGGGACCGAACGCGGCGACGGTGTTCCTGACCCGGGTGGCAGGAGCACCGACGATGCTCGTGGGGCATCCTGCCTAGCCCCGCGCCCTGTTGGTTACGGCAGTTCGGCGACCCGGCGCAGCAGCAGTTCCCGTTCCTGCGCGTTGCGCGCCAGAGCCGCCGCCCGGGTGAATTCCGCGTGGGCCTCCGTCGTGCGGCCGAGGCGGGCCAGGAGGTCGGCGCGGACGCTGGGGAGCAGGTGGTAGTCGCGCAGGGCGGGGTCGGCGGCCAGCGCGTCGACCAGCCGCAGCCCCTCCGCCGGGCCGTCGGCCATCGACACTGCGACCGCGCGGTTGAGTTCGACCACGGGGGACGGCGCACGGGCCGCCAGCAGGGCGTACAGGGTGGCGATGGCACGCCAGTCGGTGTCCTCGTAGCGGTACGCGTGCGCGTGGCACGCGGCGATGGCCGCCTGGAGGGCGTACGGGCCCGGGGCGCCCGCCGCGGTGGCGCGGTCCAGGGCGTGGATGCCGCGGGCGATGAGGCGCCGGTTCCAGCGGCGGCGGTTCTGCTGCGCCAGCAGGACCGGTTCGCCCTGCGGGCCGGTGCGGGCGGCCGTGCGGGACGCCTGGAACTCCAGCAGCGCGGTCAGGCCGTGCACCTCCGCTTCCTTGGGCATCAGGGCGGACAGGACGCGGGCCAGGCGCAGCGCGTCCTCGCACAGGGCGGGGCGCAGCCAGTCGTCGCCGACGGTCGCCGCGTACCCCTCGTTGAAGATCAGGTAGATGACGTCCAGGACCGAGCCGAGGCGGGCCTCGCGGTCGGGGCCCTACGGCAGCTCGAAGGCGACGTTCCTCGTGGCGAGGGTCCGCTTGGCGCGGACGACGCGCTGGGCGATCGTCGGCTCCGGCACCAGATAGGCGCGGGCGATCTCGGCCGTGGTCAGGCCGCCGACGAGGCGCAGGGTGAGCGCGGTGCGGGCCTGCGGGGAGAGCACCGGGTGGCAGGTGGTGAAGACCAGCCGGAGCAGGTCGTCGTCGATGTCGTCCGGGTCGGCCGGCTCCTCGGCCGGCACGGTCGCCGGCTGGTCCCGGCCGATCTCGGCGAGCTTGCGGGCGTAGGTCTCGCGGCGCCGGATCAGGTCGACGGCGCGGTGCCGGGCGGTGGCCATCAGCCAGGCGCCCGGGTTGTCGGGCACGCCGTCGCGGGACCACCGCTCCAGGGCGGCGACCAGGGCGTCCTGGGTCAGCTCCTCGGCGATGCCGACGTCCCGGACGATCCGGGCCACGCCCGCGACGACGCGCGGGGACTCCAGCCGGAAGACGGTCTCGATGGCGTGCGCCGCAGCGGGGTCCGGGGTGCCGGCCCGTGCCGGGGTGGGCTGTGGTTCCACAGCCCACATGCAACACCCCATGCTGCCGGGGGGCCAGCGAACACGAGGTCCTGTCCGGCGGATCAAGGCGCAGGCCAGCAACGGCGCCGATCAGCCAGGCGAGCGGGGCCGTGGGGTCCCTCCCGCGCTGGGGGTGCCCCCTGGGGGAGGGCGTGCCAGGCCTCGCGTCTGCGCCATGACCCGCCGGGCAAGCCCTGGGCCCTGTCGTCACCTTCCCGTCGTCCGCCCGGCGGGCGGGCCGCGCGGCGTCCGGTGCGTACCGGACGCCGCGCGGCAGGCGGTGATGTGACGACAGACCCTAGGCCTCGGCGATCTCCCGCACCTCGCACGAGACGGTCCAGTAGTCCTCGTGCACCTTCAGGAACCGCTTGGCCCACTCGACGGCCTCGGCCTTGTCCTTGCACTGCATGATCGCGTAGCCGCCGACGACCTCCTTGGACTCGGTGAACGGCCCGTCGGTGACGGAGAGCTTGCCGCCCTGCCAGCGCACCGTGGTGCCCTGGACGGCGGGGGTCAGCCCGGCGGTCTCCAGCATCACGCCGGCCTTGGTGACCTCCTCGATCAACTGGCCCATCCGCTGCATCAGCTCCTCGCTGGGGCCGGCGGGGGCGGTGGACTCGTCGATGTGCACGATCGACAGATAGCGGGGCATGGTGACTCCTTCGGTCCGGGTGGTGGGGTCCGTCCCCGCCACTCACCCATGCGTCGAACGGAGAGACCGGGAATCGACACACCTCCGGAAATATTTTCTTCAGCGCAGGGACGCCCACAGCGCACTCGCCGCCGGCTCCTTCGCGATCACCCGGTTGGGGTCGGAGGGGGCGGTGACGACCGGCATCATCACCGTGGTCACCTGGCCGGCGGTCAGGCCCTTCAGGCTCTCGCCGAGGCTCATCAGCGCGTTCAGGGAGCCGAGGCCGGTGTCCGTGGTGAGGCTGGCGGTGGCCGCGTCGGCGACCCGGTAGAGCCGGGCCGGGTCGGTGAGCAGGCTGGTGCTCGCCATCTGCTCCAGCAGGGCCTTGACCAGCTTCTGCTGGAGCCCTATCCGGCCGAGATCGCTGCCGTCCCCTATGCCGTGCCGGGTGCGGGCGAGGGCCAGGGCCTGCGTGCCGTCGAGGTGGTGGGCGCCGGCGGCGAGGTCGAGGTGGCTGTCGGCGTCGTGGATGTCCTGGTCGGTGGTGACATCGACCCCGCCGAGGGCGTCCACCAGCTTGGCGAAGCCGGAGAAGTCGATCTCCATGAAGTGGTCCATGCGGACGCCGGTGATCGACTCGACGGTCTTCACGGCGCACACCGGACCGCCCACCTCGTAGGCGGTGTTGAGCATCGCGCCGTACGCCACCGCCGTGGACCGGCCCGCGGACAGCGGGCAGGACGGGCGGGTGACGAGGGTGTCGCGCGGGATGCTGACCACGGTGGCCCGGGTCCGGCCCGCGTCGATGTGCACGACCATCGCCGTGTCCGAGCGGGCGCCCGAACTGTCGCCGCCGCCCAGCTTGCGGTTGGCCGTGCCGCTGCGCGAGTCCGAGCCGAGGACGAGGATGTTCAGGGCGCCGGAGGGCAGCGGGGAGGCGGAGGCCGAGGGGGACGGGGCGGTCATCGGCCGGGCGGGGCGGTCGCCGCCCAGCGCGCCGTCGACGTCGACGCTTCGGATGTTGTGGTCGAGATGCCAGTACGCCCAGCCGACGGTGCCCCCGCACAGCACCAGCACCCCCGCCAGAGCGAGGCCGACGATCTTCAGCGCTCTCGACCGCCGGCCCGCCGGTCTGCCCGTGTCGTCCTGCTCGCCGTGCCCCTCGTGTCGCGTCACGGCACAGGAAGGTAAGTCCGAATTATTAGGGGACTGTTAGCGGAAGCGGTGGGAGTCGGTTTTCTTCGGAAATTCTCATCCCGCATGTTTCGGCCGCCCGACCGACTGACGTCTCGGCAGGCGCCGCTGAGCGCTCCGCTGGAAGTGCCGCAATGTGCCGTCGGTCATCCGCGGGTCCGTCGCGGCTGGTCGCGCCCACGCGGCGGAGCCGCGTATCGATGGAGCCCCGCGCCCTTCGGGGCGCCGCCGAACCGCACCGGACTTCGCCGGACCCGCTCAGACCGCCGCAGGCGCATCCGTGCTCGACCGCACCACCAGGCTCGTCGCCAGCTCCACCCGGGTCGCCGCCCGCTCCGCCTGCTCGCGCCCCAGCTCCAGGACCAGCCGGGCGGCCGCCTCGGCCATCTCGGTCAGCGGCTGCCGTACGGTCGTCAGCGGCGGGCCCACCCAGCGGGCCACCGGCAGATCGTCGAAGCCGACCACGCTGAGGTCCTCCGGGATGCGCAGCCCCAGCTCGCGGGCGGCCTCGTACAGGCCGAGCGCCTGCAGGTCGTTGCCCGCGAAGACGGCGGTGGGCCGGTCGGGGCGGCGCAGCAGCTCCAGGCCGAGCCGGTAGCCGGCGTCGTGGTGGAAGTCGCCGCCCACGATCAGCGAGGGGTCGACGGGCAGCCCGGCCGTCTCCAGTGCGGCCCGGTAGCCGTCGACCCGGGCGCGACTGCACATCATCCGGGACGGGCCGCTGATCGCACCGATCCGGGTGTGGCCGAGTTCGACCAGGTGGCGGGTGGCGGCGAGGCCGCCCTGCCAGTTGGTGGCGCCGATGGAGGGCACGTCGGGGCCCGGGTCGCCGGCCGGGTCCATCACCACGAACGGGATGGACCGGCTGGTCAGCAGCGCCCGCTGGGACTCGTCGAGCCCGGACAGTACGAGGACCACGCCGTGCGGGCGGCGCGCGGCGACCTGGTCGGCCCAGGTCCGGCCCGGAGTGAGCCGCCCGGCCGACTCCGACAGCACGACGCTCAGCCCGGCGTCCCGGGCCACGTTCTCCACGCCCCGGATGACCTCCATCGCCCAGGCGCTCTCCAGCTCGTGGAAGACCAGGTCGATCAGCGGGGAGCGGGACGCCTCGGCGCGCCGGCGCCGGTACCCGTGGGCGCGCAGCAGCTCCTCGACGCGGGTGCGGGTCGCCGGGGCGACATCGGCACGGCCGTTGAGCACCTTCGAAACAGTCGGAGCGGACACCCCGGCCTCACGGGCGATTTCGGCGAGGGTCGCCGTCTGGGTTTCTGTGGGCTTCGAAGGTTTCATGCCCGGGATCGTATCCCGGCCGGGCCTCTTGACGAAGGCCGGTGCGCGCCATAGATTCCCGGAACATTCGAGATAATTTACGAAACATTCGCGATCCTCCTTCACCGACCGCACGGGCGTGCGGGTGGTGGAGCCGGGCGCGCTGGAGCTGCGGCTGGCCCTCGGGCACGGACGTACGGCACACCGCCCGGCTCGAACCGACCGGGCCGGTCCGGGTGGTGGGGGCACAGCGGCGGCTGCGCTGCGAGGTCCCGTCCGACGAGGCGTGCGCGAACAGCGCGAACCTTGGCAAAAAGCAAGCCCTGTGCCGCGCGTGTTCAGGAAGCGTTCAGGTTGCCCCTGGGAGGGTCGGGCCGCACGCGACTCCCCCCACAGGAGCACCCTTGACGACGATGCCTTCGACGACGTCCCCGATGACGAAATCCGTCATGAAGAAGCTGCCCGAGGTCACACTCGCGTTCTGGATCATGAAGATCGCGGCGACGACCCTGGGCGAGACCGCGGGCGACCTGTTCGCCCAGACCCTGAGGCTCGGCTACTTCCTCACCACGATCGCCCTGTTCGCGGTCTTCGTGGTGACGCTGGTGATCCAGCTCCGCTCGACGCGCTACAACCCGTTCTTCTACTGGACCGTGATCCTGTCGACCTCCATGGCCGGCACCACCATGTCCGACTTCATGAACCGGGACGACAGCACCAAGTACCTCTCCGGCGGCGCCACTTCGCTCGGCTGGGGCCCGCAGGGCCTCGGCCTCGGCTACCCGGAGGGCGCCGCGATCCTGATCTCCCTCCTGCTGCTGATCTTCCTCGGCTGGAAGCTGAGCGGGATGACCTTCCAGATCACCGAGATCGTCACGTTCCGCGGCGAGGCCCTTTTCTGGTCGGCGATCCTGGTCTCCAACACGCTGGGCACCTCGATGGGCGACTTCCTGTCCGACAGCTCGGGCCTCGGCTACCTGGGCGGTGCCGCGCTGGTGACCGGTCTCCTGCTGCTCCTCGTCGCCCTGATGAAGGTCCCGGCGGTGCCGAACGTCCTGCTCTTCTGGATCGCCTTCGTCCTGACCCGCCCGCTCGGCGCCACGGCCGGCGACCTGCTGACCAAGCCGGTCGCCAAGGGCGGGCTCGA
Organism: Streptomyces sp. MUSC 14; assembly: GCF_001866675.1. NCBI lineage: Bacteria > Bacillati > Actinomycetota > Actinomycetes > Kitasatosporales > Streptomycetaceae > Streptomyces > Streptomyces sp. MUSC 14. The sequence goes on from NZ_MLYN01000005.1 coordinate 204,194, forward strand.
CCTGGGTACGGCGGGTTCCTCGGCGGTGCTGCTGGCCGTGCTGTTCGGCATGATGGCGTACGCGCAGCTGAAGGAACGGCGGGCGGCGGTACCGACCCCTCAGGCGGAGACGCCGCGGCCGCAGCGGGCCGGGCGCCGGTAACGCGAAACCCCGCCCCGGAAGATCCGGGGCGGGGTTTCTCTGGAGCGCCGGGCAGGCCTTGCACCTGCATCTCCCCGCAGGAAGCGGGACGTCTTTCCTTGGACCACCAACGCACTGCGTCCGGGTCGGTTTCCGTTTCCGGTTTCCGGCCGTTCGCTGTGTGATGATCATAGCGCACTTCGGCCGGACCTCTCAACCTCAGCCCTCGGCCACTGCTTCGAACCGCCAGCGATGCACGCCCCGGGTCACCAACTCCGTGTCCGGCTCGGGCAGTTCGGGCAGCTCGGCGTCGTACGGCGCGTCCCACCACGTGATGACCAGCACCCGGTCCTGCGGCGCCCGGAGGGTCTCGCGGCGCAACGGCTCGGCGGCGAGCGGCTGTTCGCGGACCCAGGCCAGCAGTTCCTCACCCCGGCCGGCGACGGCCCGGGCCTCCCACATCAGCGCGACCGTCACGAGTACAGGTTCTCCTTGCTGACCTCGTGCACATGGTCGTGGCCGCCGGGGACATGGGTGTCCGTCACCGGCAGGGAGGAGTCGGCCGACAGGTCCCAGCCGGAGGCGGCGCGGCCCCGGGCGACCATCTCGGCGCCGAGGGCCGCCACCATCGCGCCGTTGTCCGTGCACAGCTTGGGACGCGGGACGCGCAGCCGGATCCCGGCGGCCTCGCAGCGCTCCTGGGCGAGGGCACGCAGCCGGGAGTTGGCCGCGACACCGCCGCCGATCATCAGGTGGTCGACGTCCTCGTCCTTGCAGGCGCGGACCGCCTTACGGGTGAGCACGTCCACGACGGCCTCCTGGAAGGAGGCGGCCACGTCGCGGACCGGGACCTCCTCGCCGGCCGCGCGCTTCGCCTCGATCCAGCGGGCCACGGCCGTCTTCAGGCCGGAGAAGGAGAAGTCGTAGGCGGGGTCGCGCGAACCGGTCAGGCCGCGCGGGAAGGCGATCGCCGTCGGGTCGCCCTCGCGCGCGTACCGGTCGATGACCGGGCCGCCGGGGAAGCCCAGGTTCAGCACGCGGGCGATCTTGTCGAAGGCCTCGCCGGCCGCGTCGTCGATGGTCGCGCCCATGGGCCGTACGTCGGAGGTGATGTCCGACGACAGCAGCAGCGAAGAGTGGCCGCCGGAGACCAGCAGGGCCATGGTCGGCTCGGGCAGCGGGCCGTGCTCCAGCTGGTCGACGCAGATGTGCGAGGCGAGGTGGTTGACGCCGTACAGGGGCTTGCCGAGGGCGTAGGCGTACGCCTTGGCCGCCGAGACGCCGACGAGCAGCGCGCCCGCGAGGCCGGGGCCCGCGGTCACGGAGATGCCGTCGAGGTCCTTCGCCGAGACGCCCGCCTCCTTCAGCGCGCGGTCGATGGTGGGGACCATCGCCTCCAGGTGGGCGCGGGAGGCCACCTCGGGGACGACACCGCCGAAGCGGGCGTGCTCGTCGACGCTGGAGGCGACGGCGTCCGCCAGCAGGGTGGTGCCCCGGACGATGCCGACGCCGGTCTCGTCGCAGGAGGTCTCGATGCCGAGGACGAGAGGTTCGTCAGCCATGGTTCTTCTCTTCGGTCGCTTCTTCGGTGGCTTGGTCGGTGATCAGACGCATGACGAGCGCGTCCACGTTGCCCGGCTGGTAGTAACCGCGCCGGAAGCCGATGGGCTCGAAGCCGTAGCGCTCGTAGAGCTTCTGGGCGCGGACGTTGTCGACCCGGCACTCCAGCATCACCTCGTGACACTCGAACGCGGTCGCCGCACGCAGCAGTTCGGCCAGCAGCCGCCCGCCGAGGCCGGTGCCCTGCTGCTCGCGGGCGACGGCGATGGTCTGCACGTCGGCCTGTTCGCCGGACGAGGCGAGGCCCGCGTACCCGACGATCCCGCCCTCCCCCTCGGCGACCAGGTAGCGGCGGGTCGCCTCGGGGCCCCGGGAGTGGGCCAGCTCGGACCAGAACATGCCCCGGGACCAGGCGTCCTCGGGGAACAGGTCCTTCTCCAGCTCCAGGACCCGGTCGATGTCCCACCAGCGCATCTCGCGCAGTCGCACGGTCACGTCGGTCACTTCGGGGTGACCACCTTGTAGTTCTTGGGCACCTGCGCGTCCGGGCGGCGCAGGTACAGCGGCCGGGGGGCGGGCAGTTCCTCGCCCGCGGCGAGCTTCTCGGCGGCCAGCGCGGCGAGCGCGGCGGCGGAGACGTGCTCGGGTTCGAGAGCGTGCGGGAACGTGTCCGGGTAGAGCAGGGCTCCTGCGCCGACCGCGGGCAGCCCCGCGACCCGCTCGGCGATGTCGGCCGGCCGGTCCACGGCCGGGTCGGTGAGCCGGGTGCGCGAGTCGGCGTACGTGGCCCAGTAGACCTCCTTGCGCCGGGCGTCGGTCGCCACGACGAACGGGCCCTTCTCGATGTCGGCGGCGTAGGCGAGGCCGTCCAGCGTGCACACGCCGTGCACGGGGACGCCGAGCGCGAGGCCGAAGGTGTCGGCGGTCATCAGACCGACGCGCAGACCGGTGTAGGGGCCGGGCCCGACGCCGACGACGATGCCGGTGACCGCCTCCAGCGCGAGTCCGGCCTCGGCGAGGACCCGGTCGACGGCCGGCAGCAGCAGCTCTCCGTGCCGGCGCGCGTCCACCTGGCACGACGAGGCGACGACGTCCGTGCCGTCGTGCAGCGCGACGGTGACAGCGGGTGTTGCGGTATCCAGAGCGAGCAAGAGCACGCGAACAGCCTACGGCGCCGACGGCTCGGGCATCGCCGTCCCGGTCGGACGGTCACTGACTGCTACGGTCTGTACGAAGTACGACATATCGCATGAGGGCGGACCGAGGCAGAGGTGAGACACGTGGCAGGGACCAGCTCGGGGATCGTGGCCGGCCTCACCGCGCTGGCCGTCGGTGCCGTCGGCTTCCTCGCCTACCAGGCCCACACGGCCGGGCCGGTGAGCCCGGCCGGGCGGCCCGGGGCGACGGCCTCACCCTCGGTCACCCCCGGCAAGGCACCCCGGGACCGTCGGCACCCGACGGCCCTGCCGAGCGGCTCCGGCAGGGGTGAACGGGTCGTGTACTCGCTGGACGACGACCGGGTCTGGCTGGTCGACCGCACGGACCGGGTGGAGCGCACCTTCGCGGTGAACCCGGGCACCGTCGACCCGCCGCCCGGCTCGTACTGGATCACCTCCCGCTCCAGCGCGGTCATCGGCACCGACGGCGCGCCGATCGAGCACGTCGTGCGGTTCACCAGTGTCGACGGGCTGGCGATCGGCTTCAGCGCGGCGGTGGGCACACCGCCTCCGGCCGATCCCGGTGTGCGGACCGGAGGGGTCCGGGAGAACCGGGCGGACGGCGAGGAGATGTGGAAGTTCGCGACGATCGGGGTGCCGGTCGTCGTGATCCGTTAGGCGGCGGGGCGCTCCGCGGGGGATCGGGGGAGGCCGTCGTGCGGGTGCGGCCGCGTCGTGGTTTCTCGCGCAGTTCCCCGCGCCCCTTCGGGGCGCTCCGGCGGTCTGGAGACTGCGTCCGCCGCCGCGCAGGACGCCAGCAGCTCGTGCATCGAGACCCGGGTGGGGCCGGTCGCGGTCATGGACGCCTCCTGAGGTGCGGGGGCGGGCGAAGTTAGGTACGCCTAACTACGGGCTGGGTACCATATGACCACGCCCGGGACGTCCTGCGCAATATCTTGCCGACGGCCTGTCGGAATCCTGATGTTCCCCGCCCAGGCGGAGGCTCAGGCGGCCAGCGTCTCCAGGCCGGCCTCCGCCCAGCGCTCTCCCAGTCCGGTCACGGTCAGGTGCCGTACCTCGTCGGTCGTGTCGCCGACGGCGCGGTGGATGAGGACCTGGAGCCGGTCCTCGGTCAGCTCCTCGACCTTGCCCTCGCCCCATTCCACGACGATCACCGAGTCGGACAGCGAGACATCGAGGTCCAGGTCCTCCATCTCGTCCAGGCCGCCGCCGAGCCGGTAGGCGTCGACGTGGACCAGGGGCGGGCCGTCGCCGAGAGAGGGGTGGACGCGGGCGATCACGAAGGTCGGCGAGGTGACCGCGCCGCGCACGCCCAGGCCCTCGCCGAGCCCGCGGGTCAGCGTGGTCTTGCCCGCGCCCAGCTCCCCGCTGAGCATCACCAGGTCGCCCGCGCGCAGCAGTTTGGCCAGCCGGCGGCCCAGCTCCCGCATCTGCTCGGGCGAGGTGATCGTCAGCCGCGTCTCAACGGGGCCCTGCGGTGCTGCTGGTGCTGCCGGTCGTTCCATAGCCACTAACCGTAGCCCCTGCCGGCACGGCACCGGCGCGGGTGAGCAGGTCGGCGAGACGGTCGGTGACCGCTTCCGGGTGCTCCAGCATCACCAGGTGCCCGGCGTCCGGCACGAGCACCAGCTCGCACTCGGGCAGCAGGTCGGCGATGACCTCGCTGTGCTCGCTGGGCGTGACCAGGTCCTGCACCCCGGCCAGCACCAGCACGGGCATGTCCTGGAAGGAGGCGAGGGCCTCGGTCTTGTCGTGGTCGGTGAAGGCCGGGTAGAACTCGGCGACCACGTCGATCGGCGTCGACTCGATCATCCGCTCGGCGAACCGCTCGACGGCCGGATCGACCTCCCGCCCGGCGAACGAGTACCGCTTGATGATCCCGGCGAACAGCTCGGCGGTGGCCCGGCGCCCCTTCTCCACCAGCTCCGCCTGCTGCCCGAGCGCCTTCAGCACGCCCGGCAGGATGCGGCGCACCGCGTTGACACCGGCGATCGGCAGCCCGAAGTTCACCTCGCCGAGCCGTCCGGACGACGTGCCGACGAAGGCGGTGGCGACGACCCGGTCCCGGATCAGCTCCGGGTACTGGGCGGCGAGGGCCATCGTCGTCATCCCGCCCATCGAGTGCCCGACCAGCACGACCGGCCCCTCCGGTACGGCGGCGTCGAGTACCGCCTTCAGATCACGGCCGAGCTGGTCGATGGTGACCGGCACCCGGTCCCGGGTCTGGGCCACCCCCCGGCCGGAGCGGCCGTGGCTGCGCTGGTCCCAGTGCACGGTCCGCACGACGCCGCGCAGCGCCGCCCGCTGGAAGTGCCAGGAGTCCTGGTTGAGGCAGTAGCCGTGGCTGAAGACGACGGTGACGGGAGCGGGCGCCTTGCGGCCGAACAGCCTTCGCCGGCGCGGCGAGACGTGTGGGCCGGTGTCCGGCTCGACCTCCTCGACCTCGTAGTACAGCTCGGTGCCGTCGTCGGCGATCGCCTTGCCGGGGGTGCCGCGCAGGGTGCCGTAGGGGCCCGCGGAGTCCAGGGCCAGCCGGGCCTTGCGGCGCATGCCGCGGCCGACCGTCATCCGCTCGACCGCGACGCCGGCCGCCGCGCCCGCCGCGAGCACGCCTATCGCGGCACCGGCGATGCCGGTCGCCCGGCGCCAGCCGCCGGCCGCTCCCGCGGAGGCGGCGGCCGCCGAGGCGATGACGCCCGCCACGGCCTCCGCACTGCTCTCGCTCACTGCCGCTCCTCTTCGCCGGGTGCGATCGATGGTGCCGTTGTCGCCGCCGTAACAGGTATGACCGGTGTTACACGTGATACGGGTCGCGTTCCGCCCAACGGACTAACGGAGTCTTCCCCGTTCCCGGGGACTCGTTCACATGTCCGCGTTCACATAGACGCGGGGAACGCGGGTTCCGATGCGCGTGACGATCTCGTACGCGATCGTGCCGCAGGCCTGCGCCCAGTCCTCGGCGGTGGGCTCGCCGCGGTCACCGGGCCCGAACAGCACGGCCTCGCTGCCCACCGCGGGCTCGTCGCCGCCGAGGTCCACCACGAACTGGTCCATGGCGACCCGTCCGGCGACCGTGCGCCACTTGCCGTCGACCAGCACCGGACCGGTGCCGGAGGCGTGCCGCGGGATGCCGTCCGCGTAGCCGACCGGGACCAGGCCGAGGGTCGTCGCGCCGGGTGTGACGTAGTGGTGGCCGTAGCTGACGCCGTGTCCGCCGGGGACGTGCTTGACCTGGGCGAGGGAGGCGCTGAGCGTCATCACCGGGCGCAGTCCGAAGTCGGCCGGCGTGCCCAGCTCGGGGCTCGGCGAGATGCCGTACACGGCGATACCCGTGCGAACCAGGTCGAAGTGGGTCTCGGGAAGGGTCAGCGTGGCGGGCGAGTTGGCGATGTGCCGCACCTCGGGGCACACCCCCTGCTCCTCGGCGTACGCCACCATCTCCCGGAACCGGTCGAGCTGGGCGGCGATGGACGGATGCCCGGGCTCGTCCGCGCAGGCGAAGTGCGACCACAGTCCGGTGACCCGCACCAGTCCCTCGGCCTCGGCGGCGAGGGCCGCGCCGACCAGCTCGGCCCAGTCGGCCCCGGGCTGGCAGCCGTTGCGGCCGAGCCCGGTGTCCGCCTTGAGCTGCACCCGCGCGGGCCGGCCGGCCGCGCGGGCCGCCAGGACGGCCTCGCGCAGCGCCCACATCCCGCTCAGGGACACGTCGATGTCGGCCTCGATCGCCTGCCGCCAGGGCCCGCCGGGCACCCACAGCCAGCACAGGATCCGCCCGGGCAGCCCGGCCGCGCGCAGTGCGAGGGCCTCCTCGGCCGTGGCCGTACCGAGCCAGGTCGCGCCCGCCGCGAGGGCCGCGCGGGCGCACGGCAGCGCCCCGTGGCCGTACCCGTCGGACTTGACGACGGCCATCACGGCGGCGCCCTTCGCCCGGGCGCGCAGGGTGCGCACATTGGCGCTCAGGGCACCCAGGTCGATCTCGGCGCGGGCGCGCAGGGGGGCGGTCGGCTCAGCTGCTGTCTCACTCATGGCGCCCCCAGTGTCTCAGAGGACCTCGCCGGCTCCTCAGGTACCGGGCCTGCGCCCCCACACATAGACGTGGTCGCCCTTCTTCAGCACACCCCACAGTGTCTTCGCGTCGCCGAGCCTCAGATTGACGCAGCCCCAGGAGCCGACGGTGGTGTAGACGGTGCCGTAGACGGCGTGGAAGGCCTCGCCGCCGTCGAAGAACTGGGCGTAGGGCATGGGCTGGTGGTAGAGGCTCGACACGTGGTTCTTGTGCCGCCAGTAGACCGTGTGCCAGCCCTTGCGGGTGAGGTGCCCCGGGCGTCCGCTGCGCATCGGCACCGGCCCGAACACCACCCGGGAGCCCCGCTGCACCCAGGTGAGCTGCCGGTCCAGATCGACACAGGCGACGGTGTACGACCGGACGGGGCACTTCCGGTCCGCGTTCGGGTCCTTCCGGGCCGAGACCAGCATCATGGTCGCCCAGGTGACGGGCCCGGCGAAGCCGCTCGCGGGCTTGATCTTGTACTTCAGCTGGAAGGCGCGGACGGCCCTGCAGTCGGCGGCGGACTGCCTGCCGTCCACCCTCAGCTTCAGCCAGCGCTCGACCTGGCGCTGGTACGGCCCGGTCTGCTTGCTGCACGACACCTTGGCGACGGCGTCGGAGAGCGGCACGTACTCGATGAGGTCGTACGCCCCGGCCGCCGCCTGCCTGGGCTCGATGCGGTCCTCGCGGGGGGTCGGCGCGTACACGTCCGGCGCCAGCACCTGGTCGGGTGTGTCGATCTGCCCGGGCTGGCCGACCGGGGCCACACCGGGGACGAGTTCGGTTTCGGGTTCGGTGCGGGGGGCGGGGGGTGCCGGCCTGGCCACCCGGGCGGGCGCGGCGCCCGCGGCGAGGGTGCCGGCCGGCAGCGCCGTCACGGTGGCGAGCAGCACGGCGACACCCCGGGACGCGATTCGTCTGCTGATCATGCGATCAGCCAAACGTGCGGCCCCGCCGGTTCGGCGATGCCGCGCGGACGGGGTCACCCGAGCGGTTCAGGACCCCGCCGAGCCGGATCGCCCGGCGTCACGGATCCGCTCAATACCTCACATCCCGCCACGCCTCCGGGATCCGCCCGGCGACGTCGTGCGCCCCCGCCGGAGCCCCCCGCGCCCCGAACCTCCCGCCGCAACCGGCCCGGCACCGGCACACCGACGGTGCCGCCGTGCCTGAGGAGCCCGCCCCACCCCGACCGGCCCACCACCGACCTGCCGACGCCGCCGCCCACCCCTCAATACCTCACATCCCGCCACGCCTCCGGGATCCGCCCGGCGACGTCGTGCGCCCCCGCCGGAGCCCCCCGCGCCGCGAACCTCCCGCCGCAACCGGCCCGGCACCGGCACACCGACGGTGCCGCCGCGCCTGAGGAGCCCGCCCCGCCCCGACCGGCCCACCACCGACCTGCCGACGCCGCCGCCCACCCCTCAATACCTCACATCCCGCCACGCCTCCGGGATCCGCCCGGCGACGTCGTGCGCCCCCGCCGGAGCCCCCCGCGCCGCGAACCTTCCGGCGAGACCGTGCAGATACGCGGCCGTGCTCCCCGCGTCCAGCGCCCGGAGGCCGGCCGCCAGCAGTGACCCGGCGAGCCCCGAGAGCACGTCACCACTGCCCGCCGTGGCCAGCCAGGAGGTGCCCGTGGCGTTCACCCGCACCGCGCCGCCCCCGGCGTCGGAGACCAGCGTCGTGGACCCCTTCAGCAGCACGGTCGCCCGGTACACCGCCGCCAGCTCCCGCGCGGCCGCCAGCCGGCGGCCCTCGACCTCCTCCCGCCGCACCCCCAGCAGCGCGGCCGCCTCCCCGGCATGAGGGGTCATCAGCGTCGGTGCCGTACGCCCCCGCACCGCGTCCCGCTCGGCCAGCCGCAGCCCGTCCGCGTCGAGCAGCACCGGCACGTCGGCGCCGAGCACCTCGGCCACGGTCGCCGCGTCCTCCCCGGCGCCGGGTCCGGTCACCCACGCCTGCACGCGCCCCGCCTTCGCCGGCCCCCGGTCCGAGACCAGCGTCTCGGGGAAGCGCGCGATGACCGCGTCCCCGGCGGGACCGACGTACCGTACGGCTCCGGCCCCGCCCCGCAGCGCCCCGGACACGGCGAGCACGGCCGCCCCCGGATAGCGCGCGGACCCGGCCGCGATCCCGACGACGCCCCGCCGGTACTTGTCGCTCTCCGCCCCCGGCACCGGCAGCAGCCGCGCCACGTCGGCGTGCTGCAAGGCCTCCAGCTCGCCCTCGCCGGGCAGTTCGAGCCCGATGTCGACGAGCCGTACGACCCCGGCGTACTCCCGCGCCGGATCGACCAGCAGGCAGGGCTTGTACGTGCCGAAGGTGACGGTCAGATCGGCCCGCACGGCGGCCCCGCGCACCTCCCCGGTGTCGGCCTCGACCCCGCTGGGCAGATCCACGGCCACCACGGCGGCCCGGGACAGCTCGGCCGTCTCGGCGAGCGCCGCCGCCTCGGCGCGCAGCCCGCCCTTCCCGCCGATCCCGACGATCCCGTCCACGACCAGATCGGCGCGCTCGATCAACTCCTCGGCCGTGGCGGCGGAGTCGGCCGCGACCGCGCCGCCCGCCCGCCGCAGTGCGGCCAGTCCCCCGGCGTGCGCCCGCTCGGGCGCCAGCAGCACGGCCGTGACGCCGGCTCCGCGCCGGGCCAGCCGGGCCCCCGCGTACAGCGCGTCCCCGCCGTTGTCCCCGCTGCCCACGAGCAGCACCACCCGGCTGCCGTACACCCGTCCGAGCAGTTCCGCGCAGGCCGCGGCCAGTCCCGCGGCGGCCCGCTGCATCAGCGCGCCCTCCGGCAGCCGTGCCATGAGGGCCCGTTCGGCCGCCCTTACCGTCTCCACGCTGTACGCAGTACGCATGGCACCGAGTCTGCCCCGCACCCCCCACCCGTCACACCCACCCCTGCCCGGGCCCCGGCACCACCCCACCCCTGAC